>NZ_JBHMFS010000002.1:0-309418 GCF_051433165.1 Falsiroseomonas sp. E2-1-a4 | reverse complement strand
TGGTTCTCCAGTCTCAGGCGAACTGGGGCGCGATCGAGAGGATGAACCAGGGCAAGCGGATTGTTCGCAGCAATGCGATCGATCTGCATAAATCGGCGGTTGCTGCGTGGCTCGTCGAGGCGTGCCTGAGAAATGCTGGCCATGATCTGAACGTCACCAGTATCGATTCGGCGCCGATCATTTACCCGTTCACGCTTGGCGGCTCGACTTCATACGTCCTGTCGATGTCGCAAGCGCTCGAAATGCGGGTTGATGGCGCAGGCAATCGAGTCATCGGTCTGGCGAACTGACAGAGCGGCCAGGCGAAAAGCCCGAACTGATTACAGTGCCAGTATCACATGGGTGCCGAGTGCAGGTCGAATTCCACGGCGGCAGCATGCTCGCAACGTATTGTTATTTTTATATTATCTTGTCCGTACTAAAGCGGCCAAGTCAGGAGGTCCGGAGAGAAAGGGCCTTCGGAGAGCGATTTTCGCCCATCTCGGCTTCAGGCCAGTCAACAGGTTTGCCCTCAAAACCCCAGGAAACCTGCCACTCAGCGCGGCACTCGGTCAGGCGGAGAGTGCGGCTCGTATGGGAACTGGCGGAGCGGAAGCGATTCGAACCGAGGGTACGCCGATGAAGTGCGCTTTGAATCGGCGTATTTCGCACGTCTGTGTCCGGTGCTGTACGCCGGCAGCCGCCGAGGGTTGTGGGGAGAGAGGTGGGGAGAATGGACGCTCGGGCCTCCAAGTCGGCTCCGTCATTCGACCTGTGGCGGATAGGGTGGGATTCGAACCCACGGTAGGCTTTCACCCACGCTGGTTTTCAAGACCAGTGCCTTAAACCGCTCGGCCACCCATCCCAGTGCTGCAACCTACCGCAGGCCGTGCCCCGGGGAATATACCCGTTAGGCGGCAGGTCATCGGCCAAGCCCAGTACCCCATCGATGTGGTGCGGCCAATCCGGTGCCTCCCATCGCGCCAGACGCCGCAGTTGCGCGTCACGCGGGGGGGGGGGGTGGCCGGAGCGGTGTAATTCGCGGCAGCGCAGAGCGATGACACGCGCCAGAAGGGGGCGGCCGGCCAGGCCACGCTGGGGGCGCTGTTCTGGCCGGAGAGAGCTGGGCCGAACTCGCGCCCGCCCCGCTGATGGACCCTGTCCCGCACCATCAGCCGGAGCCGGTGCAATCGAAGGCCCAAAGCAGTATAATGCTCAATCTGCTGCTGCGGACGGTCTGCTCGTCCACCTGATCACCGCATTCGCGGTGCCGGAGCATTCCCCTCACCGGCTGGCGTGCTGAGGGCGTATCGGGCGATGAACCCGGACCTGCTGGTAGCCGGCCCTTTGCTGGCCGAGCAGCAGGCAAACTTCCCGGCGGAGCAGCCTATCTGGGCGCTCCACGCCCGCGGCTTCGCCGCGCTGGCGGAGGCCTCAGGCTTCAACGTGATCGTCGGCGGGAATGACTGGGTGACCGTCACCGCGACCTCCAACGATCCGGCAACCCTGCACCTGGCGTGAGATGCCGATCTCGTGACAGCGCCATCGTGACGTTGTTGCGCCTTCGTTGCGGGTAGCGGCGTTGCTTGCGCCACCGGCAATGGATAGATCGCGGCATGAACAAAACCGTCCTGCTGCTGACGCTGCTCCTCGCCCCGCTGCCGGCCTTGGCCCAAGGCGTCCTGGCCCAGGGCGTCCTGCCCACGCTGCCGGATGCGCTGACGCCGACGG
Organism: Falsiroseomonas sp. E2-1-a4; assembly: GCF_051433165.1. NCBI lineage: Bacteria > Pseudomonadati > Pseudomonadota > Alphaproteobacteria > Acetobacterales > Roseomonadaceae > Falsiroseomonas > Falsiroseomonas sp. E2-1-a4. Next base: position 307,708 of record NZ_JBHMFS010000002.1, on the reverse strand, counting down.
TCGGCATCGTCACGCCGCCGCCGCCGGACCCGTATGGCAGCTGGACCTTCAACTATGAAAACGACACGCTGGGCGGCACCGACCAGAATTATACCAGCGGCCTGCAGCTGGCCTGGCGCTCACCCTCCGCGGAACTGCCAGGCCCGCTGCGCTGGCTGAATGAGCAGGCCACCCGGCTGCTTGGCCCCGGCCAGGTCCGCTGGGGCGCCGGCTTGGCGCAGGCTATCTACACCCCGTCGGATACCCAGCGCCGTAATCCGGACCCGCGCGACCGACCCTATGCCGGGCATCTGTATGGCGCGCTGGTGCTGCAGCGGGATACCGGCTTCGCGCTCAGCACGCTGGAGATTCAGGCCGGTGTCGTCGGCCCGGCGGCGCTCGGCGAATTCGTGCAGAATTCGGTACATGAGGCGATCCGCGTCGACACCACCCAGGGCTGGGACAGCCAGTTGAAGGATGAATTCGCGCTGAACGTGGTTTTCGAGCGCACGCGCCGCACCGCACCGCTGGAAATCGGCGGGTTGCAGGCGGATCTGCTGCCTTCCTTCACCGTGGCGCTTGGCAATGTCGCGACCTATGCCGGTGCCGGGCTTGCCATGCGGGTGGGGCAGGGGCTGGACGCGGATTTCGGCGCACCACGCATCCGCCCAGCCCTCGTCGGCTCCGCCTTCTTCCAACCGCGGGAGGCATTCGGCTGGTACGGCTTCATTGGCGGCCAGGGCCGCGCCGTGGCGCGCGACATCTTCCTGGACGGCAATACATGGCGGGATGGCGGCCCTTCCGTCGACAAGCGGCCGCTGGTGGCCGATGTGACGGCTGGCCTCGTCGTGCATTACCGGGGCCTGCGGGTGGCCTACAGCCATGTCTGGCGGACGGAGGAGTTCTACGGCCAGCGCGGCGGTCTGCAGAGTTTCGGCTCCGTAGGCTTCACGGCCCGGTTCTGAAATCGGCCGCGGCGGGACCGCGGCCTCTTTTCGGGTTGCGGCTGCAATCGATTGCGGGCACCTTTTCCCTACAAGCTCCGGTGGCGGGGCGGTGGGAAGAAACGGGGCCTCCATGAACCAAACCGAAGCCTCCGGCCCCGGCCGGCGTGCGCTGTTCGTCGCCGGCGTGGCGGCCTCCGCCCTTGCGATGTCCCGGCCGCGCGAAGCGGCCGCGCAGCCCCAGGCGGCGGTGTGGCAGCCCATCCTGCTGCGCGGCGCCTACATCCTGTCCATGGACCCGGCCATCGGCGACCTGCCGCAGGGCGATATCCTTGTGCAGGACGGCGTGATTCGCGCCGTGGCCGCCAGCATCCCGGCGCCGGAGGGTGCGCTGGTGATCGAGGCCGCCGGGCGCATCGCGCTGCCGGGCATGGTCAACGGCCATATCCATCTGGCGCAGTCCATGCAGCGTGGCCTGTCCACCGAACATGCCTTTGGCGGCTATTTCCAGACCATCGTGCTGCGCCATTCCAACCGCATGCGGCCCGCCGATGTGCAACTCGCCGACCATGCCGGCGGGCTGGAACAGATTGCCGCCGGCGTCACCACCGTGATGGATTGGTCGCGGGAGACGATGTCCCCCGACCATGCCGATGCCGCACTCGCCGGGCTGGATGCGGCCGGCATCCGCGCCGTTCTCGCTTACACCGCGCCCCCCATCCCGCAGGGCGGCGATGCGGCCGCGATCCATGGCCGGATGATCGCCCATGCCCGCAGCTTGCTGGCGGCCCGTGCGGAGGGGTTGGTGCGGATCTGGACCTGCCTCCAGGGGCCGGACTTCACGCCGCTGCAACCCGCTCTGGCCGATATGCGCCGCCTCGCGGAGCTGGGCGTGCCGATCGCCATCCATACCGGCGCCTCCATCTACCCCAACCGCAAGCCCGGCCTGCTGCGGCTGCTGGACGCGCAGGGCCTGCTGAATGAACGGCTTCAGATCGTCCACGCCAACGGCCATGAGCCCGACGAATACAAGCTGGCCGCCGAGCGCGGCGTGATGCTGTGCTCGACACCGGAGGTCGAGATGCGGATGGGCCATGGCCACCCCGCCATGTTCCAGGCGGCCGCGGCGGGGATGAGGGTCTCGGTCGGCACGGATATTCCCTCCATGGTCGGCGGCGGGCTGCTGCCGCAATTGCGCGTGGCGCTGGCGGCGGAGTTGCACCGGATCAACCTCGCGGCGCTGGCGGCCGGGCATGGGGTGCCCGCCACGCCGCCCGTCACCGCCCGGCAGATGCTGGAATTCGCCACCATCGGCGGCGCCCGCGGCCTGGGGCTGGACCGCGTGACCGGCAGCCTGACGCCGGGCAAACGCGCCGATCTGCTGCTGGTGCGCGCGGACCAACCGCTGACGGCGCCGCGCAGCGACCCGGCCGGGCTAGTGCTGTTGCAGGCCAGCGCTGGGGAGATCGAGACGGTGCTGGTGGATGGCCGCTTCCGCAAGCGCGATGGCCGGCTGGTGGACCCAGGCGCGGAGGCCGTCTTCACCCGGCTTCAGGCGCGGGCGGAGGAGATGGCGGCCGCCGCCTCACGCTAGCCTGTTTGACGCCAGCGCAACCGTGCGTTGCCCCGCCCCCCCGGGCTGTGGCATCCAGCGGCATGAACCCGACTCGGCGCATCATCTTCTCCGCCGCTGCCCTCCTGATCGCATCGCGCGCGCAGGCGGCCAGCCAAGGCTTCGATGCCTTCCTCAATGGCGTTCGCGCGGATGCGCGGCGTGCCGGCATCTCGCAGGGCACGCTCAACCGGGCGCTTGAAGGGCTGCGCCCGAATGACCGGGTGCTGGAGTTGGACCGGCGGCAGCCGGAATTTACCCAGACCTGGGAACAATACCGCGACGCCCGCCTGTCGCAGCAGCGCATCGATGCCGGCCGCCGCGCCTTTGCCGACAACCGCGCGACGCTGGATGCGGTGCACGGGCGTTTCAGCGTCTCGCCCCGCATTGTCACGGCGATCTGGGGGCTGGAGACCAATTACGGTGGCTTCATGGGCAACATGAATGTCATCCAGTCCCTGGCCACGCTGGCCTGGGACGGACGGCGCGCCACCTATTTCCGCAACGAACTGCTGGCCGCGCTGAAGATCATCGATGCCGGCCATGTGGCGCCGGATCGGATGCGCGGAAGCTGGGCCGGCGCCATGGGCCACCCACAATTCATGCCGAGCAATTTCGAGCGCCTGGCCGTGGACATGGATGGCGATGGCCGCCGGGACATCTGGGACAATCGGGCCGATGCGCTGGGCTCGATCGGCAACTACCTCGCCCGCTCCGGCTGGCGCGATGATGAGCTGTGGGGGCGGGAAGTGGTGGTCCCGCCGGGCTTCAACCCGGAGCAGGCCCGCCGCGACAACATGCGCCCGCTGCGGGACTGGGTGCGGATGGGCGTGCGTCGGCCGGATGGCGTCGAATTGCCGCCGCTCGACATGCAGGCGGCGGTGCTGATCCCCGGCCCGAGCGGGCAGGCGTTCCTGATCTATCATAATTTCAATGTGATCCGCCGCTACAACCCCTCCAACTTCTATGCCCTAGCGGTCGGGATGCTCTCGGACCGCGTCGCCTGATGCGGCGTGCCTGGTACGGGTTGGCGGCGGCGATCCTGCTCGCCGGGGTGGCGGGCTGCGCGCGGCGGGATGCCGGGCCGGTCGCGCAGCCGCGCTACATGATCGGCGCGCCCTATCAGATGGGCGGGCTGTGGTCCTACCCGCGGGAGGATTTCGGGCTGCAGGAGACGGGGCTCGCCGTTGCCAGTACCGATACCCGCGCCGGCCGCCGCACCACCAATGGCGAGGAGCACGACCCCACCGCGCTCTCCGCCGCGCATCGCACCTTGCAGCTTCCCGCGGTGCTGGCGGTGACCAATCTGGAGACCGGACTGCAGGTCGAGGTCCGGGTGAATGACCGTGGGCCGGAGAATCCCGGCCGCGTGGTCGCGCTTTCGCGCCGCGCGGCGGAGCTGATCGGGCTGCGCCCCGGCAGCGTGGCGCAGGTGCGGATCGCGGTGGTGGGGGAGTCCTCGCGCGCCTTCGCCGCCGGCCTGCCGAATACCGAGGCGCCGCCGCTGGACATCGCGGCCGCCCCGCTGGGCGAGGTCGGGCGCGAAGACCTGGCCCCGCCGCCCGGCGCCACCCAGGCCGCGCGGCTGCGCCAGGCCCGGCAGTTCCCGGGCGCCGGCCAGAGCGGCGCGGCCACGGCCGCTGCCACCGGCGCGGCCCCGCCGCTGCGCCTGCCGGAACGGGTGACCCGCGTTGCGGCACGGCCCGGTGTGCTCTGGGTGGAACTCGCCACCTTCTCCCGCCGCGACCTTGCGGACCGGCAGGCGGCGCGGCTGGCCGGGTTGCGGGCGCGGGTGGATGTGCTGGGCGGGCGCGGCCGCGGGGTGCAGCCAAGCTACCGCGTGCGGCTCGGCCCCTTCAGCAGCGTGACGGAGGCCGACAGGGCGCTTGAGGCGACTCTGCGCGCTGGCGTATCCGAGGCACGACTCCGCGTTGACTGAAGCACGCTGCGACACAGGGAGGCTGCCAATGCGCCGCCGCGACATGATGGGGGCCGCCGCCGGTCTCACCACGGGTCTCACCACGGGCCTGATGGGCAGGGAGGCGCTGGCGCAGCGCGCCGCAAGGCCGGCGCCCGCGCCGACCAGCCCGGCCAGCACGCCGCTCGGGCCGCTGGATACCAGCGCCCGGCACGCCGTGATCATCGATTACGACACGGGGGCGGTGCTGCTGGACAAGGCGTCTGAGGAGCGCATGCCGCCATCCTCCATGTCCAAGCTGATGACTATGTATGTGGTGTTCGAACTGCTGAAGAATGGCCGGCTGCGGATGGACCAGCAGTTGCCGGTCAGCGAGCGCGCCTGGCGCATGGGCGGCAGCAAGATGTTCGTCGGGGTCGGCACCTCGATCAGCGTCGAGAACTTGACCCGCGGCGTCATCGTGCAATCCGGCAACGACGCCTGCATCGTGCTGGCGGAGGGTATCAGCGGATCGGAAACGCAGTTCGCCGAGCTGATGAACGAAACCGCGCGCCGCATCGGCCTGCGCGACAGCAACTTCCGCAACGCCACCGGCTGGCCGGATCCGGAACATCGCATGACCGGGCGGGACCTGGCCACGCTGGCGCGGCGGATCATCCGCGACTTCCCGGAATACTATTCCATCTACAATGAGCGCAGCTTCCGCTGGAACGACATCTCGCAGGAGAATCGCAACCCGGCGCTCAGCCGCGTGGCCGGCGCGGATGGGCTGAAGACCGGCCATACCGAGGAAGCCGGCTACGGCCTGACCGCATCCGCCATCCGCGGCGGGCGCCGCCTGATCCTGGTGGTGAACGGCCTGCCCTCGATGCGCGCCCGGGCGGAGGAGAGCGAGCGGCTGTTCGAATGGGCGTTCCGCGAATTCGAGAATGTGGTCGTGTTCCGCGCCGCCGATACGGTGGAAGAGGTGCCGGTCTATCTGGGTGACCGCGCCACTGTGCCGCTGGTGGCTGGCCGTGACCTCGTGCTGACCCTGCCACGGCAATGGCGCCGCAACCTGGAGGTGCGGGTGCGCTACGACGCGCCGGTGCCGGCGCCCGTGAGCAAGGGCCAGAGCATCGGCACGCTGCTGATCGCCGGGCAGGGGGTGCCGGAGATGAATGTGCCGCTGATTGCCGGCGCGGATGTGGACCGGCTCGGGATGTTTCCGCGCATCCCGGCCGTGATCGGGCGCTGGTTCGGCGGCTGAAAGGCTGGGGGGCCTAGGCCGCCCCCCATGGCGCCGCCTCAGGCCGCGCGAATGCCAGCGAGAAAGCGGTCCACCTGGCTGCGAAGCCCCTCCGCCTGCCGTGACAGCACGCCGGAGGCGGAGCGCACGTCATTCGCCGCCTGGTTGGTGCGTTCCGCCCCATCGGCGAGGCCGGAGGCATTGCGGCTGGCGTTCAACGTGCCGGTCGCGGCCTCGGCCACCGAACGGCCGATTTCCTGCGTTGTCGCCGCCTGTTCCTCCGCCGCCGCCGCCACCTGGGCGGCGATGCCGTTGAGCGACTGGACGGTGCGTGCGATGCCCTGGATGGCGGCCACCGCGGCCTGGGTCTCGGCCTGCATCTGGCCGATCTGGCCGCCGATTGCCTCCGTCGCCTTGGCGGTCTGCGCGGCGAGGGTCTTCACCTCGCTCGCCACCACCGCGAAGCCCTTGCCGGCCTCCCCGGCGCGGGCGGCCTCGATCGTGGCGTTCAGGGCGAGGAGGTTGGTCTGGCTGGCGATATCGCCGATCAGCCGCACCACGTCGCCGATCTTCGGGGCACCGGAGGCGAGGCTTGCCACCGCGTGGTCCGTGGCGCGGGCTTCATCCGCCGCCTGATTGGCGACGCGCGCGCTTTCGGCCACCTGGCGGGCGACCTCGGCGATGGAGGCGGCCATTTCCTCGGTGGAGGCGGCGACCGTCTGCACATTGGCGCTGGCCTGCTCGGCCGCCGCGGCCACGGTGGTGGCCTGGGATGCGCCTTGTTCGGCGGTGCGCCCCATCTCGCCGGCCGTCGCATCCAGCTCCGTTGCCGCGGAGCTGACCGCGCCCAGCACTTCCGCCGCCTCCGCCTCGAAGCTCCGGACCAGCGCATCGATGCGCCTGGCGCGTTCAATCTGCGCCTTCGCGGCTTCCTCCTGCGCCTCCCGCGCCTGGCGGCCGGCGGCGAGGCCGTCGCGCAGTTGCAACAGGCTGGCGGCCATCCGGCCGACCTCGTCCTTCCGCGTGGTGCCTGGCACCGCCGTGGTGTCGTCGCCATCGCGGATGCGGGCCATCGCGGCCTCCAATTCCGTGATCGGCCGCACCACGCTGCGCTGGATGAAGGCCACCACGCCGAGCGCCACGGCCAGCAGAAGGAGGCCGATGCTGCCGAGGACGACCATGGCCGTGCGCTGACCCGCGCTCGACATGGTTGCGGATTCGCTTCGCACCTTGTCGCGCATGGACTGGGCGAAGGCGGCAATGCGCTCATAGAGGCCGTCCACCGCGACGCGGCCATCCGGGCTGTTCCACAGCGCCTCGATCGCATCCGCATGGCCCGGCGCGCTGGCGCGCTTCACCGTATAGATCTGGCCGGCGATCTGGCGGATGCGGGTGACGGTCTGGCGTGTATCCGCCACCATCTGCGTCGCGAGGCCCTGTCCGGTCTGTTCCATCAGCCCGGCGCGGCGTTCAATCTCGGCCAGCAGGCCGTTGATCCGGGCCTCCAGCGGCGGCAGCGCGCCTGGATCATTGTCCAGCAGGCGGATGTTGTTGATGTTGCGGACGACGTTCTGGATGTCGCCCCGGATGGTCAGGGCATGGCCCGCCACCTCGACCTCCCGGCCGACCATCTCCTCATAAGCGCCATTATCGCCGCGCCATTCGCGCACGAGATATCCGGCGCCGCCGAGATTCAGCAGGCCGAGAAGGCCCACCACCACGAGGATCTTTATCCTCAGACTTGCCTCGGAAAGCCATGCCATCGCCAGACCGCTCCATGTCCTGCCACGGCCAGGGAGGGCACATGGTGGCGCCTTTGTTGCAGAAGCGGCTTAACGGCGCGTTTCCCGCGGCGCGCGGCTTGAGTGCGGCGCGGGAAGCGGCGAGATAGGGCCATGCAGCAGCACGGCCGGTTCATCACCCTGGAAGGCGGCGAGGGGGCGGGGAAGTCCACCCAGGCGCAGCGCCTTGCCGCGCATCTGGCGCAGCGCGGCCTGCCGGTGCTGCTGACGCGTGAGCCAGGTGGCGCGCCGGGGGCGGAGGCGATGCGGCGGCTGTTGCTGGGCGGGGCCGGGCTGGACCCGATGGCGGAGGCGCTGCTGGTGTTTGCCGCGCGGCGCGACCACCTGGTCAGCACCATCCGGCCGGCGCTGGCGGCGGGCATGTGGGTGATCTGCGACCGCTTCACCGACAGCACCCGTGCCTACCAGGGGTATGGCCAGGGCGTGCCGGCGGCGGCGATCGAGGCGCTGGCCGGCATTGCGCTGGAAGGGCAGGGGCCGGCGCTGACGCTGGTGCTGGATCTGCCAGTCGAGATCGGCATGGCGCGCGCGCGCCGCCGCGGCGTCGCGGCGGATCGGTATGAGAGGCTGGACGCCGCCTTCCACCAGCGCATCCGCGACGGCTTTCGCGCCATCGCGGCGGCGGAGCCGGGCCGCTGCGCCATGGTGGATGCGACACCCGGCGTGGAGGACGTGGCCGCGCGGATCGCCGCCCTGGTCGATCGGCGGCTGCCATGAGCCGCGCGCCGCGCGCCCCGAAGGAACAGGTCTTCGAGGACGATCCGGACCTGCCCATCCGCGCCATGCCGGACCTGTTCGGCCATCACGCGGCGGCAGGGACGCTGCAACGCGCCGCACAATCGGGCCGGCTGCCGCATGCCTGGATGCTCGCCGGGCCGCCGGGCATCGGCAAGGCGACGCTGGCCTATCGCTTCGGCCGTTGGCTGCTGGCCGGCGGGGCGGAGGGCCAGGTGCCACCGGGCGAAACGCCACTGCATCTGGACCCGCAGCACCCGACCTTCCGCCGCATCCTGGCCGGCGCCCATGCGGATTTGCGCGCGCTGCGGCCGAATACGGGCGAGAAGGGCGGGGTGAAGATGGTGATCCGGGTGGAGGATGTGCGCGCCGCCATCCGCTTCCTGGCGATGACCCCGGCCGAGGGCGGCTGGCGCTTCGTGCTGGTCGATGGCGCCGAATCGCTGCGCCCCGAAGCCGCCAACGCCCTGCTGAAGACGCTGGAGGAACCGCCACCGCGGGCCGTGCTGGTGTTGACCACCGCGGCGCCGGACCGGCTGCTGCCCACCATCCGCAGCCGCGTCCGCCGGCTGGACCTGTCCCCGCTCGCTCCCGCCGAGCTGGACCCGCTGTTGATGCGCCTGCTGCCGCAGTTGAACACCACGGAACGCGCGACGCTTGGGCAGATCGCGGAAGGCTCGGCCGGGCAGGCGGTTGCGCTGGCGGAAGGCGAGGGGCTGGCCTTGCAGGCTTTGGTGGATCAGGTTCTTGGCGACCTCGGTAACCGGCGGCATTGGCATCCGGTGGCGGATGCGGTGGCGGCGAAGCGCGATGGCAGCGGCTTCGCCACCTTCATCGCGCTGCTGCGCCGGGCGATTTCCGCCGGCGTGCGACAGGCGGCGCGCGGGCAGCAGGGACCAGTTTGGCTGGAGGGGCGTCCGCTTGCCGAGTGGTCGACCCTGTGGGATAGCCTTGGACGGCTCGCAGCCGAGACGGATGTGCTTAGCCTGGACCGCAAGCAGGCGGTGCTGACGGCGCTACTCTGGCTCTCGCCGTCCCGGCGCTGATGGGCGAGAAACCGGAAGCGAATGCTGTGACCTCAAGCTCCTACATCACGACGCCCATCTATTACGTGAACGACAAGCCACATGTCGGGCACGCCTATTCCACGCTGGCCGCCGATGTGCTGGCGCGCTGGCGGCGGCTGCAGGGGCGGGATGTGTACTTCCTGACCGGCACGGATGAGCACGGCCAGAAGGTGGAGAAAGCGGCGCAGGATGCGGGGATGGACCCGCAGGCCTTCACCGACAAGGTCAGCCAGAGCTTCCGCGACCTGACCACCACCATGGGTTTCTCCAACGACGGCTTCATCCGGACGACGGAGGAGCGCCACAAGCGCGCCTGTCAGGCACTTTGGACGAAGCTGATCGAGAACGGTGAGATCTACCTCGGCGCCTATGAGGGCTGGTACGCCGTGCGGGACGAGGCCTTCTATGGGCCGGATGAGCTGGTGGAACGGGATGGCGTGAAATACGCTCCCTCCGGCGCGCCGGTGGAATGGGTGAAGGAGCCGTCCTACTTCTTCCGCCTCTCGGCCTGGGCCGACAGGCTGCTGGCCTATTACGACGCCAACCCCGACTTCATCCTGCCGGCCAGCCGGCGGAATGAGGTGGTGGCCTTCGTGAAATCGGGGCTTTCGGACCTTTCGATCTCCCGCACCTCCTTCACCTGGGGTGTGAAGGTGCCGGGGGACGAAAGCCATGTGATGTATGTCTGGATCGACGCGCTGACCAACTACATCACGGCGCTCGGCTACCCGGACGAGGCCGCGCCCGAATGGCAGCGCTGGCCGGCGGAGGTGCATTTCGTCGGCAAGGATATTCTTCGGTTCCACGCCATCTACTGGCCGGCCTTCCTGCTGGCCGCCGGCCTGCCGGCGCCGCAGCGCGTCTTCGCGCATGGCTGGTGGACCAATGAGGGCCAGAAGATCTCGAAGAGCCTCGGCAACGTCATCGATCCGGTGGCGCTGGTCGAGGAATTCGGCCTGGACCCGCTGCGCTACTTCCTGCTGCGGGAAGTGCCCTTCGGGCAGGATGGGGATTTCTCGCGGTCTGCGCTGGTGAACCGGCTGAATGGGGAGCTGGCGAATGCGCTTGGCAACCTGGCCAATCGGACGCTGTCGCTGATCCAGCGCAACGCCGATGCCGTGCTGCCGGAAGCCACCGCGCCGACGGACGCCGATGCGGCGCTGGCCGAACAGGTCGCGGCGCTGCCAAGCGCGGTGGGCGCGCATCTGGACCGGCAGGAATTCCATCTGGCGCTGGAGGCCATCATGGCCGCGGTGCGCGATGCCAATGGCTACATCACCGTCGCCGCCCCCTGGGCGCTGAAAAAGACCGATCCGGTGCGGGGGCTCGCCGTGCTTCGCTATTTGCACGATGCGCTGCGCGCCTTCGCCACCGTGCTGCAGCCCTTCATGCCTGACACCATGGCGAAGCTGCTGGACCAGCTCGGCGTGCCGGAGGCGGCGAGGGGGCTCGAGCACCTCTCAACCCCGCTGCCCGCGGGCCTCGCCTTGCCGCCGCCGGAGCCGCTGTTCCGCAAAATCGAGGCGGCCGTCTGACCATGCTGATCGTCGACAGCCATTGCCACCTGGACCATTTCCAGGAGGCGGAGCAGGCCGATGTCGTGGCGCGGGCCAAGGCCGCCGGCGTGGGCATCATGGTCACCATCGGCACCCGCATCGGCCCGGGCGCGGCGACGGTGCGGGAGATTGCGGACCGCTACGACAACGTCTTCGCCACCGTCGGCATCCACCCGCACAATGCCGGCGAGGGCGAGGTGCCGAGCGTCGAGACGCTTCTGGCGGAGGCCGACCACCCGAAGGTGGTGGGTCTCGGCGAGAGCGGGCTGGACTATTTCTATGACAAGGCGCCGCGGCTGGCGCAGCAGGCGTGCTTCCGGCGCCACATCGCCGCCGCCCGCCAATCCGGCCTGCCCTTGGTGATCCACGCGCGGGATGCGGATGCGGATATCGCGGCGATCCTGGAGGATGAGGATGCTCGCGGGAAATTCCCCTTCCTGCTGCATTGCTTCTCCTCCGGCGCCGAACTGGCGCGGATTGCGGTGCGGCTGGGCGGCTATGTCTCCTTCAGCGGCATGCTGACCTTCCCGAAGTCGGATGCCATCCGCGCCGTGGCGGCAGAAGTGCCGGCGGATCGGCTGCTGGTGGAGACGGACAGCCCCTACCTCGCCCCCGTGCCCTTGCGCGGCAAGCGCTGCGAGCCGGCCTATACCGTGCACACGGCGGCCAGGCTGGCCGAGGTGAGGGGGCTTGGCCTGCCCGCGCTGGCGGAGCTGACAACGGCGAACTTCCACCGGCTGTTCAGCCGGGCCAAGGGATGAAGGTTACGCTGCTGGGCTGCGGCGGCTCCACGGGCGTGCCTCAAATCGGCGGAGTGGGCGGGCTTGGTGCCTGGGGGGCCTGTGACCCGGCCGAGCCGCGCAACCGGCGCAGCCGGACTTCCGCCGTGGTCGAGGATGCGGCGGGTCGGCGACTGCTGATCGATGCCGGGCCGGACCTGCGTGACCAGTTCTTGTCTTGCGGGGTCGCAACGATCGATGCGGTGGCCTTCACCCACGCCCATGCGGACCATGTGCTCGGCATCGACGACCTCCGCAGCGTCAACCGGCTGACCGGGGCGGCGCTGGATGCCTTTGCCAGCGAGGAGACGCTGTCGCTGCTCAAGCGGCGCTTCGACTATGTCTTCCTGCCGCCGACGCCACCTGGCTTCTACCGCCCGGCGCTGACGGCCCGCACCATCGTGCCCGGGGAGACGGTGGAGATGGCCGGAATGCCGGTGCAGGTGTTCCTCCAGGACCATCGGGTGATGGAGACGCTGGCCTTCCGGATCGGCCGCTTCGGCTATTCGACGGATGTGGTAACCATGCCCGAGGAAACCTTTGCCGGGTTGGGGGGGCTGGATACCTGGGTGGTCGGCTGCTTCCAGCGCAAGCCGCATGCGGTGCACGCCAATGTGGCGCGGGTGCTGGACTGGGTGGCGCGCCTGAAGCCCCGGCGCACGGTGCTGACCCACATGGGCAACGACCTGGATTTTGCCGAATTACGCCGCACGCTGCCCGCAGGCGTGGAGCCGGCCCATGACGGTCAGGTGCTGCACATCGAGGCCTGATTCACCCTCCGTTCCAGCACACCCCACCCAGAGCCCAAACCTCGCCAATCCGGAATATTATGGAAAACGACGCTTTCCTCCCAGGCTTATCCCCATCTGCAATTTTTCCATAATATATATTATGCGGCATGAGGAAATGGGGATGAATCCGGGAGGGTTTGGGGATTACGGCGGCTGAGCCAGGATGCAGGCCCCGCCCCCGGAGAGTCGCCTTCCATGTCGCATACCGATCCCGCCGCCGCGCTGACGCGGCTGCTCGCCATCATGGTCCGGCTGCGTGCGCCGGATGGCTGCCCGTGGGACCAGGTGCAGGATTTTGCTTCCATCGCGCCCTATACGGTCGAGGAAGCCTATGAGGTGGCGGACGCCATCGCCCGCGGCCCGGATTTCCCGCAGTTGCAGGATGAGCTGGGCGATCTGCTGCTGCAGGTCGTCTATCACGCGCAGATGGCCAGCGAGGCGGGCCAGTTCGGCTTCGCCGAGGTGGCCGAATCCATTGCCGCCAAGATGATCCGCCGCCATCCGCATGTGTTCGGCGAGGCCGCTTCGCGCGATGCCGGCATGCAGAACCTGGCCTGGGAGGCGCAGAAGGAAGCCGAGCGCGCCGCCCGGGCGGAAACCGGCACGCTGGCCGGGGTCCCGGTGGGTCTGCCGGCCCTCACCCGTGCGCTGAAAATCTCCCGCCGCGCCGCCCGTGTCGGCTTCGATTGGCCGGATGCCGGCCAGGTGCTGGACAAGCTGGAGGAGGAAGCGGCGGAACTGCGGGCAGAGCTGCCGACGATGGACAAGACCCGCCAGGCGGATGAGCTGGGCGACCTGTTCTTCGTCATGGTGAACCTGGCCCGCAAGCTGGAGCTGGACCCGGAGACCTGCCTGGCCGCCGCCAATGCCAAGTTCGAACGCCGTTTCGCCGCTGTGGAAAAGCGCCTGGCAGCACGCGGCCTGGCGCCGGCGGATGCGGGGCTGGAGGCGATGGAGGCGGAGTGGCAGGCGGTGAAGGCGGCGGAGGGCGCGTGATGCCGTAGTAATACTACAGGCGCAGTGTTGCACTACGGACCCCACTACAGCAGAGGGACCTCTGGCACAGAGGGTGAACACCTGGCTTTCACGCCGCCGTCATGGCCACCCGTGGCAGGTTCCGGCACGACCGCACGGAGATTCGCCATGGCCCCGCCGCTCTCGCTCACCATCCAGGTCAAGGACCCCGACTGGGCCGACCTGCCCGCCGCCCTGGATGACGCGGCCGCGCTGGGTGCGGAAATGGCGGAACTGCCGCTGCATGCGCTGGACCTGATCGTCGGCGGTCGCATCCGGGCGGATCGGCTGGCCGATGTGCGGCGCATCTGCGAAGGCCGCGGCCTTGGCTACGTGCTGCACGGCCACCTCAGCATCAACCTGATGGAGGACCCCTTCCGGGTGCCGCTGCACCTTGAGGTGCTGCGCGCGAATATCGAAGTGGCCGGCGCCCTGTCCTGCCGCAATCTGGTGATCCATTCCGGCTTCGTGCCCACGGTCCAGTCCGCCGGCATCGAGGCCGCCTTCGACCGCCAGCGCGAACACCTCTCCCGCATGGGCGATGTGGCACGCGACCATGGCGTGACGCTGTGCGTGGAGAACATCTTCGAATTCACCGGCGCACGCACCACCGCCCTGCCCGGTCGCCTGGCGCAGGAACTGCGCGCCATCGCCCACCCCAACGTCATGGCGACCTTCGACATCAGCCATGGCTGGCTGCATTGCGGGCAGATGGGCGCGGATTTCCTGACCGAGGCGCGCGCCCTGGCGCCGCTGTCCTGCCACCTGCATCTGCATGACAGCTTCGGCCGCCCGAACGACTTCTGGACCTATACGGTGACCGAGATGCTGGCCTTCGCCGTCGGCGACCTGCATCTGCCGATGGGCTGGGGCAGCATCCCCTGGGACGCGCTGGCCGCCGGCTGCGAATGGCCGGAGGACCTGGTGGCCGATGTCGAGGTCAACCACCGCTACCGCAGCGCCTTCCCGGAGGCGATCGCGGCCAGCCGCGCCTGGGCGGCGCGGCTGAAGCTGGCCCCGGCGCCCTTCGCGTTGGCCGCCGAATAGCGCTCAGCTGGTCGGCGATCCCTCCCCGGCCCGCACTACCTTTTTCTCCGGCAGCGGAATCCATTCCGTCTCGCCGGGGACCGGCATGCCGAAGCGGTCCCGCGCCCAATCCGCCTTGGCCTGCTCGATCCTCTCGCGGGAGGAACTCACAAAATTCCAGAACAGGTAGCGCGGGCCGTCCATGGTCGCGCCACCCAGCAGCAGCAGCCGCGCGCCGAGCGGCCCTGCCTTCAGGGACATGCGGTCGCGGGCGCGGAACACCAGCATGCGGCCGGCCTCGAAGGGCTGTCCGGCCACTTCGACGCTGCCGGAGAACACATAGGCGCCGCGTTCCTCCTGCTGGTCCGGCATCGGCACCTGGGCGCCCGGCGCCAGCACGGCATCGGCATAGAACAGCTCGCTCGGCGTTGCGACCGGGGATGCGATGCCCCAGCCCACGCCCGCCACCAGCCGCAGCTTCACCCCCTCCGCATCCAGGGTCGGCAGGCTGGCGCTGCCATGGTGGGTGAAGGCGGGCGCGCTTTCCTCATGCGATTTGGGCAGCGCCACCCAGGATTGGATGCCGGACAGGCGGTGCGGGGCCGCACGACGCGGGGCGGCGGTGCGTTCGGAATGCACGATCCCCTGCCCGGCCGTCATACAGTTCACGTCGCCCGGCGCAATCGGCAGCTCCGTGCCCAGGCTGTCCCGGTGCAGGATCTCGCCCTCGAACAGATAGGTCACGGTGGACAGGCCGATATGCGGGTGCGGGCGGACATCGACGCCGGTGCCGGTCAGGAACTCGCCCGGGCCCATCTGGTCGAAGAAGATGAAGGGGCCGACCATCTGGCGCTGCTTTGCCGGCAGGGCGCGCCGCACCTCGAAGCCGCCGATGTCGTGGGTGCGCGGCAGGATGACGGTCTCGAGGCCGGGCGGCAGCGGGTCGGTCGGGTCGATGAGGGTGGACATGGTGCGCGCTCTCCCTGGCTGTCGAGCTCCCAGATGGACCCGCCATGCGGCCGAGGCGAATCAGCACCCGCGATGACGACCATCAGCCGGCGGGATAGGCGATCGCCACCACCTCGATCTCCTCCGCCCCTGCCGGAGTGCGGAGCTTCCGTGTATCGCCGACCCGCGCGCCGAGCAGCGCCCGGGCCACCGGCGCCACCCAGGAAATGCGGCCGGCGGCGCTGTCCGCCTCATCCACGCCGACGATGGTAATGGTCACCTCGGCATCATCCGAGAGCCGGGCATAGGTGACGGAGGCACCGAAAAACACCTGGTCCCGCCGCGTCTGCGCCGCGGGGTCCACCACCTGCACCCGTTCCAGCCGCTTGCGGATGAAGCGCACGCGGCTGTCGATCTGGCGCAGGCGGCGCTTGCCGTATTGGTAGTCCGCATTCTCCGACCGGTCGCCGAGACCCGCGGCCCAGGAGACGATCTCGACCACCTTCGGCCGTTCGTCATCCCATAATTTGCGGAGCTCGCCGCGCAGCGCCTCATGCCCTGCCGGCGTCATGTAGAAGGGCGTGCCAGGGGGCAGGCCGGGCGGGCCGTCCTCCCCCTCATCCTCATCCTCAGCCAAGCAGTGCGTCCCGGGCTTCCTGCCAGGAGGCCTTGTCGGGCGCGCAGATCAGCCCGCCGGTGACATGGTGGCTGGCCTCGTAGTCGCTGCCATCGAAGCGGGCGGAATAGCCACCGGCCTCCCGGTGCAGCAGCCAGCCGGGCGCATGATCCCAGGGCATCAGCTTGTTGTAAAACAGCAGATGCGCATGGCCGCTGGCCGCCAGCCGGTATTCATGCGCGGCGCAACGGAAATTCACGATGCCCGCGAGGTTCGGCAGGCGGGAGGCCACCTGGCTGCGCTGAGGTTCCTTCAGGAAGCCCCAGGAGACGGCGCCGATCATCCGGTTCATCGGCACCGGCGATGCCACGCGCAGGTCGGCGAAGCGGTGGCCCTCCGAATCCTCGAACCAGGCGCCCTCCCCGCGCAGCGCGACCGCGGTGTCGTCGCCCAGCGGATCGTGAATCCATCCCGCCACCACTTCGCCCTTCACGAAGGCCGCGGCCATGCAGCCGAACAGCGGCATGCCGGCGGCGAAGTTGGCGGTGCCGTCCACCGGGTCCACCACGAAGGCAAGGTCGGCATCAGCCAGCTTGGACAGCAGCGCGCCATTGGCCGCTGTCGCCTCCTCCCCCACCACCACGCAGCCGGGGAAGCGGGCGCGCAAGGCGGCCTCGATCATGCGCTCGGCGGCCTCATCGGCCTCCGTCACCAGGTCGAGCGGGCTGGACTTGGTGCGGACATCGCCGGCGGCGAGGCGGCGGAAGCGCGGCAGGATTTCCGTCCTGGTCGCGTCGCGCAGCAGCGCGGCGACGTCGCGCGCCGCCTTGGTATCGAAGCGCATCAATGTCCCCGTTGTTCGAATCGGGCCCGATCGGCGGGGGTCAGGCGCACGGACACACGGATCGTGTCTTCCGTATCCTCGCGCGCCAGCACCTCGCCATGCTCATACAGCCAGGCGAGGCTGGCGCCATCGGCCAGGGCGATGCGGTAATCCACCGTCTCCATCCCCGCAGTCATCCGCGCATCCAGCGCATCCCGCAGCGCATCCAGCCCATCGCCGGTGAGCGCGGAGACGGCGATCGCGCCAGGCATCTCCGGCACCGAATCAACCCCGCCCATGAGGTCGGCCTTGTTCAGCACCTCGATCACGCGGTTCGGCCAGGATTCGTCCATCGGCGCATCCTCGCCGTGGGCCATCTCCTCCAGCACGCCCAGTACATCGCTGCGCTGCGCGGCGCTGTCCGGGTGCGCGGCGTCGCGGACATGCAGGATGATGTCGGCGGCCGCCACCTCCTCCAGCGTCGCGCGGAAGGCTTCGACAAGCTGGGTCGGGAGGTCCGAGATGAAGCCCACCGTGTCGGAGAGGATGACGGTGCGGCCGGAGGGCAGCTTGATGGCCCGCATGGTCGGGTCCAGCGTTGCGAACAGCTGGTCCTGGGCAAACACGCCGGCGCCGGTCAGGGCGTTGAACAGCGTGGATTTGCCCGCATTGGTGTAGCCCACCAGCGCCACCACCGGGTAGGGCACGCGGGCGCGGGCGGAGCGGTGCAGGCCGCGGGTGCGGCGCACCTGCTCAAGCTCCTTCTTCAGCCGCACGATGCGTTCGTCGATCAGCCGCCGGTCGATCTCGATCTGCGATTCGCCTGGGCCGCCGAGGAAGCCGAAGCCGCCCCGCTGGCGCTCCAGATGGGTCCAGGACCGCACGAGGCGGGTGCGCTGGTAGGACAGATGCGCCAACTCGACCTGCAGGGCGCCTTCCTTGGTGCGCGCGCGCTCGCCGAAGATCTCCAGGATCAACCCGGTGCGGTCGATGACCTTGGCGCCCCAGGCACGCTCCAGATTGCGCTGCTGCACCGGCGAAAGCGCAGCATCGACCACCACGACGGTGACGCCCTGGCGCTCGCATTCCTCATGCACCATCTCGACCTGCCCCTCGCCGAGCAGGGTCGAGGGGCGTGTCGCCCGCAGCGGGAAGACCGCGGAATGCACCACGGTCAGGCCGATGGAGGCGGTGAGCCCCACCGCCTCCGCCAGCTTGGCATCGGCGGCCCGGTTGGCACCGGTTTCGCCATGCGCGGCGGCGCCGCGCGTGAAGCGGTCGAAGGGCAGGATCACGGCGGCCTTCACCGGGCCGCCGCTGGTCTCCTGGGACCGGGTTTCGCCGGTCTTAGTCGCGCGATCCGACAGGTGTCACCTCGCGGCCCAGGGTCAGGCGGTTTTCACGAACGGCGCTGGCCCCGCCCTCGGCAGACTGCGCCGGCGCCGCAGCACCCGCGCCCGCAGCGGCGGCGTCGAACAGCATGATCGGCGCGCCCGGCATCACCGTGCTGATGGCGTGCTTGTACACAAGCTGTGTGTGCCCATCCCGGCGCAGCAGGACGGAGAAATTGTCGAACCAGGTGATGATGCCCTGCAGCTTCACGCCGTTCACCAGGAAGATCGTCACCGGAGTCTTGGATTTTCGAACATGGTTCAGGAACACGTCCTGCACGTTCTGGGATTTTTCGGCGGCCATGGCGCGGTAACCTTCTTCTTCTTGGCCGTTGATCGGCCGGATACAGGCGGCGCGCCGGGCGACAGGTGGCATTGGACCACCATCAGCCGCCAGGCGACGTCATCCGGCCAGTGGCACGGACACCGCCAACATCACTCGGCGACCCCTGCCCTGGCAAGGTCCTGCAACCCTGCCGCGAGCGCATGGCCGTCATCGAAAACCAGATCCGGCCGCGCCGCCGCCACGCCGCCATCATGCAGCGCCCGCCCGAGCAGCACCGCAGTGCAGCCGGCGGCCCGCGCGGCATCCATATCCAGCACCGTATCGCCGATGTACCAGACCGCGCGGCCCGGCTGCACGCCACAGGCAGCCAGCGCCATCAGGATCGGCGCTGCGCTTGGCTTGTCCGCGCTGGCATCGCCCGCGCCGACCAGCGTGGCGAAATGTCCGGCCCAGCCGAGATGCGCTGCTTCCGCCCGCAGCAGCGGCCCCTGCTTGTTGGAGACTACCCCCTGCGGCCCGAGCGCCCCCGCTTTCCGGATGGCCGATTCGGCGCCGGGCATGGGGTTCAACACATCCAAGTGACAGGACTGCACGGCGCCATAGAAGATGTCGCGCGCCCTCTCCCACTCCGCGCCGAACATGCCGGGAAAGGTATCCCGCAGCGACCCACGGACATTGGCCAGAACCGTCGTCCTATCCCATTCCGGCATGTCGAATTCGGCGAAGGTGGCGTTCAGCCCGTGCTGGATGGCGGCCCAGCCATCCACCAGCGTGTTGTCCCAATCCCACAGGATGCAAAGCGGGCGGTTCATGCCGCGTTCTTCACATCGCCCTTCACATGGCGGGCAAAGATGTCGAAAAGTCGCCGCACCACCGGACCCACCTTGCCATCGCCCACCGGCTTGCCGTCGATCTTCGTGATCGGCTTCACGAAGGAGGTGGCGGAGGTAATGAAGGCCTCCCGCGCCCGGCGCATCTCCTCCAGCGAGAATTCCCGCTCGTCATACGCCATGCCGAGCGTGCGCAGCTCCGCCATCAGCGCGGCGCGGGTGCAGCCGGGCAGGACCACATGGTCCAGGAAGCGGGTGCGGATGGCGCCATTCTCATCGACGATCCAGAAGGTGGTGGCGGCCCCTTCGGTGACCATGCCGGTCGCCTCGTCATACAGGATGGCCTCGATCGCGCCCTGCTCCCGCGCCTTCTGGCGGGCCAGGCAATTCGGCAGCAGGTTCACCGATTTGATGTCGCGCCGCGCCCAGCGCAGATCCGGCAGGGTGATGCAGGCGGCCTGCCACTTGTCCACATCTGTGGGATAGGAGGGGACGCGGCGAATGGTGACGACCAGGGCCGGCGGCACCGGCTTGGATGGAAAGGCATGGTCGCGGCGGGACACGCCGCGCGTCACCTGCATGTACAGCAGCCCTTCCCGCACCCGGTTCCGCTGCGCTACCTCCCGCAGCACCATCGACAGCGCGGCGCGGGACATCGGCATGGCGAGCTGGATTTCGCCCAAGGACCGCTCCAGCCGCGCCAGGTGCAGCTCCTCATCCACATAGCGGCCGTCATGCAAATGGACGACCTCATAGATGCCGTCGCCGAACTGGTAGCCGCGATCCTCGATATTCACCGAGGCCTCCGACTGCGGCAGGTAGCGGCCATTCACATAGGCGATCTTGGACATGATTCTGTTCCCTCAGGCGCCGGGCGCGGCCTCCGGCCGCTTTGGCTCGCGGCATAAGCCGCGGCGCCCGTTCGGGCGCTCAGCCTGGGCGAAAAGGCCCAGGCTGCAGGTTGCGATGAAATTTGGTGGCTTGGTGTTCAGCCCCCTGCCCCGGCGGCTGCGGTCGGGGTGCGGTCATCCGCATGCACGTTCAGGAACTTCAGCTTCCGGTGCAACGCGCTGCGCTCCATCCCCACAAAGGCCGCCGTCCGGCTGATATTGCCGCCGAAGCGCAGCAACTGCGCCTCCAGATACTGCCGCTCGAACAATTCCCGCGCATCCCGCAGCGGCAGGGTCATGATCTCCGACGATCGGTCCAGCTTCAGCACCGCCGGCGCGGAGGCACCAACCTGCGGCGGCAGCATGTCCGGCCGGATCGGCTCCCGCGCATCACCCGGCGCCATGATCAGCAGCCAGTCGATCAGGTTCCGCAACTCGCGCACATTGCCCGGCCATTCATAGGCCTGCATCGCCGCCAGCGAATCCTCGGATAATTCGCGCGGCGCCATGCCGGAGGTCTCGCCCGAGCGCTTCATGAAATGCCGGGCGAGGGCTGGAATATCCTCCCGCCGATCCCGCAGCGGCGGTATGCGCAGCGGCACCACGGCCAGGCGGTAATATAGATCCTCCCGGAACCGCCCGCCGGCGATCTCGGCCTGCAGATCGCGGTTGGTGGTAGCGATCACCCGCACATCCACCGTCACCCGCTGCGCGCCCCCGATACGGACGAAACCCTGTTCCTGCAGGGCGCGCACGATCTTGCCCTGGGTCTCCAGCGGCATGTCAGCCACCTCATCCAGCAGCAGCGTGCCGCCATGGGCGCGTTCCAGCACCCCCGCGCGGCGCGGCTGGCCGGCCGGGTCGTTGCCGGCCTCCACGCCGAACAATTCCTCCTCGAACCGCGCCGGCGCCAGGGTGGCGCAGTTCAGCGCGACAAAGGGGCCATCGGCGCGGCGGGACCGCGCATGCAGCATCCGCGCCGTCACCTCCTTGCCCGACCCCGCCGGCCCGCTGATCAGCACGCGGGACCCGGTCGGCGCCACGCGGTCGATCGCCTGGCGAAGCTGGATCACCGGCGCCGAGACGCCCACCAGTTCCGCCTCCGCCCCCGCCCGCAGCCGCAGCTCGCTGTTTTCCCGTTGCAGGCGGGAGGCTTCGAGCGCCCGGGCGATCACCAGCAGAAGCCGGTCCGCCTTGAAGGGCTTCTCGATGAAGTCGTAGGCACCGTTCTGGATCGCTTGCACGGCGGTCTCGATGGTGCCGTGGCCGGAGATCATCACGCAGGGAACCCGCGGCTCCTCCCCATGCAGGGCCGCCAGGATGCCGAGGCCATCGAGGCGCGAATTCTGCAGCCAGATGTCGAGCACCACGAGGGACGGCCGCCGCGCCTTGAAGGCCGCGATCGCCTGGTCCGAATTTGCCGCCTGCCGTGTCTCGTAGCCCTCATCCGACAGGATGCCCTCGATCAGGGCGCGAATGTCCGGCTCATCGTCCACGATCAGGATGTCATGCGCCATGCTCAGCCCGCCCCATCGCCGCGCCAAATGGTGCTCATGGCGTGATGCCCATGATCGGTTGCCCCATGCCCGGATGCCCCATGACCGGCGTTTCCTCAGTCGCTTTTATCTGATGCGGGCCCGAGTCCCTGCCATCCCTCGGCGCCACCAGCGGAAGAATCAGCAGGGCGCGGGCGCCCCGCCCGTCGGGCCGGTCCAGCAGGTCCAGCCGCCCACCATGGTCCTCCATGATCTTCTTGACGATGGCAAGGCCGAGGCCGGTGCCCTTCGCCTTATGGGTGACATACGGTTCCGTGAGCCGTGCGCGATCCTCGCCGGCCGGCAGGCCGATTCCGTCATCCTCCACCACCACGGCGAAACCTTCCGGCACGGGTTCCACCCGCAGGCCGATATGGCCGCGCTCGCCATCCTCCCGCGGCGCCGCGGCCACCGCATCGGCCGCGTTCTGCAACAGATTGGTCAGCGCCTGGCCAATCAACCGGCGGTCCATGGGCAGATGCGGCAGGTCGTTCGGAATGGCGGTCTCGTAGCGGATTTCAGGGTGCGCGCCCTGTTGCAACACCAGCGCCTCCCGCACCACCTGGTCAAGCCGGTCCGGCCGGATCACCGGCTGCGGCATGCGGGCGAAGGCGGAGAATTCATCCACCATGCGGCCGATATCGCCCACCTGGCGCACGATGGTGTCCGTCAGCATCCGGAAGGTGTCGGGATCGCTGGCGATTTCCTTCAGGTATTTGCGCTTCAGCCGCTCGGCCGACAGCATGATGGGGGTCAGCGGGTTCTTGATTTCATGCGCAATGCGCCGCGCCACATCGGCCCAGGCGGCCTTGCGCTGGGCCGATTGCAGCTCCGTGATGTCGTCGAAGGTCAGCACGAAGCCGGCGACGCGGCCGGGCTGGCCCTCGGCGCCGATGCGCGCGATCAGCATGCGCCTGTGCGCCGGCGGGCCGATCGGGATTTCGGCGGTGCGGACGCGGTCCGGCTGGCCCCGCGCCTCCGCCACCAGGGCCGCGAATTCCGGGGCGATCCCGACCAGCGGCAGGCCAATGGCGGCATCCAGATCCACGCCGAGCAATTCGCTGGCGGTGCGGTTCGGCAGGTTGATGCGCCCCTCCGCATCCAGCCCGACTACACCGGCCGAGACGCCGGACAGCACGGTCTCGGTGAAGCGCCGGCGTTCGTCGATCTGCCGGTAGGCCTCCATCAGCTCCCCCCGCTGGGCGGAAAGCTGGCTGGTCATGCGATTGAAGGCGCGCGACAGGCTGGCGAGCTCGTCATCCTGCGTGCCTTCCTCCACCCGCGTCGCCAGATCGCCGGCCCGCACCCGCTCGGCCGCGGTGATCAGGCGGGAGATCGGGCGGGCCATCTGGTTGGCGAAAAGCAGGCCGACCAGCACCGCAGCCAGCAGCACCAGCAGCGCCGCGCAGGCGAAGATCAGCGCGAAGGTGATCTGCAGGCTGCCGCGGTTGCGGTCGAGCTGGTCATATTCCCGAAAAGCCAGCTCCGTGGTCCGCATATGCTCCAGCACGCTGGCATCCAGCGGCCGGCCGATCAGCAGCAGAAGGCCGGGCGGGATATCGAGGCTGGTCACCGCGCGTACGCGGGCCGCCGTTTCGCCCGGCACCACCGCCACTTCCCCCTGCCGCACCTGTTCCAGCGCCCAGCCGGGCGGGGGTTCGATCATCGCGCCGGGGGTGAAGCCGGCGGCCGCCATCACCCGGCCGAGCGTCGGCTCGAACACCACCGCTTCCGTCAGCCCGCGGATCGAGGTCTGGGTGGCGAGCAGCCGTTCGAAGGCCGGCATGTTGTCCGGCAGGAAGACCTGCGCGGCGCGGTTGAGGTCAGCGGCCATGGCCAGGGCATCGACCCGGATCTCGTCCCGGTGCTGGTCCATCCAGGCGCGGGAGGCGACGAGGGACGCCTCCAGCGTCGAACGCACCCGGTCGCTGAACCAGGCCTGGATGCCGAGGTTGAAGAACACCGCGGCGAAGGCGGCGACGATCAGCGCCGGCACCACGGCGACGCCGCCGAACAGCGTGACCAGCCGCACATGCAGCCGCGCCCCTGCGCTGCCGCGCCGCCGTTCCGCCCAGACGCGCACGAGGCGGGTGGCAAGGGAGGCCGCCAGCAGCAGCAGCACGCCGGCATTGCACAGCACCACGGCAACAATCTGCCCCGGGCTGGTCGGCCCGAAGGGGCTGCCGCCGGCCAGCAGCACGAAGGTGGCGACGCCGAGCAGCACGGCCGTCATAGCCAGGCCAAGCGTGGTGGCGCGGCCGAAGAAGATGTCGCCGAGGCGCCGCCAAGCCAATGCCATCACGCCCTTCCCGTCCTGGCGGGCAGCATAGCGCGGCGCGCGCGAAAGGTCAGGGCAGGCCCCGCACCACCGGCAGATCCAGCTCCCGCAGCTTCTTCCGCAGCGTGTTGCGGTTTAGCCCCAGCATGGCCGCGGCCTTGATCTGGTTGCCACGGGTGGCGGACAGCGCCAAGCGCAGCAGCGGCCGCTCCACCTCCGCCAGCACCCGGTCATACAAGTCGCGGATCGGCATGCCGTCCTTATGCGCGGACATGAAGCCGGCCAGATGCCGCTCCACCGCCTGCTCCAGGGTTTCCGGCGCTCGGGGGCCTTCCTCGGGCGGGGCCGCGGCCTCGGCCAGCTCGGCGCCCACGGCATCCGCGCCGATGATCTCCTGCGGATACAGTGCCGCCATCCGGCGCATGAGGTTCTCCAGCTCGCGCGCATTGCCCGGCCAGGCATGCTGCTTGAGGCGATCCATCGCCCCCTGGTCGAGCTGCTTCTGCGGCAGCCCGGCGGCGCGGGCGCGTTCCAGGAAGTGCCGCGCCAGCAGGGGAATATCCTCCAGCCGTTCACGCAGAGGAGGAAGACGGATCGGCACCACGTTGAGGCGGTAGAACAAATCCTCGCGGAACATGCCGCTGCGGATGGATTGCCGCAGGTCGCGGTGCGTCGCCGCGACAATACGGACATTGGCCTTGATCGGCTGACGGCCGCCGACGGTGGTGAATTCGCCTTCCTGCAGCACGCGCAGCAGTCGGGTCTGCGCCTCGGAGGGCATGTCGCCGATCTCGTCCAGGAACAGCGTGCCGCCGGCGGCCTGCTCGAAGCGGCCGACGCCGCGGTTGAGCGCGCCGGTGAAGGCGCCGCGTTCATGGCCGAACAGCTCGGATTCAATCAGTTCGCGCGGGATCGCTGCCATGTTGATGGCGACGAAGGGGCCGCTGCGGCGGCGGCCGTAGTCATGCAGCGCGCGGGCGACCAATTCCTTGCCGGTGCCGGATTCGCCCGTGATCATCACCGTGAGGTCGGTGGTGGTGAGGCGGGCGACCGTCCGGTAGATTTCCTGCATGGCGGCAGAGCGCCCAACCAGCGGCAGACGCTCCTCCGGCTCCTCAGCCTCTGCCGTGGTGGGCTGGCTGGGGGCCGCCAGCGCCCGGCCCACGACAGCCAGTAATTCCTTCAGATCGAAGGGCTTGGGCAGATAGTCGAAGGCGCCACGTTGGGTCGCCTTCAGCGCGGTGGAGAAGGTGGATTGCGCCGACATCACCACCACGCGCAGATCGGGTCGCACCCGGCGGATGCGGGGCACCAGGTCCAGCCCGTTCTCATCCGGCATGATCACATCCGTGATCACCAGATCGCCTTCCCCATCCTCCACCCAGCGCCACAGTGTGGCGGCGGAGGATGTTGCGCGGACATGGTAGCCGGACCGGCCAAGTGCCTGGGACAACACGGTTCGGATCGCCCGGTCATCATCGGCAATGAGGATGGTGCGGGTGGTGGCGGAGACCGCGGCAGCGTCACTCATGCGGCAACTCCGGTTCGGCGGGGATTGGGCGGGGGGACCGGCAGGGACAGGCGGAAGGAGGTGCGGCCGGGGCGCGTATCGCATTCGATCAACGCGCCCTGATCCGCCACCAGCTTGGCCACCAGGGCGAGGCCAAGCCCCTGCCCGCCCCGCTTGGTGGTAACGAAAGGCTCGAACAGGGTGGCACGCACCTGGTCCGGAATGCCCGGCCCATTGTCCCGCACCACGACCTGCAAGGGCAGATCCACCCGTTCCCGGCTGCCCGGCACGGCGATACGGACGCCATGATGGTAACCGGTGCCGAGCCAGATCTCGCCATCACGCGAATCAACGGCTTCGGCGGCGTTCTTCACCAGATTCAACAGGATCTGGATCAACAGATCCCGGTTGCCCCAGACCGGCGGAAGGGACGGGTCGTAGTCCTGATGGATCTTCAGGTGCGCCGCGAAGCCGGACAGTGCGATGCGGCGGACATGGTCCAGCACCTCATGGATGTTCACCTCCGCCTGCTCCACCGGGCGTTCGGAGAACATGTCCATCCGCTCCACCAGATTGCGGATGCGGTCCACCTCCTCCTGGATGAGCTGGCACAGCTCCCGGTCGCCCTCGCTGGCGCCCTGTTCCAGAAGCTGGGCAGCGCCGCGAATGCCGGAAAGCGGGTTCTTCACCTCATGGGCGAGCATCGCCGCCATGGCCGAGGCGCTGCGTGCGGCGCCCCGGAAATTCAACTGCCGGTCCAGCATCTGCGCGGTGGAGCCATCCTGCAGCGTCAGCACCACCCCGCCCGGCATTTCCGGCAGCGGCGCGCCATGCGCGGCCACGCCAAGCCGCCGCAGCCGAGGGCTTTCCAGCGCCAGATCATGATCCGAGACCGGCGCATCATGCGCGCGAACCTGCGCCAGCATGGCGAACAGCCGATGGTCGCCCGGCAGGAATTCGCCCAGCGAATGGGACTGCAGCGAGGCGGCGGAGTGCTGGAAGAACAGCTCGGCCGCCGGATTGGCGAAGCGGAAACGATCCTCCGCATCCAGCACCACGGCCGCGATCGGCAGGGCGCCGAGCACCGCCACCGAATCCGGCAGCACGACCGGCAGCGCCGGGATCGGCAGGCGCAGCGCGCGGGCCGCGCGGGTCAATGCCGTGGCCCTCATGCGGCCAGTAGCTCCTCGGCGCCGCGCTCGATCAGGGGCAGGTAGAAGCGGTCGATCAGCGCCAGCACGGCTTCGACCGAATCCGTGCGGTTGACCTCTGCGCGGAACTCAGCCGAACCGTGCAGTCCCTTGGAATACCAAGAGATATGCTTCCGGGCGAGCCGCATGCCCGGGTCGCGGCCATGGTGGTCCAGCATGGCGTGGTAATGCGCCAGCAGCGTCCGGTACTGGCTGATGAGGTCCGGGTCCCGCGGCAGGATGCCCGTCGCGAGATAATCTGCCACCTGCTTCGGCAGCCAGGGCCGGCCATAGCAGCCGCGCCCGATCATCACCCCATCCGCGCCGGATTGCCGCAGGGCTTCGGCGGCGTCGAGCGGGGTCAGGATGTCGCCATTGACGATGACGGGCAGGTCCACCGCCGCCTTCACCTGCGCGACGAAAGCCCAATCCGCGGTGCCGTTGTAGAACATCTGCCGGGTGCGGCCATGCACGGTGACCATGCGGATGCCGCTTTCCTGGGCGATCCGCGCCAGCTTCGGCGCGTTCAGCGACTGGTGGTCCCAGCCCATCCGCATCTTCAGCGTCACCGGCACCTGCACCGCGCGCACCACTGCTTCCAGGATGCGGGCCGCGCCGATCTCATCGCGCATCAGCGCGGAGCCGGCGGATTGGCCGAGCGCCACCTTCTTCACCGGGCAGCCGAAATTGATGTCCACGATGCTGGCGCCGTGCTGCACCACCAGCTTCGCCGCCTCCGCCATCACCGCCGGATCGCAGCCGGCCAACTGGGTGGAGGACCCGGCACCATCGACCTCCACCATCTTCAGCGTGGTCCGGTTTTCCCGCACCATGGCGTTGGAGGCGATCATCTCGCTGACCACAAGGCCGGTACCCTGGGCGCGCGCCAGACGGCGGAAGGGCAGGTCCGTCACGCCGGACATCGGCGCCAGGATCACCGGCGTCTGAATCACCACGCCGCCAAGGTCGATCGGGCGCAGGCGGTTCGGGCCGCCAAGCGGGTCGGTAGGAGGGGTCGGGATGCTCATGATTTGGGCAAGATAGGCGGCGGCTCGCATTTCGGCAATGCGAAGCATGCGTTGCCGGGCCGTGCTGCCACTTATTCCGGCAGAGCTGGGCGCCCCTGGGCCGAAGCGCGGCCCTCGGCTAGTTTCGGTGCCATGCAATGCATCGCCCTTCTGATGGCCGCCGGCAGCGGCAGCCGCTTCGGCGCCGACCGGCCCAAGCAGTTCCTGACCCTGGCCGGCAAGCCGGTGCTGCGCCATGCGGCGGAGGCGCTGCTGCGGGAGGGCCTGGTGGACGCCATTTTGCCCGTCTGTACCGCCGATTCGCAGGCACTGGTTGCCGGGATGCTGGCAGGCTTACCCTGCCTGCCCCCCATCCCCGGCGGCGCTACACGGCAGGACAGCGTGCGCGCGGGGCTGGAGGCGCTGGCCCAAAACTCGCCCGCCCTGGTGCTGGTACATGACGCCGCCCGCCCGGTGGTCCCACCGGGCACCATCGCCGCGCTGCGGGCCGCGCTGGCCGACCATCCCGGCGCCATCCCGGCCCAGCCGGTGACCGATACGCTGAAGCGCGGCGCTGCCAGCCGCATCGAGGCCACCGTGCCGCGTGCCGGCCTGTTCCGCGCCCAGACCCCCCAGGCCTTCCACTACGCCGGTCTGCTCGCCGCGCATCGCGCCGCGACGGCAGAGGCGACGGACGATGCCCAGCTTCTGGAGGTCGCCGGGCTGACGGTGGCTTTGGTGCCCGGGCATGAACAAAACATCAAGATCACCTGGCCGGAAGACCTGGCCCGCATGGAGGCCGCCCTGTCCCCCACCCTGATCCCGCGCGTAGGCACCGGCTTCGACGTGCATCGCCTGGTCGCCGGCCGGCCGATGGTGCTGTGCGGCGTCACCATCCCCGGTCCGATGGGGCTGGATGGTCATTCGGATGCCGATGTCGGCCTGCACGCGCTGTGCGATGCGATCTACGGCGCGCTGGCGGAGGGTGATATCGGCCGTTGGTTCCCGCCGAGCGAGGCGCAGTGGAAGGACGCCGACAGCGCCCGCTTCCTGACCCACGCCGCCGGCCGCATCGCCGCCCGCGGCGGGGTGCTGGCCAATGCGGATGTCACGCTGATCTGTGAGCGCCCGAAGATCACTCCCCACGCCACCGCCATGCGGGAACGCCTGGCCGCGCTACTCGGCGCGCCGCTCGACCGCATTTCGGTGAAGGCGACCACCACCGAACGCCTGGGCTTCCCCGGCCGTGGCGAGGGTATCGCCGCCCAGGCCGCCGTCTGCATCCTGGTCCCGGCCTGAGCGCCTACCCCACGCGCTCCAGGATGGAGCAGTAATTCGCCACCGCCGCGCCACCCATGTTGAACACGCCCGCGCGGTCAGCCTTCGGCAATTGCATGTCGCCGGCGGTGCCCGTGAGCTGCATTGCCGCCAGCACATGCATGGAAACGCCGGTGGCCCCGATCGGGTGGCCCTTGGATTTCAGCCCGCCGGAGGGGTTCACGGGAAGGCGGCCATCCTTGGCCGTCCAGCCCTCCAGCGCAGCGCGGGCGCCCTGCCCTTCCGGCACCAGGCCCATCGCCTCGTATTCGATGAGCTCGGCCACGGTGAAGCAGTCATGCGTCTCGACGAAGCTGAGGTCGGACAGCGCCAGGCCGGCATGGCCGAGCGCCTGGCCCCAGGCGGCGCGCGCGCCCTCGAAGCGGATCACGTCCCGCTGCGCGATCGGCATCAGGTCCGTCGCCTGCACCGCGGCGCGGAAGCGCACGGCCTTGCCCCCCCTTTGCGCCATCCCCCTGGCGGTTTCCTCATCCGTCAGGATCAGCGCCGCGGCGCCGTCCGACACCAGGGAGCAATCGGTGCGCTTCAGCGGCGGTGCGACGAAGGGATTTTTCTCGGATTCGGCGCGGCAGAAGGCGAAGCCGAGGTCCTTCCGCATCTGGGCGTAGGGGTTGGCCACCCCGTTCTTGTGGTTCTTCGCGGCAATCGCGGCCAGCGCGTCGGACTGGTCGCCATGGCGCTGGAAGTAGCTCTCGGCGATGCGGCCGAAGACGCCGGCGAAGCCCGCCGGGATTTCGCCCTCATCGCGGCGGTAGCTGGCGCCCAGCAGGATCTCGCCGATCTGCGGCCCCGGCGTTGCCGTCATCTTCTCCGCCCCCACCACCAGGGCAAAACGGCCGCGACCGGCGGCCAGGAAATCCAGCGCGCCATGAATGGCCGCGGAGCCGGTGGCGCAAGCATTCTCATACCGCGTGGTCGGCTTGAACCTCAGTTCCGGCACGCTTTGCAGCAGCAGCGAGGCGAAAAAGTCCTGCTTCGAGAAGCCGCCATTGAAGACGCCGACGAAGGCGCCATCGACCTCCGCCGCGCCGATCCCCGCATCCTCAATCGCGGCGCGGGCGACGCGGCCGAACAGGCTCTCGATATCCGGGGCTTCGAGCTTGCCGAAGGGCGTATGCGCCCAGCCGACGATGCAGGCGGTCATGGCTTTCCTCCGGTCAGGTGAGCATCCAGCTTGGCTTGCGGCGCTGCTTGAAGCTGGCGATGCCCTCCTCCGCCTCCGGGCTCGCGGCGCGGCGGGCGAAGCTCTGGGCGCCGGCTTCGGCATAGGCCGGTGGCGAGACCGGGCCGAGCGCGGCGAGAAGCGCCTTGGTCTCCGCCAGCGCCCCGGGGGCGCCTTGCAGGATATCCGCGATGGTGGCTTGCACGGCCGCCTCAAGCCCCGCCGCATCGGGCAGAACCTGGTGGATCAGCCCGGTGCGCGCGGCTTCCTCGGCCTCCATCACATGGCCCTGCAGGCACAGCCGGGCGGCCTCGCTCCGCCCCATCCGGCGCACCAGCCAGGGCAGGATCTGCGCCGGCACCAGGCCGCGCCGCACCTCGGGCGCGGAGAAGCGCGCATCGGCGGAAGCCAGGCAGATATCGGCGGAGGTGACGAAGCCCAGCCCCCCGGCATAGGCCGCGCCCTGGACGGCGGCGATTACCACCTGCGGCAATTCGGCAATGGCGGCGAAGCGGGCGCCGGTCTTCTGGTTGCGTGCCTGCTGGCGGACCAGCTTGTCCTCCGGTGCTTCGACGGCGCCGACCTCGGTCAGATCCAGCCCGGCGCAGAAATGGCCACCGGCGCCGGACAGCACCAGCACGCGGGCGGTGGTATCGGTCTTCAGCTCCGCCAGCAGCACGTCCAGCGCCTCCACCAGCGCCTGGCTCATGGCGTTGCGGCGATGCGGGCGGTTCAGCACGGCACGCACCACCGGTCCGTCCCTGGTGACCAGAACGGGGTTTTCCTCGGTCATGCGCGGCGTTTCCTTGTCCCTTGAGGAACGGGAACCTCCGCCCACCGCCGGGCATCGTCAAGCCAGGGTCAGACCCCCTCGCATTCTCCTTCCCGGGCCGCTTCCCGCTGCTGGGTCCGCAGCGCGGCCATCTCGGCGCGCAGCGCGACCAGTTCCGCCCGCAATGCGGCGAGCTGTTCCCCCACCGGGTCCTCATCCACCGCGGCGCCAAGGCCATAGCCAATGCAGGGGTCCTGGCAGGGTTGTCCGCGCGGTGGGCGGGCCGGAATACCCACCACGGTGCAGCCCGGCGCCACCGGCGCCACCACGACCGCATTGGCGCCAACCCGCGCGCCGCGGCCGATCCGGATCGGGCCGAGCACCTGCGCGCCGGCGCCGATCGTCACCTGGTTCTCCAGCGTCGGGTGGCGCTTGCCGGGCTGGCCGGACAGCCCGCCGAGGGTCACGCCGTGATAGATCAGCACATCATCGCCGATCTCCGCCGTCTCCCCGATCACCACACCCATGCCGTGGTCGATGAACAGCCGCCGGCCGATCCGGGCGCCGGGATGGATCTCGATGCCCGTCAGCCAGCGCGCCAGATGCGAGGAAAACCGCGCCGCCGCCGGCAGGCCGAGCCGCCACAGCCCATGCGACAACCGGTGCCACAGCACCGCATGCAGCCCGGCATAGCACAGCAAGGCCTCCACCCAGCTCGGCCGGGCCGGGTCGCGCGCACGGATGGTGCGGGCGAGTTCCATGATCTCGATCGCCATCGGCGGTCACTCCAGCCAGGGTGGCGTGGGCAGGCCACGCTCGCGCAGGAAGCCGGGATTGAACAGTTTGGATTGGTAGCGCGCGGCGCCATCGCACAGGATGGTCACCACGGTATGCCCCGGGCCGAGGTCGCGCGCCACGCGGATGGCGGCCGCCAAGTTCAGCCCGGCACTGCCGCCGACCGAAATGCCCTCATGCATCTGCAGGTCGAAGACCTGCTCCAGCATCTCAGGGTCCTCGATGCGGATCGCATCGTCGATCAGCGCGCGCGCCTGGGCCAGATTGCCGGGGGCGCGGGCGGCCTGGCCGATGCCTTCCGTGATGGAGCCGCCCTCGGCCTTGGGCGTGCCGGTCTTCACCCAATCCAGCAGGCCGGAGCCGCCGGGATCGGCCAGCACGATCCGCACGCCGGGTTTCCTTGCCTTCAGCGCGCGGGCGATGCCGGCCAGCGTGCCGCCGGTGCCGCAGGCGCAGGTGAAGGCATCCACCTGGCCGCCGGTCTGATTCCAGATTTCCGGGCCGGTGGTGTCCTCATGCGCCTGGGCATTGGCCAGATTGTCGAACTGGTTGGCCCAGACGGCGCCCAACTCTTCCGCCAGCCGCTTCGAGACGTGCACGTAATTGCCCGGGTCGCTGAAGGGCTTGGCCTGAACCAGCCGGAGATCGGCACCGATCATCCGCAGG
Source organism: Falsiroseomonas sp. E2-1-a4 (assembly GCF_051433165.1). Lineage (NCBI taxonomy): Bacteria > Pseudomonadati > Pseudomonadota > Alphaproteobacteria > Acetobacterales > Roseomonadaceae > Falsiroseomonas > Falsiroseomonas sp. E2-1-a4. The sequence continues at coordinate 275,220 of NZ_JBHMFS010000002.1, read as the reverse complement.
TAGTCCAGCTTTTCCCGGCTCTGGGTTTCCGGCACCACGATCACGCTGCGCCAACCCATCGCATTGGCCGCGAGTGCGATGCCGATGCCGGTATTGCCGGCGGTGCCTTCGACGATGGTGCCGGGCTGGCCTGGCACCAGGCGGCCTTCCGCCATGGCGGCGCGCAGGATGCCGAGCGCGGCGCGGTCCTTCACGCTGCCGCCGGGGTTCATGAACTCCGCCTTGCCGAGGATCTCGCAGCCCGTCGCCTCCGAGGCGCGCCGCAGGCGGATCAGTGGCGTGTCGCCGACCGCGCCCCAGAAGCCATCCGCGATGCGTGCCACCGCGGTCAGGCCTTCACCTCGACCCAGCGGAGATAGGGCCGCTCCGCCTCCCAGCCCTGTGGGAACAGCGTCTTCGCCTGTTCGTCGGAAATTGAGGGCGGAATGATGGCGCGATCGCCCGGCTGCCAGTTGACCGGCGTGGCGACCTTCTTGCTGTCCGTCATCTGCAGACTGTCGATGACCCGGATGATCTCATCGAAATTGCGGCCGGTGCTGGGCGGATAGACCATGAAAAGCCGCACCTTCTTCGCCGGGTCGATGACGAAGACGGTCCGCACGGTGATGGCGGGATCGGCCTCCGGATGCACCATGCCATACAGCGCGGCGACCTTCTTTTCCGGATCGGCGATCATCGGGAAATTCACCGCATGCCCCTGGGTCTCGGCGATGTCTGCCTCCCACCCCGCATGGCGTTCCAGATTATCCACGGACAGGCCGATGACCTTGACGCCGCGCTTGTCGAATTCCGGCTTGAGGCGCGCGGTCTCGCCCAATTCGGTGGTGCAGACCGGCGTGAAATCCTTCGGATGGCTGAACAATACGCCCCAGGAATCGCCGAGCCATTCGTGGAAACGAAGCTTGCCCTGGGTTGTCTCGGCCTCGAAATCCGGGGCCGTCTGGCCAAGCTGGATTGTCATGGCGTCACCTTCCTGATTGTCGCGGGCCACCCCGCGGGGCGCCCTCGACAAGACGATAAGGCTATTCCGAAGATCGATTCCAGCCATGCGGCGGCCATCTTTCCGCCCGCCACGGGATCGTGCATGCGCGCCGCACATGGCCGCGGCGCTTGTGTGTTCCGGAAACAGGGGAACGGGAAAGGATATGCCCTGGAGCACCGCCAGAAAAAAACGCGATGCTCTGCGTTATTTCCGGCGGAGCCTTGATGCGCCGTTCCGGACCCGGTCGGCGCGCAGTCTGCTCAGGCCAGGAAGTCGGCCACGCCCTTGCCCTGGGCGAGAGCCTCATTCAGCCAGCCGGGCCGGCGCCCGCGGCCGGACCAGGTCTCACCGAGCGGCCCGCGATACTTCACCCCCGCCGGCTGGCCGGCATCTTTGCGGGGCTTGCGGGTGCGCGGCGCGGCCGGTTCCGCGGCGCGGCCATACAGTTCATTCACCGTGACGCCGAGTTCGGCCGCCTTGCGGGAAAATTCCTCCATCAGGGCGGTCTTCGCATCTTCCAACTTATTTCTGCGCTTTTCCTCCGCCGCACTGATCAGGGCGGTCAGTTCCGTTACGCTCATCGGATCGAGGTCGAAAGAGGATTTCGTCGCCATGTTGGTGCGTCCCAGTCGTGCGTTTCTGATCGCCAATTATTATGCCGGAGCCGATTCGGCAAGAGGCTTATTTTGTTTATCACGGGCTGTTGGCTTGGCGTTAACCCTGCGGCGCCGTTTGCAGACGCGACGTGCCGAAGGGTGAGCCAGACGCACCATTCTGTATGTATCGGAATACAATCGGCACAACCGGCATAAGGGGTGGCTGGAATGGAATTCGACCTGCGATGATGGCTGAAGCTGGAGATAATGAATCTCACGGCGCAGGATGTGGCATCGCTGGCTCGGCTTATCAGGCAGCATTTCCGACCGAAGACCTGATGCCGCTGTTGCGGCGCCTGCACCAGGAGGTACCCACCGTGCGATGTGATGGGGGCGGACAGGCGCGTCGCCTTGGGCCGACCGCCATCCGCCTTCCCGGCAAAGGCAGGGTTGGGGCTGCCCCGGAATGTTTTTCACCAAATGCTGGTGCTGGGTGATCCGGCCATTTATGCGCGTTTCGATTTTCGGCCTGAGCGCGGCATTCTGCCACCGCATACGCTGCCCACTGCGTGGTCCGAGGCCTGGCAGTCGGTATCGTTCGATCCCTATGCGGCCGAGTTGTCCGGCAAGCTGCACCCACCGGCGGCCTGGAACACACCAGCGCTCTGGGCACCCTGACCGGAACGGCGGGGATATTGGCGCACCCGGAGGGATTCGAACCCCCGACCTACGGAGTAGAAATCCGATGCTCTATCCAGCTGAGCTACGGGTGCGGAACCGGGGTCAGTGCGACCAGTTTTCGCCGCGGCCGAACTTGAAATTGTCGGCATAGGCCTTCGGTCTGATATCCGCACGCACCACGGGCGGCTTTGCCACCTCATAATGCCAGCCCTGCTGTTCGGCATAGGCGATGGCGGCCTCGGCTGTGGCGAAGCGCAGTTTCACCTGGCCGTTGGTATCTCCCGAGCCAGGCCAGCCCGTCATTGGGTCCAGCCGCTTCGGCTCCCCCGGCGCGAATTCAAGCAGCCACTGCCCGGCACCGGCGCGGCCGGACTGCATGGCGGATTTCGGCTGGCGGTGGATGCGGGCAATCTGGCTGTCGCGCGACATGCGGCTGCGGTTTTCCTGCGAAGTCTACGGGCTTGCGCCACCTCCATACACGGAATGGTGGCCGTTGTCGCCGGGGTGGCTGCGCGCGCCATCCTGCTAACCAAGCCGCAAGTCTCTCGCGCCGACACTGTGGCCCCGCCCGGAGGCTGCCTTGTCCACCCCCCTGATCGCCCCACCCTTGCTGCTGTATGATGTGCCGGAGCTTGCGGTCTACGCAGCCTTCATGCTGGGCGCAGCCAGCCTGGCGGCGCTGGTCTGTCGCGTCGCCGCGCCGCTGCTGAAGCTGCCGGACGACAAGACCCATCTCGACATGGCGATGCGAACCACCGCCGCCGTGGTCTCCGCCCTGACCCTCACCCTCGCCTTCTGCGCAATCCAGGCGCGTGGCCAGCAGGCCGAGGCGCAGCGGGTGGTGGTGGCGGAGGTGGCCGCGATCGGCGGCATGGGGCGGCAAGCGGTGCGGATCGGCGCGGAGGGGGCGTCGCTGCAGGCCGGGGTGCTCGCCTACCTCCGCAGCATTATCGCGGCCGAATTCCCCACCATGGCCATCAGCGGCCGCCATGCGGAAACCCAGCGCCTGGCGGAAGCGCTGGAACATGCCGGCTATGCCACCGCGGCCGGCCTGTCCGACGTACTGGCCCACGACCTGCTGCAAGACCTGGATGCGCTGGGCGAGGCGCGGGAGGAACGCCTGCGCCATGCGGAGGATGCGCTGCCGGGCGCCTTCTGGACGCTGATCCGCCTGTTGATGCTGCTGCTGCTGGCCACCGGCGCGCTGTATGCGCCGAAGCCCCACGTGCTGTTGATGCTGGCCATCCAGGCCGCCGGCGTGGCCGCGCTGGTGGCCTTCGTCTTCCTGATGGACCGGCCCTTTCGCGGGCAGATCGCGGTCTCTGCCGCACCCTATGAGAGCAAGCTCCTCAACCTGGCGCATCGCGCGGAGGTGGCCGCCACGGCGCGGCGCGGGCTGCTGGCCGAGCCGCCCCGGGTGCCAGCGGGTGCGCCCCGTCTGGCGGCGGATGACCCCGCCCCCATGAGGCCCTAAACCCCCTCCGACTTGCGGAGGGTTGTCATGGCGTGGGTGTATCTTTTCGGTGCCGGGCTGCTCGAGATCGGCTGGGCGATGGGGCTGAAGCAGACACAGGGCTTCACCCGGCTTTGGCCCTCCGTGCTGACGGTCGGCGCCATGGCGGCGAGCTTCTGGCTGCTGGCGCTGGCGTTGAAGGTGCTGCCGATCGGCACCGCCTACGCGATCTGGACCGGGATCGGCGCGGTCGGTACCGCCATCCTCGGCATCTGGCTGCTGGGGGAGCCAGCGAATATCGGCCGCCTGGCCGGCATCGCCCTGATCCTGTCCGGCATCGTGACGCTGAAGCTGGCCGGTTAGTCCAGCGCTTGACGCGCGCGCGCCCCTTCGCGACGGTCCCTCGGCAACGGAGGATACGATGATGGCCGAGGAACTGGAAAAGCTGGCGAAGTGGCGCGGCTTCGTACCGGATGAGGAGCTGGAGACCTACCGCAAGGGTGGCTTCGCGCGGCGCATCGGCATCGGCCGCCGCCCGGCGCTGCTGAACATCGACACCACCTACATGTTCGTCGACCCCGCCTATTCGCAATGCGGGCGCGAAGACCCGGCACTGATCGCGGCGCTGACGCGGCTGACCGCGCTGTTCCGGCGCCTCGACCTGCCGATCTACTACAGCCGCCGCGACGACCGCACGCATCCCAGTTATCGCGGCATCTGGAACCTGAAGCTCGGCACGGCGAATGACTACCAGTACAGCCGCGACAAGCGTGCCGATGAATGGCCGGAAGCCTATGCGCCGCGGGAGCAGGACCGGGTGGTGATGAAAAACAAGCCCTCTTGCTTCTTCGCGACGCCGCTGGAGGCCTTCCTGCGCTATGATGAGGTGGACACCGTGATCATCTGCGGTGTCTCCACCAGCGGCTGCGTGCGGGCCGGCGCGATGGACGCCTTCAGCCATAATTTCCGCACCGTGCTGGTGGAACAGGCCTGCGGCGACCGCAGCCCGAGCGCGCATCGGGCGAACCTGTTCGACCTGGACATGAAGTTCGCCGATGTCGAAAGCCTGGACTATGTCGAGCGCGAATTGGAATCACGCTTCGGCGTGCCGCGCGCGGCCGAATGATCAAACCGTGGTGACGCCGATCATGCCGTCGCGCGTCACCAGCGCCGCCAGCCGCTCTGCGTCCCAGCCTTCCGTGCCGGCGGGGCGCTTCGGCACCACCAGGTAGCGCAGCTCCGCATTGCTGTCGTGCACGCGGAGTTCCACGCCCGGCGGCAGCGTCGTGCCGAATTCGGCGAGAATACCGCGCGGGTCGCGCACCGCGCGGGCGCGATAGGCGCGGCTTTTGTACCAGGCCGGCGGGCGGCCGAGGATGCTGCGCGGGTAGCAGGAACACAGCGTGCAGACGACGAGGTGGTGCCGGCTTTCCGTGTTGAACAGCGCGGAAAGCTTGGTGCCCGCCGCATCGAGGCCAAGCTCCGCCGCCGCGGCCACCGCATCTTCCGCCAGGCGCTGCGCGTAGGCCGCATCGGTCCAGGCACGCACGACGATGGCGGCGCCGTTGTTCGGGCTGCGCGCATCCATCCGCGCGATCTCCTCGCGGATCTCCGCCGCCGTCAGCACGCCCTTCGCCAGCAGCAGGTTCCGCATCGCGACGCCGCGAAGGCGCAGCGGGGAAAGCCGTTCCTCCGCCGCGTCGTGGTCTTCCTGGTAGGGGTGATGCTCGTGGTCATGGTCGTGATCATGGCCGTGGTCGTCATGGTGGTTGTGGTGCGCCTCCACCACATCCTGCCCCGCATCACGCAGACGCTGTTCTTCTGCCAGCACCTCGGATTCCGTCACGATGCCCTTCTCGATCAGCAGGCTTGAGAAGGCGAGAATCCAGCGTTCGTAATACGGCATCGCCCAATAGGTGGCGGAGTCGAGCTGTTCCTGTACGCGGCGGCTTTCATCCGTGGTAAACAGGCGCCGCTTCGCATCCGACAGCAGCATGCGGATCGCATCCGCCTCCTTCTCCCAATGCGCCGCCTCATGTTCCGCGCGCGGCACGGGTCCCTCGAAGCGGCCGCCGGCATCGTGCGGCGGGTGGGTATGGGGCAGGTCGTTCATGGTGCGTCTCCCGGCATTGGCGCGCAGGCTACCGGCCCTGCGCCGCAGCCGGAAGCCTCGACAGCGCGGCGCGTCCGGGCGAAGGTCATGACAATCAACATGGGAGAGACTGGGAACATGACAAACCGCAATGCCCTGTTCGGGCGCCGCATCCTGCTCGCCGCCGGCGCCGCTGGCACCGCCGCCCTGGCCGCACCGGCGCTGGCACAATCCTGGCCCAGCCGGGACCTGCGGATGATCGTGCCCTTCCCGCCCGGTGGCACGACGGATGTGGTGGCGCGCCTGGTGGCGATGGCGATGCGGGACAAGCTGGGCCGCGCCGTGGTGGTGGAAAACCAGCCCGGCGCCGGCAGCACCACCTCCGCCGGCCGCTTCGCACGCGAAGGCGATGACCATGCGATGTTCGTCTCGCAGATCGCATCCCACGGCATCGCGCCGGCGCTGTACCGCAACCTCACCTATAATCCCGAGGATGATTTCAAGGCGCTGACACTGATGGTGACGGTGCCGAATGTCTGGGTCGCCAATCCGCGCAACGTGCCCGGCGGTGATGTGCGCGCGCTGCTGCGCGATGCCAAGGCGCGGCCCGGCATCCGCACCTTCGCCTCCGCCGGCAACGGCACCTCCACCCATCTGACTGGCGAGTTGATCAACCAGCAGACCGGCGCGCGCTTCCAGCATGTGCCCTATCGCGGCGCCGGGCCCGGCATGGTCGCGGTGATGGGCGGCGAGGTTGATACCTTCATCGACAATCTGCCCACCGCCCTGCCGCAGATCCGTGCCGGCACCGTCATTCCGCTCGCCGTCACCTCCGCCACGCAGCTGGCGGTGCTGCCGGATGTGCCGGCGCTGGCGGAGCTGGGCGCGGAATTCAACCTGCAAGGCTTCGCGGCGGAGGCCTGGTTCGGCCTGCATACGCATCGCAGCGCCTCGGATGAGGTGGTGCAGCGCATGGGCGATGCGATCCGCGCCGCCCTGTCCGAACCGGCGATGCAGGCCCAGCTGGCGGAGCGTGGCACCCAGCCCCGCCCCGTGCCGGCGGCGGAATATGCCGCGCTGGTGACGGCCGAGCTGGCCCGCTGGCGCGAGGTGGTCCGACAGGGCAACATCCTGGTGCAATAGCCACCAGGACGCCGCCTTGCCTGACTTCCCCTCGCCTGACCTTATAGAAGACCTCCTCGGCCTGGCGCCGGACAGCGCCATCGGCGCGCTGCGCCGGCAGCGCCCGGAAGCCCTGCGCCATGCCGAGGGCGCCTATCGCGAACTGCTGCTGCCGCCCGACCCGGGCGGTCTGAGCCTGGCGGAACGCGCGGCACTCGCCCGGCACGTGGCGGAACGCGAGGGCGATGCGGCGCTGGCCGCGCATTTCGCCGGCCTCGCCCCCACGCCCGACCCCTCCCCCCGGCGCGATGCGCTGCTGGCCTATGCGGAGAAGGTGGCGATGCAGCCGGAGGCCACGGCCAAGGCGGATATCGATGGGCTGGCGGCGCTCGGCCTGACCTCGCGGGATATCGTCGCAGCCACGCAGTTGATCGCCTTCGTGCCCTACCAGACCCGGCTGTTGGCCGGGCTGCGCGCCCTGATGCAGGAGAAGGCGGCATGAGCCGGTTCACCCTGAAGCCCGTCGGCTGGCGCCCCCGCCTCGCCCCCGTGAAGGCGGAGACGGCGACACCCGAGCAGCTTGCGGCGCTGGATGCCTGCCCGCCGGCGGTGCGCCGTTCCACCTATTTCCTGACGCTGGCGCATGACCCGGGCTCGCTCGGCGAACGCGGCGCGCTGTTCAATATCGTCATGTATGCCGAAGGTGGGCTGGACCGCGCGGACCGGGAATTGTCCACCGCCGTCGTCTCCATGGTGAATGGCTGCGTGTATTGCACCTCAGTCCACGCCAAGCGCTTCACCGAGCTGACGGGCGATGAGCCCGCCATGCAGCGCATCCTGGACGAGGGCTGGGCCGCGGAGCCGGACCCGCGCCGCAAGGCCGTGGCCGACTTCACCGAGGCGCTGACCCGCGACCCCGGCGCCACCACCGCGCAGCATCTGGCGCCGCTGCGGGCGGTGGGGCTGGATGACCTCGAAATTCTCGATCTCATCCATTCCGTGGCGATGTTCGCCAATGCCAACCGGCTGATGCTGACGCTGGGCGACCCGCTGCTGCCGCGAAGCTAGTTGATCCGCTCTAGTTGATCCGCGCGCCGGAGATGCGGACCAGCTCGGCATGGCGGACAATTTCCTCCTGCAGATAGGTTGCCAGCCGCTCCGGCGTGCCGCCGCCATCGAAGGCCATGCCGGCGGCTTCCAGCCGCTGCCGCGCCACCGGGTCGGCCAGCACCTCATTCGCCAGGGTGTTCAGCCGGGCGACCAGGGCCGGGTCGGCGCCGCGCGGCAGCATCAGGCAGAACCAGGTGCCGAAGGAAAGGCCAGGCATGCCGAGCTCCGTCGCAGTCGGCACGTCGGGCAATTGCGGCACACGGGTTTCCGACAGCACGGCGATGGCGCGCACCCGCCCGGCCTCGACCAGCGGCTTCGCGCCCGTCACCAGGTTGAACATCGCCTGGATGCGGCCAGCGATCAGGTCCGTGGTCGCGGCCGCCGGCGCCGCATAGGGCACATGGGTCAACTGCGTCCCGGTGCGGGAGGCGAAAAGCTCCGCCGCCAGATGCATCGAGGACCCGTTGCCGGTGGTGCCGTGATTGATCGCGCCGGGGTTCGCCTTGGCGTATTCGGTGAAGGCGGCCAGGTCGCGCACCGGCAGGTCATTGGTCACCGTCAGGATGTTGGGCACGCTGCCCAGCAGGATCACCGGCGTGAAATCGCGCACCGGGTCGAAGGGCATGTCCCGGTACATTGCCGGGTTGGTGGCCAGCGTGCCGGCCCAGGTCCACAGGATGGTGTGCCCATCCGGCTCCGCCCGCGCCGCCGCGGTGGCGCCGATGTTGCCGGCCGCGCCGCCGCGATTCTCGATGATGACGGGCTGCGGAATGCGCTTTTCCAGCTCCTGCGCGAAGATCCGGGCGAGCGTATCGGCGGTTCCGCCACCCCCTGGCGCAGGCAGGATGATGCGGATCGGGCGCGACGGCCAGGCGGGCGCCTGGGCCCAGGCGGGCGTGGCGGCGCCGATCGCCGTGGCGGCGAGAAGCGTGCGGCGGGTGAGGCTCATGGCGGCGGCTCCATCATGCAGGGTGTGACGCACCTCAATAGCCCCGGGCTGGGTCCACCCGGTTCGGCGCCGGCTGCCCGGCCCGCATGGCAAGCAGGTTTCGGAACAGGATGTCCAGCGTGTGGTCGTTATAGGTGGCGGGGTCGTCCGAGGAGACGTGCGGCACCACCAGCATCCCCGGCGTGCGCCACAGACGATGGCCGGGCGGCAGCGGCTCCGGCACCGCCACATCGGTGACGACACCGGCCAGCGCCCCCGCCTCCAGCGCATCGCAGACCGCGTCCTGGTCCCACACCGCGCCGCGCGCCATGTTCACCAGCTTGGCGCCGGGTGGCAGCAGGCCAATGCGACGGCGGTCGATCAGGCCGCGGGTTTCGGGCGTCAGTGGGCAGGCCAGCAGCAGAAACTCGGCGCGCGGCAGCACCTGGTCCAGCGCTTCCGTGGTCACCACCTCATCGCAATCCGGATGCGGCGTGGCGCTGTTCCGAACGCCGATCACCTTCATGCCGAAGGCGCGCGCATGCTTTGCGGCAGACCCACCAATGCTGCCGAGACCCACGATGCACACGGTGCGGCCTGCCAGCAACGAGCCGAAACGCGCCTGCCAGGTCTCCGCCCGCTGCTGGGTGCCGAAATGCGGGATGTGGCTGGCCAGCATCAGCAGCGACATCAGGGCGAACTCGCCGGCCTTGGCCGCATGGGTGCCGCGGTTGTTCAGCAGCGTGATCTCCGGCGGCAGCCAGGCGAAGGGCGCCAGCCGATCCAGCCCGGCGGAGGTGCAGGCGATCACCCGCAGCTTCGGCGCGATGCCCGGCAGCGCGCCCACGGGGAAGCGCGCATGCACCACCTTGGTCCAGGTCAGCAGCACCTCCGCCTGCCCGATGGCGGCGGCGAAGCCCGCATCGTCATCGGCGAATGAGATGTCGGGCGTGCCGATCTCCTGGTGGCGGGACTGGGCGGCTTCGACCTGGGCGGGGGTGACGGGGAACAGCGTCTCGCCGGGCGGGTTCTGGATATGGATGCGCATGGCCGGAGCCTCGCAGCCCGGCGCGGCGCGTCAAGCCATCCCTGCGCGGCTGCGCATCAGGCAACCCCTGCGTGGCTGCGCATTAGGCAACCCCTGCGCGGCTGCGCATCAGGCAATCCAGGCGCCGTCGCGCGCAACTAGGCGCCCGGCGTGGAAGACCAGGCCGCGCGGCGGATGGCCGCCGATGGCCTCCGGCACGTTTTCCACCTTGATGCTGAACAGATTCGCCGGATGACCCTCCGCGATGCCGTGCTGGGCGATGCCGAGGGCCGCGGCGCCCTCGGAGGAGACCATGGCGAACAATTCCTCCAGCAGCGGATCGGTCCGCAGATCCTCGCGCCAGCCGATCACCGCGGCGCGTTCGAGCATGTCGGCGTTGCCATAGGGGCTCCAGGTGTCGCGCACATCGTCGTTGCCGCAGAACACGCGCACGCCGGCGCGCCGCAGCAGCATCAGCGGCGGCATGGTTGCGCTGCCGCCGCCATGGGTGACGAGGGAGACGCCCGATTCCGCCATCAGCGCCGCCGCCGCCTTCTGCTTCGATTCGCCGATGCCACCGAGGCAGAAGCCGTGGCTGATGGTGACCCGCCCCTGCATGCCCTCCGCCCGGGTGCGGGCGCAGATTTCCTGCAGGCTGTACAGGCCGAGTTCAGCCGGTTCGTGCAGGTGAATGTCGATGCCGACGCCGCGTCGCGCCGCGACCGCGAAGATGCCATCGAGCTGGCCGGAGGGGTTGCGGTCCACCTCGCAGGGGTCGATGCCACCGACGAGGTCCGCGCCTTCGCGCACCGCCGCATCCAGCAGATCGAGCATCGGCGTGCCGCCCTGGCGCATCACGCCGGCCTGCGGGAAGGCCACCACCTGCACCGTCACCGCATGGGCATGGGCCGATTTCGCCGCCAGCACGCCCTGCAGCGCGGCGAGCCCGAAGGCGGGGGTGATGTCGGCATGGGTGCGGATATGCGCCGTGCCGTTGGCGACGCAGCGGCGGATGAGTTCGCCGGCCCGGTCTTCGGTGGGGCGCGGCAGGTTGGGCAGCAGGCGCTGGTCCGTGTCGATGCGGCTCTGGCGGAAAGGCTCGGCGGCGTGCGGCTGCCAGGGCAGGCCGAACAGGGTCTTGTCCAGATGCATGTGGCCATCCACCAGGCCTGGCAGCAGCAGCGCCCCGCCGAGGTCCAGCGTCTCCGCCGCCGCCGGGTCCGGCGCGGCTTTCGGCAGGATGGCCGTGATGCGGCCGCCGGCGATGGCGATGCGCGGCGTGCTGCCATCCGCGAGGCGAAGGTTCGTTAGCAGCAGGTCGGTCATGGCGCGGTCCCCCAGGGCGAGCAGCCATGAAAGACGGCGCGGGCGGGTTGGGGAAGCCCCATGGGGAAAGCCTGGAATCGGGGTGCCCGGAATCGAACCGAGGACCTCCTGTACCCAAAACAGGCGCGCTACCAGGCTGCGCCACACCCCGAATGGCGGATACCTACGGTCCCGGCCGCCCCAGGGCAAGCATCAGAGGATGCAAGCGTCAGGGCGCGGTGCCGAAAATACGGTGCAGCACCCGGTCGCCGACGCGGATGTCCAGCTTCTCCGTGATGCCGGCCTGAAGCTCCAGCGTGGCGCGCACAGGGCCGCGGCTGTCCACCGGGGTCAGGCTGTAGGGCACGGTGCGTTCCGCGATGCGGTGGATGCGGCCATCCGCCGCGATGAAGACCATGTCCAGCGCGGCGATGGTGTTGCGCATCCACATGCTGCTCTCGCGCGGCTGGCCCCAGTCGAACAACATGCCTTCACCCGCGCCGACGGTCGGGCGAAACATCAGGCCGATCATCTGGTGCTCCGGGCTGACAGCCATCTCGACCTGGAAGGTGTGGCGGGTGCCGTCGCGGCCGATGATGACCAGCGGCTCCGTCGGCAGCTTCGGCTGCGGGCGATCGATGCCGGGCTGGGCCATGGCGTGGCTGGCGGCGAACAGGCCGAAGGAGGCAAGCAGGGGGCGGCGTGTGATCATGCGGGCACCTTAGCAGCGTTGATCGGCTCGGGCAGGTCTTCCAGCGTGCGCGCGGCCAACGCCCGGATTTCGGGCCGCACCGGGCCGGGGCGCGGCGCATCGGCGATGGAGGTGAACCAGTCCTCGGGCGGGTTGCGGCCGGCGGCGCGAGTCCAGGCCAGGCCGCGCAGAACGGCCTCCGCCGCGGCCGGAATGCGCGGTGGGATTGGCAGGCGGTTCAGCGTGGCCCAGACCCCGGCCCAGCAGCGCGCCACGGACCAGGGATTGTAGCCGCCGCCGCCCAGCACGATCAGCCGCGGTGCGGCGCCCATCAGCGCCTGCACCACGGCGCGATGCGCGGCGTTGGACAGGGCAAGTCGGGATAGTGGGTCCTCCGCAATCGCATCCGCGCCACACTGCAGCATCACTGCCTGCGGCCGCCGTTGGCGCAGGATGGGCAGGATGGCGTGTCGCAGCAGCACGTCCATTTCGGAGTCGTTGAAACCCTCCGGCACCGGCAGGTTGCGGGCATGGCCCCCTGCCCGGTTCTCCGCCGGCCCGGTATTGGGCCAGCGCCCTTCCTCATGCACGGAAACGGTGAACACCCGGGGGTCGTCGGCGAAGGCCGCCTCCACCCCATCGCCGTGATGCGCGTCGATATCGAGATACAGGATGTTGTCCAACCCGAGGTCGAGCCAGGCCATCAGCCCCAGCACCGCGTCATTCAGGTAGCAGAAGCCGCTGGCGCGGTCCGGCTGGCCGTGATGGGTACCGCCGCCGGGCGCATGCACCACCCCGCCCTCCGCCGTCAGCCGCGCCGCCAGCATCACTCCGCCGGCGCCGGTGGCGGGGCGGGAGAAGACCTCCCGGTACACCGGGTTGCCATCCGCGCCGATGCGGTGGCGCTCCCGATGCGCCGGGTCCACCGCCTGCGAGGCCTCCGCCTGCATCAGCGCCGCGACATAGTCCGGGGTGTGGAAGCGGGTGAGCTGATCCGGCGTCGCGCGCGGGCTGTCCACATACTGGCCCGGCGCCACCCAGCCCATGGCGCGCACCAGGTCGAGCATGGTGGAGACGCGCGGAATCGCCAGCGGGTGCTTCGGCCCATAGGTGGAGCCGCGGTAAATTTCGGAGCCGATCAGGATGGGGCGCATCGTCGGTCAAGATGGGGCCGGCCCCGTCAGCCGACCAGATGTTCCAGCAGGATGGAAGTGCCGAGCGCGATCAGCGCCAGCCCCGCCAGCGCCTCCGCCCCCCGCCCGAACCGGCTGCCGAGCATCCGGCCGGCCATCATGCCGCCGGTCGCCATGATGAAGGTGGCCAGCCCGATGGCCGGCGCGACGATCCAGATATCCACCTCCAGCACCGCCAGCGACACGCCGACCGCCATCGCATCGATGCTGGTGCCGACGGCGACCGCCACCAGCATCCAAGGTGAGCGAGGGCGCGGCGGCGCATCCGGTGCGCGGCGCAGCGCCGCATACAGGCAATGCAGCCCCACCAGGCCGAGCAGGGTGAAGGCCACCCAATGATCGATCGCCGCGACCTGCCCCGCGGCCAGGATGCCAAGCGACCAGCCCAGCACCGGCGTCAGCGTCTCCACCGCCCCGAACACCGCCCCGGTCCGCAACGCATCGCCCACGTGAACGCGCTGGCCGGTTGCACCCCGGCTGAGGGCGGCGGCGAAGGCATCCACGGACATGCCGAGTGCGAGAATGGTGATGGCGACGGGGGACATGGCGGCGGGTCCGTAAGCGTCAGCCGTGCCTACGCCCGCAACCTGCATCCGTCAAATTTTCATTTAAAAACAGATACTTGTAGTCTGAACCCGCATATGTTCCGCAGGCTACACAAGCGGGAGAGGGGGACGAATCCGGGCGGCTGCACGGGTCTTGCCACGCGTCGTTGGGCACCGCATACATCTGACCGTCATCGGGGGGAGCCCATTGGGGGCTGAGAGGCGGGGCAGTCCCCGCGACCCCACGAACCTGATCCGGGTCATGCCGGCGAAGGGAACGGTGTCGTGCTCGGCCTTGATTCACCCGGATTCCGTATTGCCTTGCCGCGTGGCCTCTCGCTTGGGGGGCAACCCGTGCTGGGCGCGCTCGACCTGCTCGTGCCGGGCGGGCGGACCACCGCGCTGCTCGGGCCTTCGGGGTCCGGCAAATCCACACTGCTGCGGCTGGTGGCGGGGCTGCTGCCGGTGCCGGCGGATGGCACCGTGCAGGCCGAGGATGGCGCGGCGCTGGCCGGGCGGGTCGCCTATATGGCGCAGCAGGACCTTCTGGCGCCCTGGCGGGACGTGCTGGGCAACATCACCCTCGGCGCGCATCTCCGCGGCCAGGCGCCCGACCTGCCGCGGGCGCGGGCCATGCTGGCCGAGGTTGGCCTGGCGCCCGCGGATTCGGCAAAGCGCCCGGCGCAGCTTTCCGGCGGCATGCGCCAGCGCGTGGCCCTCGCCCGCACGCTGATGGAAGACCGGCCCCTGGTGCTGATGGATGAGCCGTTCAGCGCCGTGGACGCGCCGACGCGCCACCGCATGCAATCCCTCTCCGCCCGGCTTCTGGCCGGCCGCACCGTGCTGCTGGTGACGCATGATCCGCTGGAGGCGCTGCGCCTGGCCGACCAGATTTTTGTGCTGACGGGCACCCCGGCCGTGCCGGTGGCGGTGCCCGTTCCCGCGGGTGTGCCGCCGCGCCCCGCCGGCGACCCGGCCCTGCTCGCCGCCCAGGCTGCGCTGCTGGAACGGCTGGCGGAGGCGGTGGCATGATCCGCGGATTTCTCGCAGCCTTCGGCCTGGTGCTGCTGTGGCAGGGCTTCGTCTGGCTGACCGATGTGCCCCACTTCCTACTGCCGGCGCCGAGCCGTGTGGCACTCGCCTTGGTCGATCGCTGGGACAGCATTCTCCACCACGCGCTGATCACCGGCACCGAGATCCTGCTCGGCCTGGCGCTGGGCTCCCTGCTCGGCATCACCACGGCGCTGGTGCTGGTCGCGTGGCGGGAGGGGCGGCGCTGGCTGCTGCCGCTGCTGCTGATCAGCCAGGCCATCCCGGTGTTTGCCATCGCGCCGCTGCTGACGCTGTGGCTGGGCTTTGGCATCGCGAGCAAGGTGGCGATGGCCACCCTCATCATCTTCTTCCCCGTCGCCACCGCCTTCTATGACGGGCTGCGGCGGACGGAGCCGGGGATGCTCGACCTCGCCGCCACGATGGGCGCCGGGCGGCTGGCCACGCTGTGGCGGGTGCGGGTGCCGGCGGCGCTGCCGGCGCTCGCCTCCGGCCTGCGCGTCGCGGCGGCCGTCGCGCCAATCGGCGCGGTGGTCGGCGAATGGGTCGGCGCCTCGGCGGGGCTTGGCTACCTGATGCTGCACGCCAATGGCCGCAGCCAGACCGATGTGATGTTCGCCGCGCTGTTCGTGCTGATGCTGATGGCACTGGCGCTCTGGTTCACCACCGATTGGCTGCTGCGCCGGGCGATCCCGTGGCAGCCCGATTCCCTCCTCACCGAAAAGGTCACGACATGAAGCGCCTTCTTCTTGGGCTGGCTTTGCTGCTGGCGCCACTTCCCGCACTCGCGCAGCCGGCGCCGACGCCGCTGACGGTGCTGCTGGACTGGTTCATCAACCCGGACCACCTGCCCATCATCATCGCCCAGGAACGCGGCGACTTCGCCCGCGCGAACCTTGATGTGCGGATCATCGCACCGGCCGATCCGAACGACCCGCCGCGGCTGGTGGGTGCGCGGCGCGCCGATATCGGCGTGTACTACCAGAAGAACCTGCACCTCGCGATCGACCAAGGCCTGCCTCTAATGCGCGTCGGCACGCTGGTCGCCACGCCGCTCTCTACCCTGACCGTGCTGCGGGATGGCCCGGTGCGCAGCCTGGCGGATCTACGCGGCAAGCGCGTGGGTTACTCCGTCGCCGGGTTCGAGGAAGTGACGATGGGCGCGATGCTGGAGACGGTGGGCCTCTCGCTCTCCGACATCCGGCTGATCAACGTGAATTTCGGCCTGTCCTCGGCGCTGATGTCGGGTCAGGTGGATGCCATTCTCGGCGGCTTCCGCAATTTCGAGCTGCATCAGCTCGACATCGAGAACCGCCCCGGCCGCGCCTTCTTCCCCGAGCAATACGGCACGCCGGCCTATGACGAGCTGATCTACATCGCCCATCGGGACCGCGTGCAGGACCCGGCGCTGCGCCGCTTCATTGATGCGACGGAGGCCGCGACCCACTTCCTGGTGAACAACCCGGAGGAATCCTGGCGCATGTTCATCGCCGGCCCGCGGCGCGAGCTGGACAACGAACTGAACCGCCGCGCCTTCGCCAGCACGGCCAACCGCTTCTCGCTGAGCCCCGGCGCGCTGGACCGCAACCGCTATGAACGCTTCGCCCGCTTCCTGGCCGATCGCCGCATGATCCGCAGCGTGCCGGCGCTTGAGACCTATGCGATGGAACTGCCGCCCGCTACTGCTTCTAGGTGAACAACGAACCGCGCTTCCTGGTCGATGCCGATGCCTGTCCCGTGCGGGACGAAATCCTGCGCGTCGCCGGGCGGCTCGGCTTCGAGACGATCTTCATCTCCAACGGCTCCCGCCCCATCCGGCCGCCGGGCGGGCGCACGCGGATCGTCATCGTCACCGATGGCGCGGACAAGGCGGATGACTGGATCGCCGATGCGGCGACGCCCACGGATATCTGCCTGACAGCCGATATCCCCCTCGCCGCACGCTGCCTGGCCAAGGGCGCCTTCGCCTTGAACTTCAAGGGCCATCCCTGGACCGAGAACAACATCGGCAGCGCCTTGGCCGGCCGCGCCATGTCCCAGCATCTGCGCGAGATGGGCATGGGCGGCGGCCCGGCGCCGATGGCGGGCGCCGACAAGTCGCGCTTCCTGAATGCGCTGGATGCGATGGCGCAGGCGGCCATCCGGCGGGCGCGCGACTCGCCCGGCTGAGGCCGCCCCGTCAGTACCGCACCAGCTCCACCCGCCGGTTGCGCGCGCGGCCTTCCGGTGTGGCGTTGTCGGCCACCGGCTGTTCCTCGCCCAGGCCTCGCGCTGCCAGCCGCGCGGGATCGATGCCGTAGCCCTCGATCAGGGCCTGGCGCACCTCCGCCGCCCGGCGCTGCGACAGGGCCAGATTGTAGGCGTCATCACCCTGGGAATCCGTGTGCCCCTCCACGCGCAGCCGCAGCCCAGGCTGGCTACGCAGCAGGCCGGCGACCTGTGTCAGGGCCGCATCGGTTCCCGGGCGCAGCGTATGCTCATCGAGGTCGAAGAACACGCCGGGCAGCGTGACGCGGCCAAGGCGCGCCAGCTCCGCCGCCAGGATTGCGGCATCGGGCAGCGCGGCATCGGGTATCGCAGGGGCGGGCGTCGCGGCGCGGGGGAACGCCATCTGCGTCCGCATCGGCGCCACCTCCAGCACATGCACAAGCGTGCGGCGGGGCGTGACGCCGATGGCGATGTAGGCCTCCGTCGTCCCGGTTGAGATCTGGCCCGTGGCGTAGCGGACATCGCCGCCGGCGCCGACATTCATGCCATTCACCCCGTTCCAGCCCCGCCCCTGCGGCGTCGGCGCGGTGCTGCCGCAGTCGGCGCGGCCGGCGCATTCCCAGTCGAGCCGGAAGCCCGGCCGGGCCTGAAGCGCCGCCAGGTAGTTGCGCAGGACCTCGAGCGTCGAGCGGCCCGGGGGGTTGTCATAGGCCAGGCGGGTCAACCTTCCCTCCCGCAGTTCGATCAGCGGCGTGCCGCTTTCGAAGCCGATGATCCGTGGATAGGCGGTGAAGGCCTCCTCCGCCCGGTCGCGCAGGGTGGCACCTTCGTAGCGGCCGACAAGGGGATGGTCGGCCTGGGCGCGGGCCTCGGCCAGGGGCAGCAGCACAACCATCAGCATGGCCGGCACAATTTGGAAAATCATCCGTTTTCTCCTTGCCCGGGAGTAGCCGATCCGCGTGTGGGTTCTCCAATCTCAAGATCGTGCGTCCCAGGCAAAGCTGGCACCGCCAACCCCGCCCGCATGATCCGCCTCCGCAACCAGCACGGATGCGGCCGGCCTGCGTTGCAGGGGCATGTCCGAAGACCTCCATGATTGCCTGATCGTCGGCGCCGGCCCCGCCGGGATGACCGCAGCGCTCTATCTCGCCCGCTTCCGGCGGCGCGTGCTGGTGGTGGATTCCGGCGCACCACGCGCCGCCTGGATCCCCACCAGCCACAACATCCCCTTCTTCGCCGAGGGCATTGGCGGGCCGGAGCTGCTGACCCTCCAGCGCGACCACCTGGCCCGCTATGGCATCGTCATCCGCCAGGGCGAGGTCACCGCCCTGCAGCGCACGGAGTCCGGCTTCACCGCCCGCATCGACACGGACGATGGACCCTCCGAGGCCCTCACCCGTCGCGTGCTACTGGCGACCGGCGCGGTGGATGTGGAGCCCGACCTGCCGGATGTGCCGGATGCCGTGCGCCGGGGCCTGGTGCGCTATTGCCCGATCTGCGACGGCTACGAGGCGCGGGGCCGCAGCATCGCCGTCATCGGCCATGGCGCGCGCGGCCTGGGTGAGGCTGCCTTCATCGCCCGCACCTATTCGGACCGCGTCACCCTGCTCACCCTCGGCACCCCGCTGGACGAGTCCGAGCGTGACCTCGCGGCGCATCACGGCATCCGCGTTGTGGCAGAGCCCGTCACCGGCCTCGACATTGCCGAGGGCCGCGTCGTTTCGCTGCAGGCCGGCGGGCAGGAGCATCGCTTCGAGGTGCTGTATTCCGCGCTCGGCCTGACCTACCGCTCCGGCCTCGGCCGCGCCCTTGGCGCCGAGCATGACGAGAAGGGCGCGCTGGTCGTGGATGCGCACAACCAGACCAGCGTGAAGGGCCTCTCCGCCGCCGGAGATGTGGTGCGCGGCCTGGACCAGATCGTCACCGCCATGGGCCAGGCGGCGGTGGCGGCAACGCATATCCACAATCGTTGTGAATTGCCCACCGAGGATGCAGACGGAGGCTAGGCAGCCTCACGCCGGTCAGCCGACCCGCCCCGCCGCCTCCGCCGCCAGCCACGCGAGTTCGCCCTGGCAGAAGGTGGCCAGCGGCGCGCGTCGCGCCAGATCCACCACCACCACATCGCCGCGCAGGCCCGGCGCGATGCGCCCGCGGTCGGTCAGGCCCGCCGCCTCCGCCGGGTTGGCGGACACCAGCGCCCAGGCGCCGGGCAGGTCCAGCACGCCGCGGCCGGCCATGACGAAGGCGGCTTCCAGCATCGCCGGCCAGTAGTAGTCAGACGCCAGGATGGTCACGAGGCCCTGTTCCGCCATCGGCGCGGCCGATCCCCAACCGAGATGGCTACCGCCCCGCACGACATTCGGGGCGCCCATCACGACAGGCTCCCCGGCCTCACGCGCCGCCCGGGCCACCGCCTCGGCCACCGGGAATTCGCAGATGCGCGCGCCGAGGGCGCGGAAGCCGGCGCGGATTTCGGGGGTTGAATCGTCATGGCTGAGCATCGGGATGCCGGCGGCGCGGGCGGCCTCCGCCAGTCGGGCCTGGGCCGCCGGAACCTCCGCCCGCCGCGCCGTGGCGCGCCCGGCCAGCGCGCCGAACTCCGCCACCGAGACGCCGGCGCGCTGGGCATAGGCGGCCGCCTTGGCCGGGTCCGACAGGCGTTTCACGATGTTCGGCGTGTGGTCGTTGAAGGCCAGCAGCGCGACGCGGCCGGCGGCCATGTCGCCAATGACTTCCTCCACCACGTCGAGGTTGTCGGCCTCGAACCGGCAATGGATGCGGATGTCGCAGCCGCCCTGCCCACGCAGCGCCTCCACCGCCGCCAAGGTGGCGCGCCAGGCGGCGATGCCGCGCAGCCCTGGCTCCCAGGACAGGGTCACGCCGAGGCAGGCGGTGGTGATGCCGGCGGCCAGAAGCTGCGTCGCGGAATCGCGCATCGCCAGCGCGGGCGGGAAGCCGATGCCGGGTCGCGGCTGCATCTGCCGCTCATGCGCGTCGCCATGGATGTCCACCAGGCCGGGCAGCACATGCAGCCCGCTGGCATCGAAGTGTCGCGCGGCTGACGGCGCCGTGGCGGCCACCATGCCCTCCGCCAGCGCTACCGGTTCCGGGCGCAGCGCGCCATCCAGCAGGGCATCGCCGCCCTCGATCAGCCAAGCCAAGTTCACGACTCCACGACAAGCTGCGCCCGGCCCGCGGCGTAACGGCCGATGGTCAGGTCCACCACCTCCCCCGCCGGGTCGGTGTTGATGCCCTCCGTCACCAGCACCGGGCGGTTGCGGGATTGCTGCAGCAGTTCCGCCTCCTCCGGCGTCGGCAGGCGGGCGGTGATGCGGGTGATGCGGCGGCGGTAATCCGGCACGCCGCAGGCGGACAGCGCATTGGTGATGGAGGGGTCCGCGCGCAGCAGCTCCGGCAGCCGGCCGAAGCGCGTCGCCGGGAAATGGTGGGTGCCGAGCACCAGCGGCCGGCCATCGGAAAGCGACAGGCGCTCCACCACGATCACGGGTCGGCCGCGCCGGATGCCGAGCTGTTCGGCCAGCCCGGTCTCCGCTGCCATCTCCGCCACCCGCAGGATTCGCCCGCCCGGTTCGCGATTCTGCCGGCGGATGATCTCGGAAAAGCGGGTGCGCGGGCCGAGGCTGTAATCCACCACATCCTCGGCCACGAAGCTGCCGCGGCCCTGCTCGATGCGGACCAGGCCGCGGCCCTCCAGCTCCTCCATCGCGCGGCGCACGGTGTGGCGGTTGACGTTGTACTGGCCGGCGAGGTCAGCCTCCGTCGGCAGGCGGCCGCCGGGGGCGTAGGTGCCGCCCGCGATGTCGCGCTCCAGCCGCTGGGCGATCTGCCGCCACAGCGCGACACCCTGGCCCCGGGCTAGAAGACCCCCGGGGAGCAGACCGCTGGCGGGCAGGGCTTCGGGCGCATTCGGGTCGTCCGTCATGAATGGGGATGGCCCCTTGCTGGCTGGTTCGTCATCTAAAATTCAAACCCCTCCCGGTCGCCTTGTGCGAGTTTTGCTTGACCTTATCGGGGCGGATGACTAGTTGTCTATACAAATCGAGCATCCCATGACCGAAAAACCCCCAAGCCCCCTTCCCGATCTTCCCGAACGCCGGCGCTGGATGTCCATCCTGGCCCGCGCCCAGGCCGAGGACATCGCCGCGCGGCTGGAACCCCTGCCCGGCCTGCCGCAGCACAGCCGCCTGCGGGGGCCGGAGACCGGGCTGGTGATGGTGCGCGGCCGCGCCGGCGGGGATGGCGCGCCCTTCAACCTGGGTGAGATGACCGTCACGCGCTGCGCGGTGCGGCTGGCCGATGGCACGGTGGGGCATGGCTATGTCGCCGGTCGTGATACGCGCCAGGCCGAACTGGCCGCGCTGCTGGATGCGCTGATGCAGGACCCGGCGCGCGCCCCCGTGCTGGAGGCGGCGGTGATCGCGCCGCTGGAACGTGCCCAGGCCGAGCGTCGCGCTGGCCAGGCCCGGAAGGCCGCGGCAACGCGTGTGGAGTTCTTCACCATGACCCAGATGCGATGAGCATGAACGCCCTGGGCGCCTCCGGCACCACCTTCCCCGGCTTCGCCGACCCTGTGCTGGACGCCCAGGCCAGCTTCCGCGCCGTGCTCCAGGCGATGAGCCGCCCCGGCCAGGTGCAGCGCGTGCCGAACCTGCCCGAATTGCCGCCGGGCCTGTCCCCCGCCGCCGCCGCCGTGCTGCTGACCCTGGTGGATGCCGAGACACGGCTTTGCCTTCATGCCGGCCCCGAAGCCGAGGCCTGGGCGCGCTTTCATTGCGGCGCGCCGCTGGTGGCAGCCGGTGCCGCGCAGTTCGTGCTGGACCCCGCGGCCGGGCTGCTGGCGCTCGATCCGGGCAATGAGGAGGAGCCGGAGCGCGGTACAACGCTGATCCTGGACGTCACCACGCTGGAAGAAGGCCGCGGCTGGCGACTGAGAGGGCCGGGCATCCGGGACGAACACCGCCTGAAGGTCACCGGCGCGCCCGAAAACTTCGTGGCCGACTGGGCCGCGAACCGCGCCCGGACACCCTGCGGGGTGGATGTGATCCTTTGCGCGGGCAATGCCATCGCCGCCCTGCCGCGCAGCGTCGCGATCGAGGAAGGCTGAGCCATGTATGTCGCGACCAAGGGCGGTGAGCGGGCGATCGGCGCCGCCCATGCGTGGCTGGACGAGACCCGCCGTGGCGACCCTGCGCTGCCGGAACTGACGGCGGCGCAGGTGGAGGCGCAGCTTGGCCTGGCGGTAGACCGGGTGATGGCGGAGGGGTCCTGCCACGATCGGGGCCTGGCCGCGCTGGCGGTGAAGCAGTCCCGCGGCGATCTCATCGAGGCCGCCTTCCTGCTGCGCGCCTATCGCACCACCCTGCCCCGCTTCGGCGCCAGTGCGCCGCTCGACACCGACGCCATGGCCATCCAGCGCCGCATCAGCGCCACCTACAAGGATCTGCCCGGCGGCCAGGTGCTCGGCCCGACCTTCGACTACACCCACCGCCTGCTGGATTTTTCCCTGGCTGCCGCGGGCCATGTGCAAAGCGGGACGCCCGAGGCGGCGGCCAGCAACGAACCCACGCCGCGCGTCACCGAGATGCTGGCGCGCGAAGGGCTCATGCAGCGCGAGACAAGCAGCGACGCGGAGCCGGGCGATTTGACCCGGGAGCCCCTCGCCTTCCCCGCCGACCGGTCCCTGCGCTTGCAGGCGCTGGCGCGGGGCGATGAGGGATTTCTGCTGTCGCTCGGTTATTCGACCCAGCGCGGCTACGGCAATAACCACCCCTTCGTCGGCGAAATCCGCATGGGCGAGGTGGCGGTTGGTTTCACGCCGCCGGAGCTCGGCTTCGAGATCGACCTCGGCGACATCACCGTCACCGAATGCCAGATGGTGAACCAGTTCAAGGGCAGCCGGACGGAGCCGCCTCAATTCACCCGCGGCTACGGCCTGGTCTTCGGTCATGGCGAGCGCAAGGCGATGTCCATGGCGCTGGTCGATCGGTCCCTGCGCGCGGCGGAACTGGGCGAGGCGGCGGAGGCCCCGGCGCAGCAGCAGGAATTCGTGCTGTCGCATTGCGACAATGTCGAAGCCACCGGCTTCGTCGAACATCTGAAGCTGCCGCACTACGTCGATTTCCAGTCGGAGCTCGAGAACGTCCGGACGATGCGCGAAAGCGTTGGGCGGGCATCCGTGGAGGTGCCCAAGTGAGCGGCTACAACTTCGCCTATCTGGATGAGAGCACAAAGCGGATGATCCGCCGTGCCATCCTGAAGGCCGTCGCCATCCCCGGTCACCAGGTGCCCTTCGGCTCGCGCGAGATGCCGCTGCCCTATGGCTGGGGCACGGGCGGCATCCAGGTGACGGCGGCGGTGCTCGGCCCCACCGATGTGCTGAAGGTGATTGACCAGGGCAGCGACGACACCACCAATGCCGTCTCCATCCGCGCCTTCTTTCGCCGTACCGCGGGCGTTGCCACCACGGAAAGCACCGAAGCCGCCACCATCATCCAGACCCGCCACCGCATCCCCGAACGCAAGCTGCGGGAAGATCAGATCCTGGTCTACCAGGTGCCGATCCCGGAGCCGCTCGGCCGGCTGGAGCCGCGCATCGCGGAAACGCGGCGGATGCACGCCATGGCCGATTACGGGCTGATGCATGTGAAGCTCTACGAGGACATCGCCCGCCACGGCCACATCGCCACCAGCTACAGCTATCCGGTGATGGTCAATGGCCGCTACTTGATGTCGCCTTCCCCGATCCCGGCCTTCGACAATCCGAAGATGGACCAGATGCCGGCGCTGCAATTGTTCGGTGCGGGGCGGGAAAAGCGCATCTATGCGGTGCCGCCTTATACATCCGTGAAGAGCCTGGATTTCGACGACCACCCGTTCCGGCCCATCCGCGCGCCGCATTCATGCGAGCTGTGCGGGTCGCGCGACACCTATCTGGATGAGGTGCTGACGGATGATGTGGGTGGGCGAATCTTCGTCTGCTCGGACACGGATTTCTGTGCCGAGCGGCAGGCTGTGAAGGCGGCGGCGGAATGAGCACCCCCCTTCTCACCGCGCGGGACCTGACCCTCCGCTTCGGCCGCATCGCCGCGCTAGATGGCGTGGACCTCGAGATCCATCCCGGCGAGGTGGTCGCCATCGTCGGCGAATCCGGCAGCGGCAAGACCACCTTGCTGCGCGTGCTCTCCGGCCTGATGCGCCCGGATGCGGGCGAGGTGTCCTATCTCGGCCAGGACGTGCTCGGCATGTCGGAGGCCGCGCGCCGCCGCCTGATGCGGACCGAATGGGGTTTCGTGCATCAGAACCCGCGCGACGGGCTGCGCATGGCGGTCTCCGCCGGTGGCAATATCGGCGAGCGGCTGATGGCGACCGGCGCCCGCCACTACGGCAACATCCGCGACCAGGCCGCCCATTGGCTGACCCGCGTGGAGATCGACCCGGCGCGGATGGATGAGGTGCCAGCCAAATTCTCGGGCGGCATGCAGCAGCGCCTGCAGATCGCAAGAACGCTGGTGACACTCCCAAAACTGGTCTTCATGGATGAGCCAACCGGCGGCCTCGATGTCTCGGTCCAGGCAAGGCTGCTGGACCTCATCCGTGCCCTGGTTGCCGATCTCGGCCTTGCCGTGCTGATCGTGACGCATGACATCGCCGCAGCGCGCCTGCTGGCGCATCGGATGCTGGTGATGCGGCACGGCGTGGTGGTGGAAAGCGGGCTGACGGATCGCGTGCTGGACGACCCGCAGCACCCCTACACGCAGCTTCTGGTCAGTTCGGTGCTGGCGGCATGAGTGTTTCCTTAGCCACCGAGGGCCTGTCCAAGGCCTTTCGCCTCCACCTGCAAGGCGATGTCCGCATCCCCGTCCTCGCCGATGTGGATTTCGAGGTGCGCCCCGGCGAATGCGTGGCGCTGACGGGGCCTTCGGGCGCCGGCAAATCCACGCTGATGCGCTGCCTCTATGGCAATTACGGCGCCGGTTCGGGGCGCATCCTTATCCGCCACCGCGGCGAGCTGGTCGATCTCGCCGCTGCCGATCCGATGCTGGTGCGGGAGATACGGCGGGAGACGCTGGGCTATGTCTCCCAGTTCTTGCGCGTCATTCCCCGCATCGGCGCCCGCGACATTGTGGCGGAGCCGCTGCGCGCCCGTGGCGTGCCGGCCGAACAGGCGCTGGCGCGCGCCACGGAACTGCTGACCCGTCTCAACCTGCCGCCCCGCCTGCACGGCCTGCCGCCCGCCACCTTCTCCGGCGGGGAGCAGCAGCGTATCAACCTGGCGCGCGGCTTCGCCGCGGACTATCCCGTGCTGCTGCTCGATGAGCCGACCGCCAGCCTCGACCCGGTGAACCGCCAGGTGGTCGTCAAGTTGATCGCCGAGGCCAAGGCCCGTGGCGCGGCGCTGATCGGCATCTTCCACGACACCGAAATCCGCGAGCAGGTGGCCGATCGCCTGTTCGAAGTTTTGCCAATCCAGGACGCCGCATGACCTCCGAGATGATTCTGACCAACGCCCTGCTGGTTCTGCCGGGCGAGGTTCTGCCCGGCACGCTGGTGATCCGTGGCGACCGCATCGCAGAGATCCAGCCCGGCCGAAGCCACGCCCCCGGCGCCATCGACCTCGATGGCGACCATCTGATCCCCGGCATCGTCGATGTGCATACGGACAATCTGGAACGCCAGGTACAGCCGCGCGCCACGGCGCGCTGGCCCTCGCGGTCGGCCATGCTGGCGCATGACAGCCAGACGGCGGCCGCCGGCGTGACCACGGTGCTGGATGCGCTGTGCCTCGGCGATCTCGGCTTCGATGTCGGCCGCACCCAGACCTTCGTGGAGGGCATGAAGGATCTGGACGCGCTGACCGGCACCGGCCTGCTGAAATCCGACCACTTCCTGCATCTGCGCTGCGAAATCCCCGCTTCCGACATGCAGGAACTGGTGGAGATGGCCGCTGACCATCCGCTGGTCCGCATGGTCAGCCTGATGGACCACTCCCCCGGCATCGGCCAGTACCGGGACATGGAGCGCTACCGGCAGATGCGCATCCGCGGCGGCAAGACGCCGGAGCAGGTGGAACAGCGCATCACCGAATTGCTGGAGCAGCGCGCCAGGCTGCTGGAGCCGAACCGCCGCTGGCTGCTGGACCGCGTGGCCTACCGCAACCTTCCACTGGCCAGCCACGACGATGACAGCCCCGAAGGCATCGCGCGCAATGCAGCCGATGGCATCATGATCAGCGAATTCCCGGTGACGCTGGAGGCCGCCCAGGCCGCGAAGAAGCTGGGTGTGCAGGTGATTGCCGGCGCGCCCAACATCGTCCGCGGCGGCAGCCATTCGGGCAATGTCGCCGTCTCCGACCTGATGCACGACCAGGCGGTGGATGTGCTGGCCAGCGACTATGTGCCGCCCGCGATGGTGGAGGCCGCCTGGCTCGCCGCCGGCCAGGGCCACACGACGCTGCCGGCCGCCATCGCGATGATCACGGACACCGCCGCGCGGATGGCGGGGTTCCACGATCGTGGGCGCCTGGAGGCCGGGCTGCGCGCCGATCTGGTGCAGATCCGCCCGCATGAGGGCCATGCCGTGGTGCGGAAGGTGTGGCGCGCTGGGGAGCGGATCGCCTGATGCGCGCCGGAATCTACTGGGCGCCGCGCCTCGAAGACCCGCTGCACAAGCTCGGCTCGCAGTGGCTGGGCCGGGATACCGAGACCGGCGCCACCCTGGCGCAGCCCGCCCTGCCCGGCCTGGATATCGCGGAGATCACGGCGACCGCGCGCATCTACGGCCTGCATGGCACGATGAAGCCGCCCTTCCGCATCGCCACCAGCTATGCCGCGCTGCGCCAGGACGCGATGGCGCTGGCGCTGCGAACCCGGCCCTTCGCCCTGCCGCCGCTGCATCTGGGCGAACATCAAGGCTTCCTGGCGCTGCTGGAAACGGAACCTTCGGCGGAGTTCCAGGCGCTGTGCAATGCCTGCGTCGCCGGGCTCGATGCGCATCGCGTGCCGCCGACGGAAGACGAGATCGCCCGCCGCAAGCCCGAACGCATGACGGAACGGCAGCGGGAAAACCTGCACCGCTGGGGCTATCACTATGTCTTCGAGGAGTGGTGGTTCCACGTCACCCTCAGCCGCCGGCTGAACGCGGCGGAGTTGGCCGTGGTTCGCCCGGCGCTGGCCGCGCATCTGGGCGATGTGCCGGCCCTGCCGCGCCGGGTGACGGAGATCTGCCTGTTCACCCAGGCGGGGCCAGCTGCGCCCTTCCTGCTGGCCGAGCGTCTGCCGCTGCTCGGTTGAGGGCGGCCAGCACGCGCGCCACGCCCTGTTCCACGCTGCCGTCATTCTGCACGGTCTCCACCTGCAGGTCGGCGGGCAGTCCGGCCTCCCGCGCCAGGCGGGCCTCGATATCGGCGGCCGATTCGCGGCCGCGGGCGGCCAGCCGCGCCGCCAGCACGGATGGCGGCGCGGTGATGTTCAGGATGCGGATCGGGTAGCGCGCCGCGGCCTCCGCCAGCACGGTGCGGGACAGGTTGGCCACCACGACGCGACCTTCCGCCATCGCCACCTCCATGGCGGAAGGGATGCCGTAGAGCAGGCCATGCGCCTCCCACCACAGGGCGAAGCCGCCTTCCTGCTCCATCCGGCGGAATTCCGCGACGCTGATCGGGAAGTGGTTTTCTCCGCCCGCCTCGGCGGGACGGGTGATATGGCGGCGGGCGAAGATGAAACGGGTATCGCGCGCCAGCAGCAGCCGGGCGGCTTCCATCAACGTATCCTTGCCCGCCCCGGAGGGCCCGACCACCGGTACCAGCATTCTTGTCCCGCACCGCAATATTGACCGTGACGCTTCTGCCTGCGCCTATCGCCAGCCTCAAGCCGCCAGACGGAAAAACCCGCAGATGTTCACGACGCGCCCCGAAATCGCCGGCACTTTCGGTGTCGTCGCCTCCACCCACTGGATCGCCTCGCAGGTCGGCATGGCGGTTCTGGAGCGCGGCGGCAATGCCTTTGATGCGGCAGTGGCCGCGGGCTTCACCTTGCAGGTGGCGGAACCCCACCTGAACGGCCCGGGCGGCGACTGCCCGATCATCATCCACGACGCCAAGGCCGGCGCCCAGCGCGTGATCTGCGGCCAGGGCGTGGCGCCGGCCGGGCTGAGCGTGGCGTATGTGAAGGGCGAGCTGGGGCTGGACCTCATCCCCGGCACCGGCTTCCTGCCCGCCATGGTGCCTGGCGCCTTCGATGCCTGGGCGCTGATGCTGCGCGACTACGGCACTTGGTCACTGCGCGATGTGCTGTCCTACGCCATCGGCTACGCGCATCGCGGCATCCACTACGTGCCGCGCGTGGTCGCCACGCTGAACACGGTGAAGCCGCTGTTCGAAACCGAATGGCCGACCAGCGCGGAAATCTGGCTGCGGAACGGCGGCCCGGTTGCCGGCGGCCTTTACGCCAACCCGACATTGGGGAAAACGTGGGAGCGTGTGCTGCGGGAGGCGGAGGCGGCTGGCCATGACCGCGTCGCGCAGATCGATGCGGCGCGCAACGCCTGGTATGGCGGCTTCGTCGCCGAGGCGATCGGGGAATTCTTCGCCAAGGAGGCGCTGCTCGATGCCTCCGGTGAGCGGCACAAGGGCGTGCTGACGGCGCATGACATGTCCCATTGGCGCGCCAGCCAGGAAGCCCCGCTGCGGCGCGACTATCGCGGCCACACTGTGCTGAAATGCGGCGTCTGGAGCCAGGGGCCGGCGATGCTGCAGACGCTGGCGCTGCTGGAAGGCTTCGACCTGGCGGGGATGGACCCGCTGGGCGAGCAATATGCCCACACCGTCATCGAATGCATGAAGCTGGCCTTCGCGGACCGCGAGGCCTTCTACGGCGACCCGGATTTCGTCGATGTGCCGATCCACCATCTGCTGTCCGACGACTACGCCGCGGAACGCCGCAAGCTGGTGGGCGAGGCCGCAAGCCTCGACCTCCGCCCTGGCACCCTGCCCGGCATGGCAACCCCCTGGGTTGATCATGACGCGGTCAGCCGGATGGAATTGCTGACCCGCGCGCCCGGTGCCGGCGAGCCCACCGTGGCCCGCCTCGGCGTCTCGGGCGCGGATACCTGCCACATCGACGTCATCGACAGCCAGGGCAACATGGTCTCCGCCACACCCTCCGGCGGCTGGTTCCAGTCTTCCCCGGCGGTGCCAGGCCTGGGCTTCTGCCTCGGCACCCGCGGGCAGATGTTCTGGCTGGACGAGAACCTGCCGAACGGGCTGAAGCCGGGCAAGCGGCCGCGCACCACCCTGTCGCCGGCCATGGCGCTGAAGGATGGCCGCCCCTGGCTGAGCTTCGGCACGCCGGGCGGCGAGCAGCAGGACCAGTGGCAGCCCATCATGTTCACCCGCATGGTGGACCACGCCATGGGCATCCAGCAGGCGATCGACGCGCCCGCCTTCCACACCGAACACTGGCCGAGCAGCTTCTGGCCGCGCGTTGCCCGCCCCGGCAAGGTGGTGCTGGAAGGCCGCTATGCGCCGGAAGTCGCCCGCCTGCTGACCGCGCGCGGCCATCTGGTGGATGTCGGCGGCGATTGGTCCGAGGGAAGGCTGACCGGCGCGCGGCAGGAGGCGGATGGGCAGTTGTTCGCAGGCGCCAATCCGCGCGGCATGCAGGGCTACGCCGTCGGGCGATGACCACACCGCCACCAGCCTCCGGCCGTGGCAGGACAGTACGCCTTTTCGTTCATGTGGGGATGGGCAAGACCGGCTCCTCCTCGATCCAGGAGACGCTGAAAGCCGGGCGGGCGGCGCTGTGGGAACGCGGCGTCGCCTATCTCGGACTGATGCTGGAATATGCCGGGCCGCAGCGCTGCGCCTGGCAGTCCCCCACCGGCTCCGACGCCTTCTTCACCGCCTCCGACCCGGCGGCGCAGAGCGAGGCGCTGTACGGTCTGCTGGTGGAGGCGCTGGACGCCCTCAGCGAGGCAGGCATCGTCCAGGCGATCTGGTCGAATGAATGGATCTTCAAGCGTTCCGCCTTCGTCCTGCCGGCGCTGCGGAGGCTGCGGGCGGAAGGCTATGACATCCGCATCGTCTGCTACCTGCGCCGCATCGATGGCTGGATGCGCAGCGCCTATGTCCAGTGGGGCATCAAGGAGAAGTCGAACCGGGGCCCGGTGCAGCCCTTCGGGCAGTGGGCGCGCCACCGCAGCTTCGCCCTGCGGGAAGATGCGGAGATCTGGGCCGAGGCCTTCGGCCCTCGCCTGTTGCTGCGAAATTTCGACGCCATCCCGGATGTGGTGACGGATTTCCTGCAGGAATTCGCAGTCGAGGCCGGGCTGCAACGCGTGCGGGACAATGACCGACCCTACGCCAGCCTGCTGGCCGCCTGGCTGGCCTTCAACTCGGGCTTCACCGAGCCGGTGCGCGCTTCCCGCTTCACCGAGGCGTGGCGCCACACCGGCCTGCTGCAAGCCCCGCCCCTGGTGCCGCGGCTTGAAGATGTGATGCCCAGCGCCGCCGACCTCGCGGCGATCCGCGAGACCTACGCCGCCGACACCGCGGCGCTGAACACCATGCTGGAAGCCCAGGGCCAGCAGCCCTTCGATCTCACCCAGCCGCTGCGCGAGGCGCCATTGCCCTCGGAGGCGGAGATGCAGGCCATGCTGTTGCGCATGGTCTTCACCCTGCAGCAGGAGGTGGAGGAGCTGCGCCGCACGGTGGCCGGGTTGCAACGCGGCACTGGGTGAGCTTCGGGCGACATGCAGGGCGACGCGGTCGGGCCATGACGGCGGGCGTTAACGCTTGCGGTCGGCCTCGTTCTTGCATTGAATTGACCAGTTCCATGCCGTTCCGGAGTCCGCCCGATGATCCGCCGTCGTCACCTGCCCGCCATCGCGGCAGGGTTGCTCGCCACGCCTGCACTCGCCCAGGCACCTTGGCCCTCGCGCCAGATCCGATTGGTGGTTCCCTACCCGCCTGGCGGCGCCAGCGACATCTCCGGGCGCCTGCAGGCGCAGGCGCTGACCGAAGGGCTCGGCGTGCAGGTGGTGGTGGAAAACCGCTCCGGCGCCGGCGGCACCATCGGCACGGCGCATGTCGCGCAATCGGCGCCGGATGGCTACACGGTGATGATGGCCAGCCCGTCTTCCCACCTCGGCGCGCCGCTGCTGTTCAAGACGCCGGGCTATGAGGGGGTGGATGATTTCACCTCCATCGCCAGCTTCGCCACCGGCACGGCCATGGTCTGCGTGCATCCGGGCCTGCCGGTGCGGAACATCCAGGAACTGGTGGCCTATGCGAAGGCCAATCCGGGCAAGCTGAACTACGGCTCCGCCGGTGCCGGTGGCGCCAACCACATGCTCGGCGTGCTGTTCATGCAGCGCACGGGGACGGAGCTGACGCATGTGCCCTATCGCGGCGCGGCGCCGGCCCTGGCGGACCTCATCGCCGGCAACATCCAGCTGGTGTTCGACAGCTATTCCGGCGTCATCGGCACCGTCCGCGCCGGCCAGGTGCGGGCGCTGGCGGTGACCAACGCGACGCGCTGGCCGTTGGCCCCCGAATACCCGACCGTGCAGGAACAGGGCGTGCCGAATTACGACCTGCCCAGCTTCTCCGCCGTGATGGGTCCGAAGGGCATTCCGGAGCCGATCGTGGCGCGCATGAACGCCGCCATCAACGAAGGCCTGAAGAAGCCGGCGATGATCGAGCGCCTGGCCGCCAACGGCAACGCGCCCTACCCCAGCACGCCGGCGGAATTCGCGGCGCTGATGCGGGCGCAGCGCAGCCTGTGGCAGGAACTGGTGCGCTCAACCGGGCTGCAGCCGGAATAGGCGGCAGACCGGTTTCGGGCGTCAGGCCTTGGTGGCCTGCGCCCGAAGCTGCGCGATGGTGGCGCGGTTGGTCACCTGTTCCGGGTTCGTGCGGATCTCGATGATCGCCGCCTTGCCGCTCGCCTTGGCGCGCTGGAAGGCGGGCACGAGCTCATCGGTCGTCTCCACCACCTCGCCATGGCCGCCGAAGGCCTCGATGAAGCGGGAGAAGTCCGGGTTGGTCAGCTTGGTGCCGGAGACGCGGCCCGGATAGGTGCGCTCCTGGTACATGCGGATGGTGCCGTACATGCCGTTGTTGAACACCAGGATGATCGGCGCCACGCCATGGTGGAAGCAGGTCGCCATCTCCTGCCCCGTCATCAGCGCACCGCCATCGCCGACGAAGCAGACCACCGTTCGGTCCGGATGCGTGATGGCCGCACCGATGGCGGCGGGAATGCCGTAGCCCATCGCGCCATTGGTCGGGCCGAGGAAATCCTGGCCCTCCCGCACATGCATGAAGCGGTTCGGCCAGGTGGCGAAATTGCCGGCGTCCGAGGTGTAGATGATATCCGCCGGCAGCACCTTCTCCAGTTCCTGCAGGGCGACGGCCAGGTTCAGCGGGCCGTCATAGCTCGGCGGCTTGGCCTGAGCCTCCCGCGCCGCGCGCACATCCTTGCGCCAGGCGCCCCAGCGCGGCTGGGCGATGCGCGGCAGGGCGGCGGCGGCGGCGGCAAAGGCGTTGACATCGGCGGTGATGCCCAGCGCCACGCGATGCACCCGGCCGATCTCGGCCTGGTCCTGGTGCACCTGGATGATCGGCTGGCGCCCGGCGAAGTCGAACAGCGTGTAGCCCTGGCTCACCGGCTCACCCAGGCGGGTGCCGAAGGCCAGAATCAGGTCGGATTCGCGTGCCTTCGCCACCAGCCCGGCATCGGCGCCGACGCCGAGATCGCCCGCATAATGGGCAGAGGTGCCATCGAACAGGCCCATGCGGCGGAAGGACACCGCCACGGGAATGTCGTTGCCGACCAGGAAGTCGCGGATGGCGGCGCGGCCCTCGGCGGTCCAACCGCTGCCGCCGAGGATCGCCAGCGGGCGCTCCGCGCGGCCCAGCATATCCATCATCCGGTCGAGCGCCGCGGGGGCCGGATGGGCCGGCATCACGGCGCCCGGGCCGATATCCGGCACGCTGGCCAGGTGCTTCTGCATTTCTTCGGACAATGCCACCACCACGGGGCCGGGGCGGCCGCTGGTCGCGACGTCGAAGGCGTGCGCCATCAGCTCGGGGATGCGCGCCGCCTCGTCGATCTGCGTAACCCATTTGGCGATGGGGCCGAAGAAGCGGCGGTAATCCACTTCCTGGAAGGTCTCGCGATCCGTCTCGTTCATGGGAATCTGGCCGACCAGCAGCACCAGCGGGGTGCTGTCCTGGAAGGCGACATGGACGCCGATGGCGGCATGGCAGGCGCCGGGGCCGCGGGTGACGATGGCGACGCCGGCCTTGCCGGTCAGCTTGCCATGGGCTTCGGCCATATGCACGGCGCCGGCCTCGAAGCGGCAGGTCACCAGCTCGATGCGGTTGCGCTGGTTGTACAGGCCATCCAGCAGATCGAGGTAGCTTTCGCCCGGCACGGCGAAGACATGCGTCGCGCCATTGGCAACCAGCGCATCGGCCAGAAGCTGCCCGCCGGTGCGGGCCTCGATGCCCGTGGATTTCTGTGCTGCCGCATGCGCCATGCCGGACTCTCCCGTGATTGCTGCCGGGGATTTAGCGCGGGATGCCGCCCGCGCCTACTCCGCCGGCCCAAAGCGGGGTCGGGCCGGTCACTCCGCGGGAGCGGGGTGATGCACCGGCCGCTGGTTCTCCAGCTCCGACAGCTTCTGGGCAATGGCGCCGATCGGCTTGGTGAAGGGCGCCAGCAGCAGATACAGCGCCGGCACGGCATAGAGCGTGAGGAAGGTGGAGAAGGTCACCCCGCCGACGATCACCACGCCCAGCGCCTGGCGGCTCTCAGCCCCCGCCCCCGTCGCCATCGCCAGCGGCAACGCGCCGAAGGCCGTGGCAATGGAGGTCATCAGGATCGGCCGCAGCCGGGTGACGGAGGCCTCCAGCACCGCGTCATGCACGGAAAGGCCACGGTCGCGGAGCTGGTTGGCGAATTCCACCACCAGGATGCCGTTCTTCGCCATCAGCCCGATCAGCAGCACCAACCCGATCTGGCTGAAGATGTTGAGCGACAGCCCCGTGAAATGCAGCGCCAGCAGGCCACCCGTGACGGCCAAAGGCGTCGACATCAGGATGATCAGGGGGTGGATGAAGCTCTCGAACTGCGCCGCCAGAACCAGGAACACCACCAGCAGGGCCAACGCGAAGGTCACATACAGCGCGCCGGAGCTTTCCTTGAATTCCAGGCTCTGGCCGCGATAGCTGATTCGCGCTTCCGGCGGCAGCACTTCCCGCGCCACCTGTTCCATGAAGCCCAGCGCCTCGCCCAGCGTGTAGCCGGGGGCGAGCGAGGCGCTGATGGTGATGGCGCGCACCCGGTCCTCGCGCGCCAGGGATTGCGGTCGCGCGCGTTCGGACAGCGTGACGACGTTGGAGAGCGGCACCAGCCCGCCCTGGGCGGAACCGGCGCCGCCGATCAGGCCGAGCTGCCCGCCATTGCTGGTGCGGACGAAGATGTTCTGCAGGTCGTAGGGGCTGGCCCGGTCTTCCTCCCGCGCCTGCAGCAGGATCACGTATTCCTGCCCGCCCTGGACATAGGTGCCGACCTGGCGGGAGCCGAGCATCGTCTCGATGGTGCGGCCCATGGCCTGGATCGAGACGCCGAGCTCGGCGGCCT
The DNA here is from genome assembly GCF_051433165.1 of Falsiroseomonas sp. E2-1-a4. Lineage (NCBI taxonomy): Bacteria > Pseudomonadati > Pseudomonadota > Alphaproteobacteria > Acetobacterales > Roseomonadaceae > Falsiroseomonas > Falsiroseomonas sp. E2-1-a4. The sequence goes on along the minus strand of NZ_JBHMFS010000002.1, from coordinate 240,571 downwards.
TGCGGCGGTCGATCTCGACGCGGATCTCGGGCTTGGTCTCGCGGAAATTGCTGTCCAGGTTCAGCAGCCGCGGATTCTCCCGCGCCCGCGCCAGGAAGGCGTCGCGCCACTGCACCAGCGTATCGTAGCTGTTGCCACCGATGACGAACTGCACGGGCGGCTGGAAGCCGCGCTGGCCGAGCGAGGGCGGGTTCAGCGCGAAGGCGCGTACACCCGGAATCGCCAGCAGCCCCGGCATGATCTCCGCCGCAAGCGCCTGCTGCTTGCGGTCCCGCTGGCTCCAGGGCGCCAGGCGCATGAAGATATTCGCCACATTCGCCTGCGCCGGTCGCTGGAAACCGCCGACGGTCGCGAACAGGGATGCGATCTCGCCGCTTTCCACGAAGGGTTGCAGCACCCGCTCCACCCGCTGCACATGTTCGGTGGTGTAGGCGAAGGAGGCACCCTCCGGCCCGGTGGTCGGGATGATGATGACGCCGCGATCCTCGGTCGGCGCGAATTCCTTGGGCAGGACCAAGAACAGCACCACCGCCAGCCCGCTCAGCGCCGCGACGCCGCCCATGGTCAGGATCGGCGCGGCCAGCGCCCGGCGCAGCGTGGTGCGCAGCACCCAGTTCATGCCGAGGAAGAAAGGCTCGGTCCAGCGCACCAGGCGGCTTTCACCCTCATGCGCGCGCAGCAGCTTGGAGCACATCATCGGCGTCAGTGTCAGCGCGATGAGGCCGGAGAACAGCACGGAGGCCGCCAGCGCGAAGCCGAATTCGGTGAACAGCCGGCCGGTATTGCCGCCCATGAAGGACAGCGGCACGAAGACCGCGATCAGCACCAGCGTGGTCGCGATCACCGCGAAGGCGATCTCCCGCGCGCCGCGGAGCGAGGCGAGCAGCGGCGCCTCACCGTCCTCGATCCGGCGGTGGATGTTCTCCAGCACCACGATGGCGTCGTCCACCACGAGGCCGATCGCCAGCACCAGCCCCAGCAGCGTCAGCACGTTGAGCGAGAAGCCCAGCGCCGACAGGGCGATGAAGGAGGCGATGATGGAGACCGGGATCGCCACTGCCGGGATGATGGTGGCGCGCCAGGACCGCAGGAAGAAGAAGATCACGACGACCACGAAGATCAGCGCGATCATCAGCGCATGCTGCACCTCATAGATCGACTGGGCGATGAAGGTGCTTTCGTCGTAGCCGATGACAACATCCACCCCATCCGGCACGGTGGCGCGGATGCGCTCCACCTCCGCCTTCACGCCATCCGCGACCGAGAGCGTGTTGGCGGTGGATTGCCGCAGGATGCCAAGGCCGATGCCGGGCTTGCCGTTGATGCGGTAGCCGCCGCGCGTGTCCTCCGGCGCCACCTCGATCCGCGCCACATCGCCCAGCAGCACCTGACCGCCGGCGGACCGCGCCAGAACCACTTGGCGGAACTGCGCCGGCTCGCTGATCCGGGTGTCGGTGCGGACCGTCAGCTCCCGCGCCGTGCCCTCGATGCGGCCGCCCGGCAGCTCGATATTCTCGCGGCGGATCGCGTCCTCCACGTCCTGCACCGTCAGGCCACGGGCGGCGAGGGCCTGGCGGTCGAGCCAGACGCGCATGGAGGGCTTGCGCTCCCCCAGCACCAGCACCTGCGCCACGCCTTCGACAATGGCGAGCTGGTCGGCGAAGCGGCGGCGGGCGATCTCGGTCAGCTCCATGCCCGAAAGCTGGTCGGAGACGAGCGCCACCCACAGGATGGGCCGCGCATCGCCATCCACCTTCTGTACCACCGGCGTATCCGCCTGGTCCGGCAGGCGGGCCAGCGCGCGGGCCACGCGGTCGCGCACATCGTTGGAGGCGGCGTCCACGTTCCGGGAAAGCTGGAACTCGATGGTGACCTGGCTGCGCTCATCGCGGGAATTGGAGGTCATCACCTTGATGCCCTCGATCCCGGCCACCGCAGCCTCGATGATCTCGGTGATCTGGGTATCGACCACGCCGGCGGAGGCGCCGAGATAGGTGGTGGTGATGGAGACCACCGGCGGGTCGATCGCGGGGTATTCCCGGATCGGCAGCTTCATCAGCGCGGCAATGCCCAGCACGATGAGCATCAGGCTGATGACCATCGCGAAGACAGGTCGCTTGATCGAGACGTCCGAGAGCACCATCGCGCGGCTTCCCTGGGCTAAATCTTCATTGCCGCCGGCGTCAGGAAGTCGGGCGGGTCATCGTCTCGGTCACGCGCACCGGCGCGTCGTTGCGCAGCCGCTGGATGCCGCGCACCACCACGACATCGCCCGCGTCCAGGCCCGAGAGCACCTCCACCTCCCCACGCAGCCGCTGGCCCAGGCGAATTTCGAGGCGCTTCGCCCGGTTGTCGCGGATGGCGTAGACGAAACTGCGGTCGCCCAATGGGTCGATCGCTTCCTCCGGGATCAGCAGCGCGTTGGCGCGGGTGGCGAGCACCAGCTCCACCGTCATGAACAGGCCGGGCTTCAGCGCCTCATCCGCATTGTCGAATTCGCTGATGACGCGGACCGTGCGGGTGTTGGTGTCGATGCGCGTGTCGACGACGGCGACGGTGCCGGTGAAGCGGCGGTCGCCGAAGGCGGCGCTGCGGGCGGTGACCTGGCTGCCTGGCTGGACGCGGGCCAGGAAGACCTCCGGCACCGAGAATTCCACCCGCACGCGGGCGATGTCGTCCAGCGTGGTCACCACCGTGCCCGGCTGCACCAGCGCGCCGACACTGACCTGGCGCAGGCCGACGCGGCCGGGAAAAGGCGCGGCGATGCGCAACTCCTCCAGCCGCGCCGCGGTGGCGCGGACGCGGCCTTCCGCCTGGCGGGCCTGGGCTTCGAGGGTTTCCAGCCGCTGCGCGGCGATGGACTGGCCGGCCTGCAGCTGCCGGGCGCGCTGCGCCTGGCTGCGGGCATCGTCATGCTGGGCGCGGGCCTGGTCGAGTTCGGCACGCAGGGCGGCGGCTTCCATGTCCACCAGCTGGTCGCCGGCGGCGACCATCTGGCCTTCCACGAAGCGGATATTGGTGACGATGCCGGACACCTTGGCGGTGATCGCCACGGCGTTGCGGGCGCGGACGGTGCCAACCGATTCGGTGCGGTCCACCACCGGCCCGGTGCGGACCGGCGCGACGGCGACGCCGACAGGCCCACCCGGCCCGCCGCGCTGCTGGGCCGTGGGCGCGGCCGCCTCCAGCCCGACCAGCGCCAGTGGGCGGGGCAGGCCTACCTGTTCACCGAAGACGTGCCAGGCCGCGCCAACCCCGATGATGAGGGCCATGACGGCAAGCTGGGTGGATGTTCGCATTCGACACCAGTTCTGACAGCGTTGTTCTGGCCCGGCGGCACGCGCCGGGGAAGGCACCGTTACTGTTCGTCACCAGTTGCAGGCCAAGACATCGGGCAAGTCTCGCGGGGCGAGCAGATGACCTTGGACCCGGAATTATGCAAGGTGGGTCACGCCAGCGCCACAGCAATCGCCATGCAAGCTTCATGCCCCGCAGACAGGGCACCGCCCGATGCGCCAGCCCCTTCCCGCCGCGCCGCCGCCGCGCCAATCTGCGCGCCTTCGAGGCAGGAGTAGCGGATATGCGAGCCATCTTCGTCATGGTGAAATGCGAGATGGGCCAAGCCTATCGCGTGGCGCGAGAGATGGCGGACGGCATCCCGGAGCTTTCCGAGATGCACTCCACCAGCGGGCAGTACGACCTGCTGGGCAAGTTCTATCTGGAGACAGACCAGGATATCGGGCTGTTCGTGGTGGAACGGGTGCAGAGCGTGCCGGGGGTGAAGGACACCTACACGCTGCAGACCTTCAACGCCTTTTCGGGCGGCAAGGGCTGATCAACGCAGCTTCCGGCGATTGAAGCCTAACGCCCGCCTCCGGCGGCTGGGGCTGAAACATACTGCAACAACCGCCGCGGCGCGGACACAAACCCGCCCTTGGGGTGCCGTAGGCTCCCCCCATCTTTCAAGGCGTCGGAGGAACACATCATGCGCGTCGTCCCTGCCCTTGCCCTTGTCGCCACCCTGCTGCTGGGCGCCTGCCAGAACCCTGACGGCACGGTGAACGTGCCGGCGTCCCTGGCGCTCGGCGCCGGTGCGGCGCTGGGCGTGGCGGCCATCGCCTCGGCGAATGACAACAGCCATCGCCAGCGCAGCCATTATCGCCAGCCTTCCTATGGGCATTCCCGGCCGTATTACGGCCGGGGCTACAACCGCGGTTACGATCGGGGCTACAGCCGCGGATACGACCGGGGCTATCGCAGCTGGTAGCGGCTCAAGCCCAGGTCTTGAACTGCGGCATGCCGGAAATCGGCGGTGCCGCCTTCAGCGCCGCGATATTCGGCACCGGGCGGGCCAGGCTGGCATCGCCCGCCACCGCCGCTTCGATCGCGGCCGCGACGGCCATGACCAGCGCATCGCCACCGCGCGGCCCCACAATCTGCAGGCCGAAGGGCATGCCGGCCTCATCCACGCCGAGCGGCAGGCTGATCGCCGGGTGGCCCACAAGCGTCACCGCATAGGCCAGCGACAGCCAGTGAAAGTAGGTGCGGGTCGGCTGGTTGTCGATCTGGGCCGGGTACAGCTCCGTCCAGGGGCGCGGGCTGATGGTGATGGCCGGGCTGATGATGATGTCGTGGTTCTGGAAGAAGCTCTGCCAGCCGCGATAGATACGGGTCTGGTCGCTGGCCGCGCGGGAATAATCCGCCAGCGAATAGCGCAGCCCTTCCTCGACATTGGCGATGATGTTGGGCCCGCAATCCTGCGGCCGCGTCCGCACCTTCTCAGCATGGGCCGAGAGGAAGCTGGCCGCGCGCAGCACCTCGAAGGCCTCATCCGTGCCGCGGCAATCGGGGGTGGCTTCCTCGACCCGGCCGAATAGCGGGGTCAGCGCGGCGACGCGGCTGGCAAAGACACGGCGGATGTGTTGCTCGGTCGGCGAAATGCCGAAATCGGGCGTCGCCGCCACGCGCAGGCTGCCGAGGTCCACCGCCATCGGCGGGAACAGATCCCGGTCGCCGCCGCGCACCCGGCGGCCCGGAAGGGTGTAGGCCAGCGGGTCCAGCGCATCGTCATCCGCCATGGCGGACAGCAGCAGCGCCGCATCCGTCGCGGTGCGTGCCATCGGACCGAGCACCGGCAGTGCCGACCAGCCATGCCCGCGCCGTTCCGCCGGCACCAGGCCCGGCGAGGGCCGGTAGCCGACGATGCCGTTGAACGCGGCCGGATTGCGCAAGGACCCGCCGGTATCGCTGCCCGAGCAGATCGGGAACATGCCGCAGGCCAGCGCCACCGCGGACCCGCCGGAGGACCCGGCGGCGGAGCGCGTCGGGTCGAAGGCGTTGCCCGTGGCGCCATGGACAATGTTGCGCGTATTGGCGCCGGCGCCAAATTCCGGCGTGTTGGTCTTGGCCGTGACGATGGCACCCGCGCGGCGGATGTTCGTCACCATCGCTTCGTCCCGCGTCGGGATATGGTTGGCGAAGATCGGGCTGCCCCAGGTGGTGAGCAGCCCCTCCACCTCCTCCAGATCCTTGATGCCGATCGGCAGGCCGTGCAGCGGGCCCAGCTTCGCGCCGGCCATCACATCGGCCTCCGCCTGCTTCGCCGCCTTGCGCGCGCGATCCTCATCCAGCGCCACCACGGCGTTCACCGCATGGTTCACCGCGGCGATGCGGCCGAGGCAGCTTTCCAGCAGTTCCACCGGGGACAGCTTCTTCGTGCCGATCAGGCGGCGCGCCTCGACGGCGGTGAGATCGCAGGGTTCGGTCATGCGGCGAAGTCCTTCTGTGGGCCGGTCTGGGCCGTGATGCGTTCGCTTCCGCGCACGCATCTCGAACCAGCCTATGCTGGATCGCGCGATTCAGACTTTTCGGCGATCCGCCTCAAGTCATCGCGCTCAGTAGCCAAGGGCGCAGCCATCCTTGCGCGGGTCGGAGCCGCCGACCAGACAGCCGCGCTCCCGGTCGATCAGGATCGCCTGGCCGCCGCCATGCGGCTTGTCGACCAGCGTGCAGTCATGGCCGAGGCGGTTCAGCCGGTCGATCACGCCGGGCGGAATGCCACGCTCCACCTGCACCTTGCCCTGGTAGGGGAACAGCCGCGGCGCATCGAGCGCTTCCTGCACGTCCAGGCCGTATTCGAAGTGGTTGGCCAGGAACAGGGTCTGGCCCATCGGCTGGTAATGCCCGCCCATCACGCCATAGGGCATGATCGCCTCACCATTCTTCATCACCATGCCGGGGATGATGGTGTGCATCGGCCGCTTGTCGGGAGCGATGCAATTCGGGTGGCCTTCCTGCAGGCGGAAGCCGTAGCCGCGATTCTGCAGCATGACGCCCGACTTTTCCGCGAAGATGCCGGAGCCGAAGCCCTCGAACAGCGAGTTGATGAAGGAACAGGCGTTGCCGTCCTTGTCCACCACGGTGAGGTACACCGTATCCTTGTGCTTCTGCCAATCGGCCTGACCGGCCTCCGGCAGCTCGGCCATCGCCTTGCCGTCGGTGATCAGCTTGGCCAGGTCGGTGATGTAGCCCTCGGACAGCAGCTTCGCCAAAGGCACCTCGACCTGGGACGGGTCGGCCAGGAAGGCGTCGCGGTCCCGGTAGGCCAGGCGCGCAGCCTCGATGTGGCGGTGCAGGCGCTCGGGGCTGAACGGGCCTTGTTCCACCGTGCCGAGCTTTTCGATCATGCCGAGGATCATCAGCACCAGCAGGCCGCTGCCGTTCGGCGGGCACTGGAACACCTCCATCCCGCGCCAGGCGCGGCTGATCGGGTCCACGAATTCGGCGACGCTGGCGCCGCGGGCGAAATCGGCTTCGGTATGGGTGCCGCCGGCGGCGCGCAGGGTTGCCACCATGTCGGCGGCGATATCGCCCTCATAGAAGGCCTTGGCGCCATGCTTGCCGATGGCGCGCATGGTGGCGCCCAGCGCCGGGTTGCTGAACTTGTCGCCGAGCTTCGGCGCGGCGCCATCCTTCAGGAAATACTTCGCCGCGCCGGCGTGCTTCGCCAGCTTGCCGGCGGAGCTTTCCCAGTCCGAGGCCACGCGGCCGGAGACGAAGAAGCCCTCCTCCGCATAGCGGATCGCCGGCGCCAGCAGCTCATCCAGCCCCTTGCGGCCATGCGTCTTGTTCAACAGCGCCCAGGCCGAAATCGCGCCTGGCACGGTCACCGAATGGGCGGAGGTCGGCATCATCGCGGTCAGGCCTGCGGCACGCAGTGCCTCCGGCGTCGCACCCATGGGTGCACGGCCGGAGCCGTTGAGCGCGATCACCTGGCCCTTGCCCGCCGGGGCGTACAGACAAAAACAGTCACCGCCGATGCCGGTGGATTGCGGCTCCACCACGCCCAGCACGGCAACCGCCGCGATCGCCGCATCCAGCGCATTGCCGCCCGCCCGGAGGATATCCAGCGCCGCAAGCGTCGCCTGCGGCATGGAGGTGGCGGCCATGCCGTTGGCGGCATAGACGGCGCTGCGGCCGGGGGCGTGGAAGTCGCGCTTCATGCTGGAACTACCTTCTGGCAAACTGTCGACACGGGTTGTGACGCCGCCCTGCCCGACCGGCAAGCCGACCGCGCTGCGACTTGTCGGCTACTGCGTGAGGAATCCGCCATCGATCACCAGGCTGGTGCCGGTGACCATGGCGCTGGCGGGGCTGGCCAGGAAGACGATGGCGCCCATGATGTCCTCCACCGTCATGATCCGCCCCAGCGGCATGCGACGGGTCTGGCTGGTGCGGACCTTCTCATCCGCCAGGAAGGCCCGGGTCAGCGGCGTCTCGACGAAGCCCGGCGCCACCGCGTTCACGCGGATGCCCTTCGGGCCGAGCTCGAAGGCCATCGCCTTGGTCAGACCCTCGATGGCGTGCTTGGTCGCCGTGTAGACGGTGCGGTTGGCGCCGGCGACATGGCCGTTGACCGAGGACAGGTTGATGATGGCACCACCCCTGCCCTGCTCTGCCATGCCCTTCGCCACCGCCTGCGCCACGGTGAACATGGCGCGGATGTTCAGGTCCAGCAGCCGGTCCACCGATTCGTCGGGCACCTCCAGGAACGGCTCGCGGATATTGGTCCCGGCATTGTTCAGCAGGATGTCGAAGGGCCCGGAAGCTTCCACCAGCGCGCGGACCGCCACCCGGTCCGTCACATCGAGCTGCGCGGCGCGGGCGGCGTGGCCGGCCTCACTCAGTGCGGTCGCCGTCTCCTCCAGCTCATCCAGGCTGCGGGCGGCCAGCACCACCTCCGCCCCTGCGGCCGCCAGCGCCACGGCGCCGGCGCGGCCGATGCCCTTGCTGGCGCCGGTGACCAGGGCGCGCAGCCCATCCAGGCGGAAGCTGGGGGTGTTGGGCAACATTCTTGGGACCTCCTTGGACAGGGACGCTTCAAGCCCATGCGCCGGACGCCCGGATCGTGCAAGGGTGGCGCCTGCGCCCTTCCCCCCTTCCACCACACAGGCTAGGGATAGCCATGGACCCCATCTCCTTCGACGATTTCGAGAAGGTCGATATCCGCGTCGGCACGATCATCGACGCGCAGCCCTTCCCGGAAGCCCGCAAGCCCTCCATCCAGCTCTGGGTGGATTTCGGTGGCGCGCTGGGGGTGAAGAAATCCTCCGCCCAGCTCACCGTCCACTACACGACGGACCGGCTGATCGGCCGCCAGGTGATGGCGGTGGTCAATTTCCCGCCCCGCCGCATCGCAGACTTCGACAGCGAGGTTCTGGTGCTCGGCGTACCGGATGAGAACGGGGCCGTGGTGCTGCTGAAGCCGGACCTGAAGGTCCCGGACGGCGGCAAGCTGTTCTGACGCCGGACCACAAGGTCCTCAATGGCGGCAAGCTGTTCTGACGAAACTCTGCCCACAGGAAAGACGACGATGGCGCCGCGCTACTACACGGTGACCTGGGACCAGTTGCACCGCGACGCCAAGGCCCTGGCCTGGCGGCTAGTGGAACGTGGCCCGTGGAAAGGCATGGTCGCCATCACCCGCGGCGGGTTGATCCCGGCCGCGATCATTGCCCGCGAACTCGACTGCCGGCTGATCGAGACCGTATCCGTCGTCACCTATGACGAGGAACACCGTGGTGAACCGCAGGTGGTGAAGCCCCCCGCCGCGGCGCTGGAGTCGGGCGGCGACGGCTGGCTGCTGATCGACGATCTGGTGGATACCGGCACTACGGCCCGGCTGGTACGCGCCATGCTGCCCAAGGCGCATTTCGCCACCGTCTATGCCAAGCCCGCCGGCAACCCGACCGTGGATACCTTCATCACCGAAGTGTCCCAGGACACCTGGATCCTGTTCCCCTGGGACACGGAGCCGCAATTCATCGCGCCGATCGCCAAGGCGCATGCCAACGGGAAGTAGCGGCGCGACCTGCGCCCGCCAATAGGCGGGCGAGCGGGCGGCGCTTGAGCGGCAGCTAGACCCCCCGCAAAGGTAACGCGCACCCTGCGCCCGCCAAAGGCGGGCGAGCGCCCGAAAGGGCGCCGCCGCCAATGCGGCGAGCCAAGCGGCCGGAGGCCGCGCCCGGCACTTGATGGCTCAAAACGACGGCAATTCCTCCTTCGCCGCCAGCACCTTGTCGACGCGGCGGCCATCCATATCCACCACCTCGAAGCGCCAGCCGGCCCAGGAAATGCGGTCCCCCTCCTTCGGCACGCGCTGCAGCAGCGCCAGCATCAGGCCGGCCACCGTGTGATAGGTGCCTTCCTGGGGCAGATCCGGCAATTCCAGGCGGGCTTTCAACTCGTCCGACGGCATCATCCCCTCCAGCAGCAGGCTGCCATCGTGGCGCACCACAGCCGGGTGGCTGGAATCATGATGCGGGGTGCCGAGTTCACCCACGATCGCCTCCAGCAGGTCGGAGGCGGTGACCACCCCCTCGAAGCTGCCATACTCATCCATCACCAGCGCCATGCCGATCGGGTCGCCGCGCAGCCGTTCCAGCGCATCCAGCGCCGAGAGCGTGTCCGGCAGCACGCGGGCCTGGCGCATGGCGCGGGCCACCGACATCGGCGCGCCCTCCAGTATCTGGTCCAGCAGGTCCTTCGCCGCGACCACCCCCACCACATTGTCCACCCGCCCATCCGCCACTACGAAGCGGGTGACGGAGGAGGCGCGCAGGCGGGCCACCACATCCTCGGCCGGGGCGGTGCGGTCCAGCCATTCCAGCTCGTTGCGTGGCGTCATCAGCGCCCGCACCGGCTTGTCCGCCAAGCGTAGCACCCGCTCGATCATCTGGCGTTCCTCACGCTCGATGGCGCCGGAGGTGGCACCCTCGGCCACCACGGCCTTCACCTCCTCCTCCGTCACCTGGTTGGCGCTGACGTCATGCTTGCCGAACAGCCGCAGTACGAAGGCGGAGGAGGTGGAGAGCAGCCAGATGACCGGCGCCGTCGCCCGCGCCAGCCAGGCCAGGGGGCGGGAGACCACAACCGCCACCCGCTCCGGGTTGCGCAGCGCGATCTGCTTCGGCACCAGTTCGCCCAGGATCAGGCTAAGATAGGTGATGGCCACCACCACCAGGGCGAAGGCGATCTGCGGCCCCAACGCGCCGATCGCCGGCACCCCGGAAAGCCACTCGCCCAGGGTCTGAGACAGCCGCGCGCCACCGAAGGCGCCGGCCAGGATGCCCACCATGGTGATGCCCACCTGAACGGTGGGCAGGAATTGCTGCGGGTTATCGGCCAGCGCCTGCGCCGCGACAGCCCCCGGATGGCCACGGCGCAGCAGGGCGGCGAGGCGGGTGCGGCGCGAGGAGACGATGGCAAGCTCGCTCATCGCGAAGACGCCATTCACCACCACCAGCAGCAGGATCAGCAGGATTTCGAGACTGGTGGCCATGTTGCGCGGTGCCTCAAGGCGGTTCGGCCTGGGCTTTAGCGCCCGGTGCGCCGGGATGAAACCTGCGGGGCTTCCCCTGGGACGTCCCCTGGGGCTTCCCCTGGGGCCAAACGCGCCGAGATGCGGAGGATGCAGCAGATGATTCCCGGGCTTCCCATTCCCGCCTTCTGGCTCGGCCTGGCCGGGCTGTTGCCCTTTCTCGGCCTGGCGGGCGCCGGCCTGGCCGGGCTGCCCTGGGGTGGGTGGGCGCTGGCCGCCTATGGCGCCACCATCCTGGCCTTCCTCGGCGCGGTGCATTGGGGCCTGGCGCTCGCCGCACCGGCGCCCGGCCCCGGCCGTTTCCTGCTGGGCGTGGTGCCGCAGCTCGTCGGCTGGGTGGCGCTGCTTCTGCCGCTGCGGCCGGGCCTGGCACTGCTGGCGGCCGCCATGCTGGTGACGGCGGCCGCGGAGTCGCTGGCGGCACGGGCCGGCCTGGTGCCGGTGGGCTACCTGCGGTTGCGGTGGGTGCTTTCGGTGGGCGCGGCGGGATGCCTGGCGGTGGCTGCCCTCGCGGCCAGGTGAAATTCGTTAACGAATTATTTCTCTTGTCTCAAGAAATGGACTTGTTAAGCTCCCGTCAACACTTTCGCGGACCGGAGGCACTCCATGCTTGAAACCGACACCCTCGCCTCCGGCGACATCGTGACCTTCCCCAACTCCAACGAGCGCCGCCTGCGCGTGGCGCTGCGGAACCTCGATGCCGCCCTGGCCGAGCAGCGGGACGCGATCGGCCTGTTCCGGGCCGAGCTGGCCGCGCTGGGCAGCGCCGTGAACGGTCTTGGCGACAGCGCCCAGGCGCTGAAGGAGCGGCTGCACGAGGCGGCCGAGGACACCGCGCTCGCCCGCGACGCCGCGCTGCGCCTGCAGCAGACGGCGGAGGCGATGACCCGCGCCGGCTGAACCAGACCCAAAGGGTCGGCCCCAAAGCCTTGCCGCCCCCCGCCCCCAGGCTGTAGCAGCGCAGCCTTTGGCGGAGGACCAATGCGCGACCGAATCGCCCAGATCCTCGACCGGCTCAGCCCGGCCGAGCGCAAGGTGGCGGAGCGGGTCGCCGCGGACCCAGATGGCGCCATGGGCGCGAATCTGGCCGGCCTGGCCCGCAGTGCCGGCGTCTCCGAGCCCACCGTCATCCGATTCTGCCGCAGCCTCGGCCTGAAAGGCTTCGCGGATCTCCGCCTGGCGCTGGCGCGCGGAGAGGGCGCGGCCGGTCCGGTCCGCCATGCGATCACACCCGACATGCCGATGCCGCTCGTGGCGGATGGCGTGCTGGATGGAGCCGAGGCGGTGCTGGCGGCGCTGCGGGTCGGCCTGGACCGCACGGCAATCGAACGCGCCGCGCTGGCCCTGCTGCGCGCGGCGCGGGTCGAGATCTGGGGCTGTGGCGCCTCGGCCGCCCTGGCGCAGGACATTGCCTTCAGCCTGTTCGGCCTGTGTCGCGGCGTGGTGGCGCGGCACGATCCGCAGATGCAGGCCATGGCCGCGGCGACGATGGATGGTGATGCGGTGGCGATCTGCCTGTGCGGCACCGGACGTGCGGCGGCGCTGGTGGCACTGGCGAGGCTGGCGGCCGGATCGGGTGCCACGGTCATTGCCCTCGCCCCGCCCGATACGCCCCTCGCCGCCGCCGCGACGCTGCTGCTGCCCTGCCCGGCGCCGGATGTGGCGGAGCCACTTGCGGCCCGGCTGTCCCGCCTCGCGCCGCTGCTGCTGGGCGACGCGCTGGCGGTCAGTGTTTCACTGCTGTCCCCACCGGCGGCGCAGGACCGGCTGGCACGCATGCAATCGGCACGCGGCGATTGACAGCGATGCGGGGCGGGAGAAGATTCTCCTCGTCAACAGGGAGGCCGCGACATGGCTCTGACGCTCAACGACTTCACCGCGCAATGCAAATCCGCGCTGGCGGATCATCCTGGCCCGGCGGGGCGGGAAAAGGTCTGCGCTCTGGTGCGAGAGGCGCTGAAGGATTCCGGCTTCGTCGCCGCCAACATCCCGGAGGGAACGCCGGAGCGTCACGTGCTGTATGAGGACCCGGAGCTCGGCTTCACCGTCCTCGCACATGCCTACACCGACGCCAAATCCAGCGGCCCGCATGACCACGGCCCGTCCTGGGCGATCTACGGCCAGGCGGCCGGTGAGACGGTGATGAGCGACTTCGACTGCTTGGCGCGGCCGGATGGCCTGAAATCCGGCAAGGCGGTCCGCACCCGCGACTACACGCTGCGCCCGGGTGACGCGCATCTGTATGAGCCGGGCGTGCTGCACGCACCGCGCCGCGACGGCCCCACCCGGCTGCTGCGGATCGAGGGTGTGAACATGGATCGGGTCAAGCGCCTGCCCTACACGGAAGTGCAGCCGGTCGCCTGATCCCCGCCCCTGGCGGTGAACCCCTGGCGTTCCGCGGTGTTCATGCCGCGGAACAATTGGGGCGACCGCCATGAAGCTCTCCGGACTTGCATTCAGCCTGGCGCTCGGCACGCAGCTTGCGCTGACGCCGGCCCATAGCCTCGCGCAGCCCGCCCAGCCCCTCACCTACGCCCAACCGCTGGAACGCGACGCGGTCGTCAAGGTGCAGGAGGCGCTGCGGCGTGCCGGCGCCTATACTGGCGCGGCGGACGGCATCTGGGGTCCGGCCAGCCGCACCGCGCTCGAGACCTTCCAGCAGGGGCGCGGCCTGCAGGCGACAGGTGAGATGAACCCCGCCACCGCCGCCACACTGGGTGTGAACCCGGCGGAACTGCTCCCAGCCCATTCAGCACCTCCCGCCACGACCGAGGTGCTGAGCGAGCAGGTTGTGCGGAACGTGCAGACCCGGCTGCGATCGCTGGGCTTCTACGAGGGCGGCGTCGACGGCATCTGGGGCCCCGCAACGCAGACGGCGATCGAGCGCTTCCAGCAGAGCCGGTCGCTGCAGGTCACGGGGCAGCTTACGCCAGTAACCGCCTCCGCCATGGGGCTGGACCCGAACAACCTGGCGGGGGCACCCCGTTGAATTTCCGGAATTGGCTGAACGATTGTGGCTGAACTTCAGCGCGCATCAGTCGTTCTGTTGCTTCCTGTCACGTGAAGGAAACTCCGATGATCAAATGGGCCATCATACTTGCCGTCGTGGGACTCGTGCTGGCGGTGCTGGGCTTCGGCGGCCTCGGCGGCGCGTTCATCGAAATCGCCAAGATTCTGTTCTGGCTGGCGATCATCATCGCCGTGATCCTGTTTGTCCTGGGACTCACGGTTTACAAGAAGGTCACTTAGCGGAACTTGTCTTCGCTGGCCGTGACTTGGGCACAACCACCCGGGTCGCGGCCAGCTATCTTCTGCGCCAGCCGGCGGCCCGCAGCCTTCGCCGCCGGCGTCGTGTTGCGCTTGGTGGGACGCATGACAGCCAGAGCTCCGCTCCACCTGCATCTGTGGCACCGATTCAGCGCTTCGTTGTCCTCGGTCGGTGAGCGACTGGAACTTGGCACCGTCACGCTGCTGCTGCTTCTGGCCAGCGCCACCTGGGGCTTCATCGAGCTGAGCGATGCCGTCTTTGACGGCAAGACGGTGGAAACCGACCGCGCCCTGCTCCTGGCATTGCGGTCCTCTGCCGATCCGGCGGACCCGCTCGGGCCGGGATGGCTCGAGGAGATGGGCCGGGACGTCACCGCGCTTGGCGGCGTGGCCGTGCTGGTGCTGCTGATCCTCGCCGTGACCGTGTTCATGGCGCTGCGGCGGCTGTGGCACGCTGCCGCGTTGCTTCTGGCCGCGGTGGGCAGCGGCATCCTGGTCAGCACCGTGTTGAAGGCGGTGTTCGAGCGCCCGCGCCCTGACCTGGTGCCGCATGGCTCCTACGTCGCGACGGCCAGTTTCCCGAGCGGGCACTCCATGATGGCAGCCGTGGTCTACCTGACCCTCGGCGCGCTGCTGGCACGTGTGGAGCCGGACCTGCGGGTGAAGATCTTCGTGCTCAGTGCCGCCGTGCTGTTGACGATGCTGGTCGGGATCAGCCGTGTCTATCTGGGCGTACACTGGCCAACGGATGTGCTGGCCGGCTGGACGGTTGGCGCTGGCTGGGCGCTGCTGGTCTGGCTTACGGCCCGCGCGCTGCAGCGCCAGGGGCGGATCGAGACCGATACGGGCGGGTAGCCCCCGGCGGCGCCCGCAGGAATGGCAGGATGGCGTCCCGCATCTCCCGCGGGTGCGAATAGTTCATGCCATGCGCCGCACGTGGCACCGTGACGAGGCGCGCCTGTGGCAGCAGCCGCGTCATCCGCTCCGCCCAGGCGCGCGGCACCAGGTAGTCCCGCGCGCCGACCACGACCAGCGCCGGCACCGCAATCTGCGGCAGGCCCGCCGCCATGCGATAGCGGGTCATGTGGCGAAAGGTCCGGGCATAGCGCCACACCCCGGCGCGCAGGTAGTCTACCAGGGCCACCCGGGCGATCGATGGCCGCTCGAACAACGATGTCAGCAGGAACAGGGAGATCTGCCGCAGCGGCGAGGCGTGTTCCGGATCCGGTGTCGGCCCTTGCAGGACCAGCCTTTCCACGAGATCCGGGCGCTGCAGGCCGAGTTCGACCAGTACCTCGCAGCCGAGCGAATTGCCGACCAGCGTGGCCCGTCCGATCCGCATGGCATCCATCCAGCCCGCCAGCGCTGCCGCCATGCCGGGGACCGTCAGTGCCCGCGGAGGGTCGCTGCTGCGGCCGAAGCCCGGCAGATCGGGCGCAAAGACCGGAACGTCGCGGGCGAGGCATGCCGCCAGCGGAGCCATGTAGCGGCTCGACATGCCGAGGCCATGAACCAGCACCACCGGCATGCGCCCAGCATCAGGTTCCGCAGAAACCAGCGCATGCATCGCGATGCCGTCGACCATGCACCAGTGACTGATAAGCCGGACGGTTGCTGGCGCGCTGCGTCGGAGAGACTGACTGGCCAGCAGGGCGATGCCCGCGGCGATCGCCGCCTGGCGCCAGGAGGGCCGCCAGCGCCAAGCTGGGTTCCTGGAAGCGGCGGCATGTCTGGTGAGCCCGGTGGGACTCGAACCCACGACCCCATGATTAAAAGTCACGTGCTCTACCGGCTGAGCTACGGGCTCGGGGGGTGCGCGCCCCGAAACGGGGGCGCGCAAGGTGCGTGTTAGGCGTCGGCAGCGGGGGTGCTGTCAA
Source organism: Falsiroseomonas sp. E2-1-a4 (assembly GCF_051433165.1). Taxonomy (NCBI): domain Bacteria; kingdom Pseudomonadati; phylum Pseudomonadota; class Alphaproteobacteria; order Acetobacterales; family Roseomonadaceae; genus Falsiroseomonas; species Falsiroseomonas sp. E2-1-a4. The sequence goes on along the minus strand of NZ_JBHMFS010000002.1, from coordinate 224,548 downwards.
CCCCCTCGGCCGGGCTGGCGGCGGCAGCGGTGCCGACGCGCATGGACTTCACGCGATCCGGTTCCCGCGAAATGCCGTTCGGGCCCTGGCCGCGCTTGATCTTGTCCACCAGATCCATGCCGTCCACGACGCGGCCCCAGATGGTGTACTGGCCATCGAGGCTCGGTGCTGGCGCGAACATGATGAAGAACTGGCTGTTGGCACTGTTCGGGTTGTTGGTGCGCGCCATGCCACAGACACCGCGGGCGAACTTCGCCTTGGCCGGCGGGCTGAACTCGGCCGGCAGGTCCGGGTGCTCGGAGCCACCGGTGCCGGTGCCGGTCGGGTCGCCGCCCTGGGCCATGAAGCCGTCGATCACGCGGTGGAACGGCGTGCCGTCATAGAAGCCGGCGGTGGTGAGCGCCTTGATGCGCTCCACATGCTGCGGCGCCAGTTCGGGCAGCAATTCGATGGTCACCACGCCGCTGTCCAACTCCAGCAGCAGCGTGTTTTCCGGCGCGAGGGAGGCGCTCATCTGTCTTGGTCCTTCCGAGAGGTCATTCTTGATCCGGCCCGTCAGCGCGCGTCGGCGGCGACGCGCATGGCGCGGATGCGGTCAGGCGGCTGCGGCACCATGCCGGAGGGCCCCTGCCCGCGCTTGATCTTGTCCACCGCCTCCATCCCCGCCACGACGCGGCCCCAGATGGTGTATTGGCCGTCCAGGTTGGGCGCCGGCGCGAACATGATGAAGAACTGGCTGTTGGCGGTGTTCGGCGCGCTGGTACGCGCCATGCCACAGGTGCCGCGCAGGAAGCGGGCACGGCCGGGCGGCGTGAATTCCGCCGGCAGGTTCGGCAGGTCGGACCCGCCGGTGCCGGTGCCGGTGGGGTCGCCACCCTGCGCCATGAAACCCTCGATCACGCGATGGAAGGGCGTGTTGTCGTAGAATCCGCGGCGGGTCAGCAGCTTGATCCGCTCGACATGGCGCGGCGCGAGCTCCGGCAGAAGCTGGATGGTGACGCGGCCATCCTTCAGTTCCAGGAATAGCGTGTTCTCGGGGTCCGTCTGGGGCGCGGTCTGAGTCTGGGCAAAAACCGGGCGCACGGCCAGAATCGGCGCGGCCAGGCCAGCACCCAGCAGGCTGCGACGGAGCAGGGTTGGAACGGTCATTCAGCGGCTTCCTTGCGGTTTCGCACGCGCACCAGCGTGCGCTCCAGCGTCAGCTTCGGGACGAAGGAGGTGACGTCGCCACCCAGGGTCGCGACCTCCTTCACAAAGCGCGAGGAGATGAACTGGTTCGTTTCGCTCGCCATCAGGAACACGGTTTCCACATCCGGTGCCAGGCGGTGATTCATGCCGGCCATCTGGAACTCATAGTCGAAGTCGGACACGGCCCGCAGGCCGCGGATGATCATCCGCGCCTGGGACTGGCGGGCGAATTCCACCAGCAGCCCGGTGAAGGGCACCACGATGATCTCCGACCCCGCCTGCGCGGAGATGGTGTCGGTCTCCGCCTTCACCAGTTCGACCCGCTCATCGAGCGAAAACAGCGGGCCCTTGCCGGAATTGATGGCGACGCCGACCACCAGCCGATCCACCAACCGCGCGGCGCGGGCGATGACGTCCAGATGGCCGTTGGTCACCGGGTCGAAGGTGCCGGGATAGACGCCGATGCGTTTCTCAGACGTCACTGCCGGGCTCCGTCATGCCGACCGCGCCGGTCTCGGCGGCGGCTCCATCCACGCCGGCCTGTGCCGGCGCCTCGTCATCCACCACGGGGAAGCAGGACGTCACCCGCTCCTCCGCATCCGGCCGCGCGATTCGCACGCCCATGGCGCTGCGGCCGGTGATGCGGACCTGGTCGGCCGGGGTGCGGATCAGCTTGCCGCCATCCGTCACCAGCAGCAGGTCATCGCCCGTCTGCACGGTGAAGGTGGCCACCACCTCCCGCCCCGTGCGCCACTTGGGATCGAAGCCGATGGCGCGGATGCCCTGCCCGCCACGACCGGCGAGGCGGTATTCAAAGGCCGAGCTGCGCTTGCCGAAGCCCTTTTCCGTGACCGCCAGGATGAACTGCTCGGCCTCGGCGAGCTCTGCCTCACGCTCCGGCGTCAGGGTGACGACCTCGACGCCCTCCTCGGCCTCATCCGCCGCGACGGACTCGTTCTCCGCTTCCGCATCCGCCTCGCCATTCTGGCGGCGCCGCTGGGCGGCCGCGCGCAGATAGGCCCGGAACTCGGCCGGCGTGCCCTCCACATGGCGCAGTACCGCAAGCGAGATCACCGTATCGCCATTCAGCAGGCGGATGCCGCGCACGCCGCTGGAATCGCGGCCTGCAAAGACGCGCAGCGTATCCGTCTCCGCTTGGAAGCGGATGCAGCGGCCATTGCGGGTCGCCAGCATCACGTCGTCACCCTCGCGGCAGGTGGCAACGCCGATCAGGCTGTCGCCCTCATCCAGCTTCATCGCGATCAGGCCAACGGCACGGACATTCTTGAAGTCGGACAGCTTGTTGCGGCGGACATTGCCCTGCGCGGTGGCGAAGACCAGGTGCAGGTTCTCCCACAGCGATTCATCCTGCGGCAGCGGCAGCACCGCAGTCACCTGCTCGCCATCCTGCAATTGCAGCACCTGGCGCAGGCTGCGGCCGCGACCGGTCGCGCCGCCTTCCGGCAACTGCCAGATCTTCTCCCGGAAGGCGATGCCGCGGGAGGTGAAGAACAGCACCCATTGATGGGTGTGCGCGACGAAGCTGCGGAGGACGATGTCATCCTCCCGCGTCGCCGCCCCGCTGCGGCCACGGCCGCCGCGATGCTGGCTGCGGAACACGTCGAGGCCGGTGCGCTTGACGTAGCCATCGCGCGTCAGCGTCACCACCATGGTGCCCGGCTCGATCAGGCTCTCATCGTCCTGGTCTGCGACGCCATCGAGGATCTCGGTCATCCGCGGCACGGCGATCAGCGCACGCACCGCCACCAGCTCCTGCCCCATCAGCTCCAGCCGCCGGGGGCGGGAGGACAGGATGTCGAGCAGGTAGGTGATGGTGCCGGCCACGTCGTTCAGCTCGGCGTTGATCTTCTCCCGCTCCAGCCCGGTCAGGCGCTGCAGGCGCAGCTCCAGGATGCCGCGGGCCTGGTCCTCGGTCAGCCGCACCGTGCCGTCATCGGCCAGCGTGTTGCGCTCGTCATCGACCAGGGCGAGCAGCGGCGCCACATCGGCCGCCGGCCAGTCCCGCGCCATCAACTGCGCGCGCGCCGTCGCCGCATCCGGCGCGGCGCGGATCAGCGCGATGACGGCGTCGATATTCGCCACCGCGATGGCCAGGCCGATCAACTGGTGGCCGCGTTCCCGCGCCTTGGCCAGGCGGAAGCGCGACCGGCGGAGGATCACCTCCTCGCGGAACTTGATGAAGGCCATCAGCGCATCGCGCAGCGCCATCTGCCGCGGCCGGCCCTCATCCAGCGCCACGAAATTGACGGGGAAGGAGGTCTGCAACTGGGTGAAGCGGTACAGGTGGTTCAGCACCACCTCCGGCGTCGCATCCTTCTTCAGCTCGACGACGATCCGCAGCCCGTCGCGATCCGATTCGTCGCGCAGGTCGGAGATGCCCTCGATCGCCTTGGCGCGCACCAGCTCCGCGATCTTCTCGATCAGCGTGGATTTGTTGACCTGGTACGGAATCTCCGTGACCACGATCATGGACCGGCCGCCGCGCATATCCTCGATCGTCGCGCGGGCGCGCAGCGGGATGGAGCCCCGGCCCGTCTCGAAGGCGCTGCGATTGCCGGAGCGGCCGAGGATCAAGCCGCCGGTCGGAAAATCCGGGCCGGGCATGATCTTCATCAGCTCTTCCAGGCTGATGGCGGGGTCGGCGATCATCGCCAGGGTGGCGTCGATCACCTCCCCCGGATTATGCGGCGGAATGTTGGTCGCCATGCCGACGGCGATGCCGCCGGCGCCGTTCACCAGCAGGTTCGGGAAGGCGGCCGGCAGCACCCGCGGCTCGCTGGCCGATTCGTCGTAATTGGCCTGGAAATCGACGGTGTCCTCGTCGATGCCCTCCAGCAGCGCCGTCGCGGAACGGGCCAGGCGGGCTTCCGTGTAGCGCATGGCCGCCGCCGGATCGCCGTCCATCGAGCCGAAATTGCCCTGGCCGTCGATCAGCGGCACCCGCATCGCGAAGGGCTGCGCCATCCGCACCAGCGCGTCATAGATCGAACTGTCGCCATGCGGGTGGTACTTACCCATCACGTCACCGACCACGCGGGCGGACTTCCGGTGCGGCTTGTCCGGCGCGAAGCCGTTCTCGTTCATGCTGAACAGAATGCGGCGATGCACGGGCTTTAGCCCGTCCCGCGCATCCGGCAGGGCGCGGGAGACGATGACCGACATGGCATAATCGAGGTAGGAGCGGCGCATCTCCTCCTCGAGTCCGATCGGTGCGTATTCACTGGGGCCGCCTGCGGCGCTGTGCGGCCCGTTTGGCCCTTCGGGCGGGCCTTGCGTCCCGTTCGGGTCGCCGGGCGGGGGTGACGTGTCGCTCAACGCGGAATCCTCATTCAGGGCCGGGCGTAGCGAGGCCCCGCAGGTTGTGGATTAGGCAATTCCGGGCCTTTGCGGAAGGGTGCCGGGGCTTGCAAGGCCGATTCAGTGGCCGCAAGCGCCCGCTGGTTTCGCACCCGGCGTGGGTTTGCGTAGTATCGCACAGATGGCCAGGCAGGGAGGCAGCATTCGCATGTGGCAGATCGGGTCCGGGCGTCAGTGAGCCTGCCCTATATCGACCAGCTCCTGGCCCAGCTCGCCCGCGGCAATACGGCGCTGGAGCAGAGCTTCGGCCGCCACATCCACTGGGGCTACTGGCCCGACCCCGCCAGCGCCCAGCCCGACCGGCCGGAGGATTACGCCCAGGCCGCCGAACGCCTGAGCCTGGAATTGCTGGACCTGGCCGACATCACGCCCGGGATGCGGGTGCTGGATGCCGGTTGCGGCTTCGGCGGCACCCTGGCCTGCCTTCAGGACAGGGTGGAGCTGCTGGACCTGACCGGGTTGAACATCGACCCACGGCAGTTGCAGCGCGCCCGGCAATTGTCCGAGCCACGCCCCGGCAGTAGCCTGCGCTTCGTCGCCGGCGATGCCTGCACCCTGCCTTTCGCCGATGCCAGCTTCGACCGCGTTCTGGCGGTGGAGTGCATCTTCCACTTCCCCTCCCGCGCCGCCTTCCTCGCCGAGGTGCGGCGGGTGCTGCGGCCCGGTGGGGCGCTGGTGATCTCGGATTTCGTGCCTGCCAGCGCCTGGGTGCCGATGGCGCGCATGGCCCGCTGGCCGGTGCTGGAGCGGCTGAACCTGTTCGGTGCCTGCGATGTCACCTGCTCGGCCGCCGGCTATCGCCGCATGGCGGCGCAGGCGGGCCTGCCGGTGACCACGCTGCGCGACATCACGCGCCACACCTTGCCGACCTACGCCTTCCTCGGCCGGATGCTGGCCCGCGGCACCAAGCGCGGCTTCGGCCAAAACCTGGCGCGCAGCGGGTTGGGGATGCTGGATTGGGTGGGGCGGCGCGGCTTGCTGCGCTACAGCCTGCTACGCTTCGACCGTGTCTGAGGCAGCGTTCTAGGCCGCCGCCGTGTGGTGGTGGTCCGGCAGCCCGAAGCCGGGATGTTCCCGCTTCCAGGCTTCCAGCAGAGCCCGGTCATCCTCGTCCCAGGGATGAAAATCGCGGCGGAAATAGGCGGTATAGGTGCTGATCGGCAGGCTGCCGAACAGGTTGCGGAGGCTGGGGCCGGAGGGTGCCGCGCCCGCCCCGGTCGCCTTCGCCGCACGGCGCGGCCGGAAGAACAGCTTCACCCGCACGACCGAGAATGCGATCAGCAGCCCGATCGCGCCCGTGAGGGTCACGAGGACCATGCCGAAGATCCGGTGCATCCAGGCCCAGAAGCCGCGGCCGAAGATGTGTTCGTACACATCGAAGCACACCGCCTTGTGCTCGATCTCCTCCGCCGCGTGCCACAGCCAGAGATTGGCGAAGGCCGGGTCGGTGCCGTCCTTGTAGAGCAGCCGCTTGCTCAGCAGGCGCGACGCCAGGATGGCGGTGAAGTGTTCCAGCGCGCAGGTGATGGAAAGCTGGGTTGCGCGGGGCCAGATGGTCTTGGCGATGCCGAGCAGGATGCGGGCTACGGATTCCAGCTCCGCTCCCAGCACATTCGCCTCCCGCAGCGCCGCGTTGGACCGGGCGTGTTCGCGGGAGTGATTGGCCTCCTGGTGAATGAACTGGTCCGCCGCCTCGCGCAGCGCCGGGTCGGTGATCCGCCCCCGGTAATGCGCGACAGAGCGGCAGAAGAACGCCTCGCCTACCGGGAACAGGAAGGAGATGGCGTTCAGCCCATCCTCCGAAACCCTCGGCAGACGGGTCCAGGCCCGCGCAGCCGCCGCGTTGTAGGCCAGGCGCACACGCCGACGGATGATCTCGATCGGGGTCGCGCGGGGATCTGCCGGTGCTTCGCTCACGCCGGTGACTTAGGCGTGAGGTGTTATTGCATCAAGGTAAAATTACGCCGGGTAAGTCCCGGCGCGGCTCCCGTCAGAACGGAATGTCGTCATCCAGGTCGCTGCCACCCTTGGCCGGGGCACTGCGCCCGCCGCCGCCAGACCGTGCGCCGCCGCCGCTATTGTCCCAGCCGCCGCCACCCGACCGCGCCGGGGCAGAAGACCTGCCGCCGCCACCGCCGCCACCGCCGCCACCGCCGCCACCATAGCTGCTGCCCGGATCAGCCTCCCCCGGATCGGCGCCACCGCCGGCGCGGCCACCGAGCAGGGCGATCTCACCGCGGAACTGCCGCAGCACCACCTCGGTCGAGTAGCGATCGGCGCCCGCCTGGTCCTGCCATTTGCGGGTTTCGAGCTGGCCCTCGACATACACCTCGGAGCCCTTCTTCAGGTACTTCTCGGCAATCTCGCCCAGCTTTTCATTGAAGATCGCAACCGAGTGCCACTCGGTGCGCTCCTGCTGATTGCCTTCGCGGTCCTTGAAGCGTTCCGAGGTGGCGAGGCGCAGATTCACCACCCGGCCGCCATTCTGGAAGTTCCGTACCTCCGGGTCCTTGCCCAGCCGGCCCACGAGAATAACCTTGTTCACACCGGCCATCGCCGCGCATCCCTCGATCTCGACCGCGGAAGTTAGCCCGAAGGGGACCATCCTGCCAGTCGCAGCAGGGCTGCGCGGGCTGCACCTCGCAAAACCTCTTCCCGGCCCACCTATATGGTGGCAAAACTTCTAGAACACAACGTGAACGTCGCCCCGCAACCCGGGCGCGGCGTCCCCTCGAAATCGGTGGACCATCCATGAGCGGCCAGATCCGCGTCCGCGGCGCGCGGGAGCACAACCTCAAAAACATCGACATCGATATTCCGCGGGACAAGCTGACGGTGGTGACCGGCCTTTCGGGGTCCGGCAAATCCTCGCTGGCCTTCGACACGATCTATGCCGAGGGCCAGCGGCGCTATGTCGAATCGCTCTCGGCCTATGCGCGGCAGTTCCTGCAATTGATGCAGAAGCCGGATGTGGACAGCATCGAGGGGCTGTCCCCGGCCATCTCCATCGAGCAGAAGACCACCAGCCACAATCCGCGCTCCACCGTCGGCACGGTGACGGAAATCCACGACTACATGCGGCTGCTCTGGGCGCGGGTCGGCGTGCCCTATTCCCCCGCCACCGGCCTGCCGATCGAGGCGCAGACCGTCTCACAGATGGTGGACCGCATCATGGCGATGCCGGAGGGCACGCGCCTGCTGCTGCTGGCCCCCGTGGCCAAGGGCAAGAAGGGCGAGTTCAAGAAGGATTTTCTTGAGTTCCAGCGCCGCGGGTTTGAGCGCGTGAAGGTCAACGGCGTGCTGCACCAGGTCGGTGAAGTGCCGGCGCTGAACAAGAAGCTGAAATACGACATCGAGGTGGTGGTGGACCGCATCGTGGTGCGGGAGGGCATCGAGGCGCGGCTGGCGGACAGCCTGGAGACGGCGCTCGGCCTGGCTGATGGCGTGGCTTATGCGGAAGGTGCCGATGGCGGCGACCGCACGGTGTTCAGCCAGAAATTCGCCTGCCCGGTCTCCGGCTTCACCATCGAGGAGATCGAGCCGCGGCTGTTCTCCTTTAACTCCCCCCAGGGCGCCTGCCCCGCCTGCGACGGCCTCGGGACCCAGAACTTCTTCGACCCGCAGCTTGTGGTGCCGGACGACACCAAATCCTTGAAGGATGGCGCGGTGCAGCCCTGGGCGGGGGCGCAGTCGCCCTATTACGACCAGACGCTGGAAAGCCTGGCGCGGCACTTCAAGGTCTCGATGACCACGCAATGGGGCGACCTGACCAAGGCGTTCCGGCTGGCAGTGATGCACGGCACCGGCAGCGAGGTGATCACGCTGAAATACAAGGACGGGCTGCGCGCCTATGACGTGAAGAAGGCGTTCGAGGGCGTCATCCCCAACCTCGAACGCCGCTACCGCGAGACGGACAACCCCTGGGTGCGGGAGGATCTTTCCCGGTATCAGGCCTCCCGTGCCTGCCCGACCTGCAGCGGGCACCGGCTGAAGCCCGAATCGCTCTCGGTCAAGATCGCCGGCGAGCACATCGGCATGGTGAACGATCTATCGATCATCAAATCGCGCAAATGGTTCGCCGGGGTGATGCCGACCCTGACGCCCCAGCGCCAGGAGATCGCCCGCCGCATCCTGCGCGAAATTGAAGAAAGATTGCAGTTCCTGGTTGATGTGGGGCTGGACTATCTCAGTCTCGGCCGTTCCTCCGCCACGCTTTCGGGCGGTGAATCGCAGCGCATCCGCCTGGCCTCGCAGATCGGCAGCGGGCTGACCGGCGTGCTGTATGTGCTGGACGAACCCAGCATCGGCCTGCATCAGCGGGACAATGAGCGCCTGCTGAAGACGCTGCGCCGCCTGCGTGACATCGGCAATACGGTGCTGGTGGTGGAACATGACGAGGACGCGATCCGCAGCGCCGACCACCTGATCGATATCGGCCCCGCGGCCGGCAAGGGCGGCGGCCGCATCATCGCCCAGGGCACGCCGGCGGAGGTGGAGGCGAACCCCAACAGCATCACCGGCCAGTATTTGTCCGGCGCGCGCCGCATCCCGATGCCGGCGACACGGCGCGTAATCGACCCGAAGCGCGTCATCCGCGTGGTGGGCGCGCGCGGCAATAATCTGAAGGACGTGACCGCGGAAATCCCGCTCGGCACCTTCTGCTGCATCGCCGGCGTCTCCGGCGGTGGCAAATCCACGCTGATCATCGAGACACTGTTCAAGGCGGCCTCACGCCGCCTGATGGGCAGCGGCGAGGTCCCTGCCCCGCATGAACGCATCGAAGGGCTGGAACACCTCGATAAGATCATCGACATCGACCAGTCGCCGATCGGCCGCACCCCGCGATCCAACCCCGCCACCTATACCGGCCTGTTCGCGCCGATCCGCGACTGGTTCTCGGAGCTTCCGGACAGCCGCGCCCGCGGCTACGCGCCCGGCCGCTTCAGCTTTAACGTCAAGGGCGGCCGCTGCGAGGCCTGTCAGGGCGATGGCGTGCTGAAGATCGAGATGCACTTCCTGCCGGACGTCTACGTCACCTGCGACACCTGCAAGGGCAAGCGCTACAACCGCGAAACCCTTGAAGTGAAATTCAGGGGAAAATCGATCGCGGACGTGCTGGACATGACGGTCGATGAGGGTGCGGAATTCTTCTCCGCCGTACCCGCCATCCGCGACAAGCTGGTGGTGCTGCGCGATGTCGGCCTCGGCTACATCCATCTCGGCCAGCAGGCCACCACGCTTTCGGGTGGCGAGGCGCAGCGCATCAAGCTGTCCAAGGAGCTGTCGCGCCGCGCCACCGGCCGCACGCTCTACATCCTGGACGAACCAACCACCGGCCTGCATTTCGAGGACGTTCGCAAGCTGCTGGAGGTGCTGCACACGCTGGTGGCGCAGGGCAACACCGTGGTGGTGATCGAGCACAACCTGGAAGTCATCAAGACCGCCGACTGGGTGCTGGACCTCGGGCCGGAGGGTGGCGAGGGCGGCGGGCGGATCGTGGCGTTCGGCACGCCCGAACAGGTGGCCGCCGAACCGGAGAGCCACACCGGCCGCTTCCTCGGCCCGATCCTGGCGCGCGAAGGCGAGGTGCAGACGCCGATCGTGGCGAAGAAGCGCAAGCGGGCGTAGTCAGCCGCGCAGCAGCTCCGCCATCGCCACGGCAAGCTGCGCGGCCTCCGGCTTCGGCAGCGCCTGTTGCAGCGCATCCGGCGCCGCGCCGCGCAGCAGGGCGGCGGCCTGGCGCAGATCCTCCGGGCCGCTGGCCGGGCGGGGTGCGAGCCGTGCCACGGCCTGGGCAATGCGCTCGGTCCGTTGCGCCAGGCTGTGCTGGTCGTTGGTGACGTATTGCTTGATGAAGCGGGATTGCTGGTAGCCGATCAGAGCATCCGTTTCGATGTGCAGCGCGGCCAGCAGGGCCGGGTCCTCCCGCAGCAGGCGTTGCAGCATGCTCTGGTCGTTCTCGATCTGGTTCCATTCCGTGGCGTCCCGCAACGCCGTATCCGGGATGGCCGCATAGGCCGCGATCCAGCGCCGCGCGGCCTCCCGCGCCGCCTCATGCCCGAAATTCCACAGGAACACGCCGGAATTCACGTCCCAGGGCGCCTGCCGCGCGCCGGGCGGATGGATCAGCGCATGGTCGGCATGGCCCGCCAGGTAGCCCGCAAGGTCGAAGCGCGGGTCGGCGATGAAGGCATCGGCGTCCAGATGCATCACCCAGCCGCGATACCCATCCGCCAGCCGGTCGCCGAGGAAGCCGAGCCGGTTATAGGCGGCCTGCCAGGGATGGAAACCGCGCCGCACACCGATGAACACCTCCATGCGGATGCCATGCCGCAGGCAGAAGGCGCGATTGGCCGGCAGGGTGGCCATCAGCATGGGGAAGTAGCGGTCCTGGTCCGCGGTCTGGAACAGGATGATCTCTGGTAGGCTGGGCATTGGGCGGTCCGATAGGGCGCCGCAGCCTGCCACGCAGCAGGCGGCCCGCCTACCCGTTCCGGATCCGGCCGCGCAGCCCGGCCCAGACCAGCGCGGCGCGGTCGCCCAGGCCGCGCGGATGCGGCACGGGGCGCCCGGCAGCCAGCCGCGCCAGATCCCGCCTGGCCAGCACCGCCGGCAGCACGGCAGGCAACGCCACCCGGGGCACCGCCTCCGCCTTGGCCAGGGCCACCCCGCCTTCCTCCGCCAGCGCCCGACGAAGCGGTTCGGCCCGTGCAGGTTCGGCGATCACCGCCTCCGCCGTCAGCCCGGCCTCGGCCAGCGCATCCTGCGGCAGCAGGCAGCGGCCCTGCGCGGCATGGGCGGGAATGCTGCGGAGCACGCCGGCCAGGCCATGCAGCGCGCCGAGCCGCTGCACCGCGGGCAGCGCCGCGTCCGGCGCGCCCAGCAGCCGCGCCACCGCCACCGCCAGCCCGCCCGCGCCGGCGCGGAGATACGCGCCGAAGGCCTCCCGCGTCGGAATGCCCTCGGGGTCCGCCTCCGCCTCCCGCGCATCGACCAGCGCGGCCAGCGCGGCGGCATCCAGCGCGCCGGCTGTAATGGCTTGGTGCAGCGGCCCGGCCACTTCATGCCGCCGGGCCGGGCGGCCCGAAGCGGCCTCCGCCACTGCATCGCGCCACCATTGCAGGCGGATCAGCGTGGCGATCTGGCTGGTCGCCACCTCCCGCGCCCGGGCCAGTTCGTGGTTGAAGGCGAGCAGCGCGAACAACGCCTCCCGCTTCGCCGCGGGCGCGAAGATCGCGGCCAGATAGCGGTCCGGGTCATGCTGGCGCACGAAGCCGCCGAGCGGCGAAAGCGGGGGTTCGGCCATGCCGCCAGATGACGGTCTGCGGCGCGGGCCGCAAGTGCGGTTGACGCTTCCCGAGGCCACGCCTAGGTCATTCTCCGGTCGCGGGGCCCCATTCGCGGGGACTACCCCGCAAGCTGGCCAAAGCCCCCAAACGGGAGAGACCCCATGCCCTTCACCCTGCCGCCACTGCCCTATTCCACCTCCGCGCTCGCCGCCCAGGGCATGTGCCAGGAGACGCTGGAGCTTCACCACGGCAAGCACCACAACGCCTATGTCACCGCGCTGAACGGCCTGATCGAGTCCAAGGGCCTGGCCGGCAAGACGCTGGAGACGATCGTGGCGGACGCCGGCAAGGCCGGCGCCGATGGCCTGCCGGTGCTGAACCAGGCCGGCCAGCACTGGAACCACGCGCTGTTCTGGCAGGTGATGTCGCCGAATGGCGGTGGCGACAAGCTGCCGGGCAAGCTGGCGGCGAAGATCGACAGCGACCTCGGCGGCCTCCAGGCCTTCAAGGACGCCTTCAAGCAGGCCGGCGTGACGCAGTTCGGCAGCGGCTGGGCCTGGCTGATCATCGGCAGCGACGGCAAGCTGAAGGTGACGAAGACCCCGAACGGCGCCAACCCGGTCTCGACCGGCGAAGGCACGCCGATCCTCGGCTGCGACGTGTGGGAACACGCCTACTACCTGGATTTCCGCAACGTCCGCCCGAACTACCTGGAGAACTTCCTGAACAAGCTGGTCGATTGGGAAGTCGTCGCCGGCCTGATGGACAAGGGCGGCCTGACCACCGGCCAGACGGCCTGAACCCGTCCCACCGGACATGAAGAAGGCGCCGAGGGGGCAACCCCCGGCGCCTTTTTCATGGGCTTGTCAGGCCTTCACGTCATTCGCCGGCGCCGGCGGCTTCACCACGCTGCCGATCGTGCCGCGCAGCACCGTGACGCGGACATTCGGCGCCAGTTCCACCTCCACCTCGTCGCTGTCGTCGCGCACCTTGGTCACGGTGCCGACCAGGCCGCCGCCGGTGATGATCTTGTCGTTGCGCTTCAGACCGCCGAGCATGGCGCGGTGTTCCTTCATCTTCTTCTGCTGCGGCCGGATCAGCAGGAAGTAGAAGACGGCGAAGATCAGGATCAGCGGCAGAAGCTGCATGACGACAGCGCCGGTGCCGCCACCGGCATCCTGAGCATAGGCGGGCGAAATGAACATGTGTTGGGGTCCGGCTTTCCTGGTGGGGTCGGCCCCGGGCTTGCGGGGCATCGGCCCGCAACCTAGCTTCCGCCCCCTTTCCGTCAATACATGATCCGGATGCCGCCACCTTGTCCGAGCCCAACGCCCTGCTGCCCACCCTCACCCGGATCGCCGAGGCGCTGGAGCGCCTGGCCCCGCCAGCCGCCGCGCGGCCCGATCTCGGGGCGGCCGATGCCTTCGTCTGGCACCCCGGCCCGCCCTCGCGACTGGACCCGGTGTCGAAGGTGGCCGCCGTGGAGATCACGCTGCTGCAGGGCGTGGCGCGGCAGAAGGCGCTGATCCTGGAGAATACGCTGCGCTTCGCCCGCGGCCTGCCGGCCAACAACGCCATGCTCTGGGGCGCCCGCGGCATGGGCAAGTCCAGCCTGGTGAAGGCCGCCCATGCGGCCGCCAATGCCGAACTGCCCGGCTCGCTCGCCTTGGTGGAAATCCAGCGCGAGGATGTCCGCACCCTGCCGGATCTGCTGAACGTGCTCCGTGGGGGAGACCGCCGCTGCTTGGTGTTCTGCGACGATCTGTCCTTCGAACGGGAGGATGCCGACTACAAGGCGCTGAAATCCGTACTCGATGGCGGCATCGAGGGCCGGCCGGCCAATGTCCTGTTCTACGCCACCAGCAACCGCCGCCACCTGATGCCGCGCGACATGATCGAGAATGAGCGCAGCACCGCCATCAACCCCTCCGAGGCGACGGAGGAGAAGGTCTCGCTGTCCGATCGCTTCGGCCTGTGGATCGGCTTCCACAATTGCGACCAGGACACCTTCTTCGCCATGGTCGAGGGCTATGCCGGAAGCTTCGGCCTGCCCGTCTCGCCGGAGGATCTGCGGAAGGCGGCCGTGGAATGGAGCGTGACACGCGGCGCGCGCTCCGGCCGCGTCGCCTGGCAATTCGTGCAGGATATGGCCGGCCGGCTGGGCGTGAAGACGGGGGTCTGAGGCCAGAACGCCTGCATTCGACTCGTTGCCCGCCCGATCTCACACGCGGGCGCCCCCCGGATCGGTTCGCCGGCGACGAAACCCCTGCGTGGAAATCTTGCGCCCAACGCGGTGTGAAACAACCCTGGCGCAGGGCGATTCGGGCCGGTCTGTAACGTGACCTGGCAATGACAGTCCTAGCCCATGCAAAAGGTTGACCGGAGGCCCGGGACGCGTTGCCATTCCCCCGCGCCAGGGGGGCGCGTGCCGCGGAATGGCGGCCGATCATGGCAGCGGGGGTGCCTCATGTCGTCCAATACGTGCGGGCCGATCTCGAAGTGGCGCAAGCCGGCCACCTACGTCTTCGCGCCGCTGATCCTCGCGCCGCTGGCCGGCTGCGGCTACTCCGTGCAGAGCAGCGCCGAGGTTGCCGCGAACCAGCGAGCGCTGGCCAGCGCCCAGGCGACGGGTGGCACACTGCGTCAGCGTGTCTCGGCGCTCGAGGCGACATTGGCGCAGGAGCGTGCCGCCGCCGGCGACCTGGCCAGCCTGGAGCATCGGCTGCGCGAGGCCGGTGGCGCCCTGGGCAACGCCCAGCGCCGCCGCGCCGCCGCCGAGCAGGAAACCCGCCGCCTGCGCGCCCAACTGGCGCAGGAGGAGAGCCAATTTGCCAGCCTCCAGGGCCGTTCCGGCGAATTGCAGCAGACCACCACCCAGACCCAGGCCTCATTGACCGACGCCGAAGCGCGTCTCGCCAGCTTGCGTCGCGACGCCCAGGCCGCGGAGCGCCGCCTGGCGGAGCTGCGCGAGCAGGCCACCGCCCAGGACGGCCGCCTCGCCTCGCTGGGTGAGCGCCGCGGCGCCGAGGAGCGCCAGCTCGCTACATTGCGGGACCAGGCGGCGCAGTCCGAACGCCGCCTCGCCGAACTGCGCGGCCAGTCTACGAATGAGGAGCGCCGCGTGGCGGAGCTGCGCCAGGGCGGCCAGGCCGCCGACCAGCGCCTCACCGGCCTGCGCGGCCAGGTGGCGGAGACCGAGGGTCGCCTCGGCACGCTGCGCGGCCAGGCGCAGACCGAGGATCAGCGCCTGGCCGGCCTGCGTAACCAGGTGGCCGAGACGGAGCGTCGCCTGGCCGGGCTGACGCAGCAGGCACAATCGGAAGACCAGCGACTGGGCGGCCTGCGGACCCAGCTGGCGGAGGCGGAGCAGCGCCTTGGTGGCCTGCGGACCCTGGGAGCTTCCACGGATCAGCGCCTGGCCGGGCTCCGTGAGCAGGTGGCAGAGGCGGAGCGCCGGCTGGCCGGGCTGCGCGAACAGGCGCAGTCCGAGGACCAGCGCCTCGCCGGGCTGCGCGAGCAGAGGAGCGAGACGGAGCGCCGGTTGGCCGGGCTGCGCGAGCAAGGCCAGACGGAGGACCAGCGCCTCGCGGGGCTGCGCGAGGATGCAAGCCGCACGCAGGACCGCCTCGGCGGGCTGCGCGAACAGGCGCAGGCGGAGGCGCAGCGGCTGGAAGCGCTGCGTGCCGGCATCGCCAATGCGCAGCAGGCCCTGACGGAGCGCCAGCAGGTCACCGGCGAAACCGATCGCCGCCTGGCCGGCCTGCGCACCACGCTGGAGGAGGCGGAGCGCAGCCTGACCGAGCGCCGCGCTGCCCTGGCGGAGGCCGAGCAGCGGCTGGGCCAGGTGAGCCAGGCGGAGCGGGACACCACGGCACGGGTTCGCACCCTGGAAACCCGCGCCGCCGAACTGGACACCACGGTCACCGAGCGGGATCGCCGCCTCGCGGGGCTTCGCGACTCGCTGGCCGCGGCCGATGCCGCCCTGGCGGAGCGCAGGGGCCAGGTGGAGCAGGCGCAGGCCGAGCTCGACCGGCTGGGCACGGCGCGGGAGCAGGCGACCGCGGCGCTTCGCAGCCTGGAAGCCCGCAGCGCCGAATTGCGCAACGAGGTCGGCGCCGCCGAACGGCGCCTCGCCGAACTGCGGACCGGCACGGCGGCGGAGGAGCAGCGGCTACAGACCGCTCGCGCCGAGGCGCAGGCCGCTGGCCAGGACCTGCAATCCCGCCGGGCAGAGCTGGCCCAGGCCGAGGCCCGGCTCGCCGAGGCGAACCGCGCCAATGAGGCCGCCGGCACCCGCCTGCGGGACATCACCCAGGGCACCGAGGGTGCGCGCCAGGAACAGGCGAGGCTGCGCGACCAGGCGGAGACTCTGCGGGGCCAGGTCGCGGCCATGGAACGGCGGCGCCAGGACCTCGGCGCGGAGGTCGCAACCATGGAAGCCCGCCTGACGCAGCAGCGCCAGGAACTCGCACAGCTGGCGGTGAGCCTGACGCGGGAGCGCCAGGCGCTTGAGATGCAGCCTTCCCGCACCGGCGCCGAGCTGGCGCCCGGGCCGCGCGAGGGGGCGGGGCCGGAGGGCGGGACTGTCAGGCAGTAGCGGGGCGCAACACCGTCTGGCCACCCATGTAGGGGCGCAGCACCTCGGGGATGGTGATGCTGCCATCCTCCCCCTGGTGCGTCTCCAGCACCGCGATCAGGGCGCGGCCCACCGCCACGCCGGACCCGTTCAGCGTGTGCAGGAATTCGGTGCCCCTGCCGCTCGCCGGGCCGCCCGCGGGCCGGAACCGCGCCTCCATGCGCCGCGCCTGGAAATCCCGGCAGTTCGAGCAGGAGGAAATCTCCCGCCAGGCCTGCTGGCCGGGCAGCCAGACCTCCAGGTCGTAGGTCTTGGCGGCGCTGAAGCCGGTATCGCCCGCGGCCAGCACGATGCGCCGCCAGACCAGTCCGAGCGCCGTCAGCACCCGCTCGGCGCAGGCCGTCATGCGTTCATGCTCCGCCTCGGACTCGCCGGGCAGCGTGATGGAGACCAGCTCCACCTTCGGGAATTGGTGCTGGCGCAGCATGCCGCGCGTGTCCCGCCCGGCGGAACCGGCCTCCGACCGGAAACAGGGGGACAGCGCGGCGAGGCGCATCGGCAGCGCCGCTTCGGCCAGGATGTCGCCGCGCACGAAATTGGTCAGCGGCACCTCCGCCGTCGGGATCAGCCAGCGGCCATCCGTGGTGGCGAAAAGATCCTCCTTGAATTTCGGCAACTGGCCGGTGCCGTACATGGTGGCGTCGTTCACCAGCAGCGGCACGCTGGCTTCCGTGTAGCCATGCTCATCCACATGCAGGTTCAGCATCCACTGGCCCAGTGCGCGTTCCAGCCGCGCCAGCGGGCCGCGCAGCGTGGTGAAACGGGCGCCGGCGAGCTTGGCGGCGGTGGCGAAGTCCATGCCGAAGGCCTCGCCGAGCTCGAAATGCTGGCGCGGGGTGAAGGGGTAGTCGCGCGGGCTGCCCTGGGTGTGCAGCACGACATTGGCGGATTCATCCGCGCCCTCCGGCACATCCGCGGCCAGCAGGTTCGGCAGGGCGGCCAGAAGCTCGTCCCGCGCCGCCTCATGTGCCTCCGGTGTTGCCGCGGCGGCGGCGTCCATGGCGGCCTTCACCTCGGCCTTCAGCCGCTCGGCCAGCGCCGTGTCGCCGGCCTTCATGGCGGCGCCGATCTGGCGGGAGAGTTCGTTGCGGGTGGTCTGCGCGGACTGCACCAGCCGTACCGCCTCCACCCGCAGATCATCCAGGCGCAGCGCTTCCGCCGCCGCCGGCGGCAGGGACCGCCTGGCGAGTGCCGCGTCGAAGGCCTCGGGGTTGGCGCGAACCGCCTTGATGTCATGCATGGAACTGGACCTGAGCGCGTGGTGTGGCGCTCAGCGGCTAAGGCAGAGTGACTGGCCCGTCAATGAACCCGGCGCGCTCAGGTCTCCGTCGCGTCCTTCTTCTTCCGCCCCATCCAGACAGCGGCCAGGATCGAAATCTCGTAGAGCAGGATCATCGGCACGGCGAGGCCGATCTGGCTGATGACGTCGGGCGGGGTGATGATGGCGGCGACGACGAACATGCCGACGATGGCGTAGCGCCGCCCCTTCCGCAGGCCCTCCACCGAAAGGATGCCGACGCGGACCAGCAGCGTCAGCAGCACCGGCAGCTGGAAGGCAATGCCGAAGGCCAGAATCATGTGCATGACCAGCGAGAGGTATTCGCTGACCTTCGCCTCAAGCTGGATGGCCACCGTGCCCGCATCGGCTGGCGTTTCGAAGCTGATGAAGAAGCTCCAGGCCATCGGGAAGATGAAGTAGTAGGCCAGCGCCGCGCCCATCACGAACAGGAAGGGCGACACCACCAGGAAGGGGGTGACGGCGCTTTTCTCGCTTCTGTAGAGACCGGGCGCGATGAACAGCCAAAGCTGCGTCGCCCACATCGGGAAGCTGAAGAAGGTGGCACCGAAGAAGGCGACCTTCAGGTAGGTGAAGAAGGCCTCATACAGCGCCGTGAAGATCATTCGGCGCTCGCCCATGCCCTGCTGCTGCAGGATGTCCGCCAGCGGGGCGGCGAGAAAACCGTAGATCTGGCGAGAGAAATAGTAACAGACGGCAAAGGCGATGATGAAGGCGCCGACCGACCACATGAGCCGCGTTCGCAGCTCCATGAGGTGCTCGACCAGGGGCATCGGCTTGTCGTTGATTTCGTCGGTCGGATCACGCGGCACGGTGGGGGGATCCGTATGTCAGGAGGCGGAGGTGCCGGAAGGCGGCACGAATGCAGGAACGGGGGCCGGCGTCGGCTGGCTGGCCGCCACGGGTGCGGGCGGTGGGATGGCGCCGGGCGGGATGAAGGCGGGGGGCACGAAGGCGGGGGGCACGAAGGCGGGTGCCGGCGGGCCGGCTGCGGGCTCCGCCTCAACGGGCGGCGGTGTCACCTCGGCGCCATGCACCGGCGGCGGCATGTCGGCCGAGGGCGAGAATGCGTCGCGCAGCGGGTTGCCGATCGGGTCCTCCGTGAAGGTTTTGCGGATCGAGCCGTCCTTGTCGATTTCCTTCTCGACCATGTCCCGCACGTTGAAGCTGCGGATTTCGTTGATCTGGTTGCGGACGTCTTCCAGCTTCGCCTCGCGCACCACCTCATCCACCTGGCCCTGGAACTCCCCGGCCATGCGACGCAGCTTCTGGATGCCCTTGGCGATGCCGCGCACGGCATCCGGCAGGTCCTTGGGGCCAATGATGACCACAGCGACCACGGCGATCAACGCGAGTTCGGTCCAATCGAGACCCAGCATGAATCCTCATCCCCGACGCCATGCGGCATGCCGGCCTGCGGGCCAGTCCCGTTAGCAGGATCGCCGCGTCGCGCCAATCCGGCGCGCGGAAAACCCCTAGCCAATCCGGCGCGCGGAAAACCCCGAGCCAATCCGGCGCGCGACCGCCCGCTGTTCTATCTAGGGAGCCTCGGGCGGAAATACGAAGGCCCGTTCCGGGTCCACCGCAACCGTCACGCGGTCGCCACGGCTCAACCACACTCCTGGCGGCAGCCTGGCATGCAGGTGCAGCAGCCCGCCCTGCCCGTCCGCCACCGCCAGATGCACCAGGGTGGTGGCGCCCAGCAGGCGGCAAGCCTCGACCTCCGCGCTGGTGCCCAGATTCGAATCGGCCGGCAGCAGGCGCAGGCCCTCGGGCCGCAGCAGCACCTCCACCGCGCCGCCCTCCGCCGCCGGCGCCGGCTCCCGCGGCTTGACCGGGCCGATCGGCGTCTCCGCCAGCCCGTCCCGGATGATGCCCGGCAGGCGGTTGACCTCGCCCAGAAACGTGGCGACGAATTGTGACATTGGTGAGAGATACAGGGCGGAGGGCGGGCCGAGCTGTTCGATTCGCCCGGCATTCATCAGCGCGATGCGGTCGGCCATGAACATCGCCTCCTCCGCATCATGGGTCACGATCAGGGTGGCGATGCCGGCTTCCTGCAGCACATGCAGCGTGTCGTCCCGCACCTGTTCGCGCAGCCGGGCATCCAGGCTGGCGAAGGCCTCATCCAGCAACAGCACGGCCGGGCGCGGCGCCAGGGCCCGGGCCAGCGCCACGCGCTGCTGCTGCCCGCCCGAGAGCATATGCGGCCAGGAGCTGGCGAAGGCTTCCAGCCCGACACGCGCCAGCGCATCCATGATCCGCCATTTGCGCTGCCCGCGCGGCACCTGGCGCAGGCCGAAGGCGACATTCTCCTCGACCGTCAGATGCGGGAACAGCGCGTAGTCCTGGAAGACGAAGCCGACTCCGCGCGCCTCCGGCGGGGTTTCCCGCCCCGGCTCCGCGATGAGTTGCCCGTCCAGCGTGATCCGCCCCTTCTGCAACGGCTCCAGCCCCGAGGCGAGGCGCAACAGCGTGGTCTTGCCGCAGCCAGAGGGACCGAGCAGGCACAGAATCTCCCCCGGCCCGACCTCCAGATCCAGATCCCGCAGCACCATCCCGCGTTCCGGGTAGTGGTGGGACACGCCTTCGAAGCGGATGCTCACCCGGCCGGCCCATCCCCGGCTTGCGGGGCCTGCAGCGGGGCCACGGCCTCACCGCTGACCAGTTCCTCCCGCCGCGGCAGGTCGCGCAGGGATTTCAGGCCGAATTGTTCCAGGAAGCGCGGCGTGGTGCCCCACAGAGTCGGGCGGCCCGGCACTTCCTTATGGCCGCGCGGTGCCACCAGCCCGTGGTCCAGCAGCGCCTCCAGCGTCGCCTGGGCCAGGCTGGCGCCGCGGATTTCCTCGATCTCGGCGCGTGTGCAAGGCTGGTGCCAGGCAATCACCGACAGCGCCTCCATCGCCGCGCGCGGCAGGCGGCGCGGCACCTCCACCACCCGGGTCAGCGCGGCGGCGAGGTCCGGCGCCGTGCGCAGCACGAAGCCGCCGCCGGTCTCCAGCAGCACCACGCCGCGACCCTCCAGCGCATGGCCCAGTTCGCGCAGGACCGCGGCCGCATCCTCCCCTTCCGCCAACAGCGGCTGCAACCGGGCGGGTGCGACGGGACGGTCGGAGGCAAACAGCAGCGCCTCCGCCAGTCGCAGCGCGGCGGCGCTGACGGCGGGCTCCGGGCTGGCCTTGGGCAGGTCGTTCTCAGGCGGCGCGGACATCATCCGCCTTCTCGGCGCGCTCGGCCTTGCGCAGCAGGATGGGTCCGAAGGCGCGGTCCTGGCGCAGGTCCAGGTTGCCGCCGCGCGCCATTTCCAGGCTGGCGATCAGCGTGCTGGCCAGCGCGGCGCGGCGTTCCACCGTGTCCAGGTCGCCCGCTTCGGGCAGGAAGCGTTGCAGCACCGCCCAGCTCGGCAAATCGCCCAGCACCCGGATCAGCCGGGCCAGCGCGTCCTGCACGCTCCACAACCGCCGCGGCTTCGGGCGGTAGGGGCGCAGTGCGATGGCGCGGCGGCGGCCGGCGACATAGGCCTGGCACAGCGCGGCGAGGTCGGCGCGCAGGCCGGAGCGGTCCTCGACCCTCAGGTTTTCCGGCGCGCCACGGCCGAACACGTCCCGGCCAAGCTGCGGTTGCTGGCCGAGCCAGGCAGCGCCGGCGCGCATTGCCTCCAGCTCCGCCAGCCGATCGGTCAGGCGCAGCGCCAGGGCTTCGGGGTCTTCCTCCGGCCCCGCTTCCTCCTTCGGCAGCAGCAGGCGGGATTTCAGCCAAGCGAGCCAGGCGGCCATGACCAGCCATTCGGCCTGCAGTTCCAGCCGCATGCCGCGCGCCTGCTCGATCACGGCCAGGTACTGATCCACCAGGGCCACGATGGAGATGCCGGCGAGGTCCAGTTTCTGCGCCCGCGCCAGATCCAGCAGCAGGTCCAGCGGGCCTTCATAGCCATCGAGACGCAGATGCAGCACCGGGTCGGTCACAGCGCCCCTCCATGGCCGGTCAGTGCAAAGATGCCCTGGAGCACCGGCAGCGCCACCGACTGCAGAAGCGTCCGCAGCGGGTCGAATCCAGGCACCAGGTAGGGTACCAGGAAAATCAGCCCGATGACGATGAGAAGCCCGAACCGCTCCGTACTGGCGACCAGACGGGCCAGCGGCGCCGGCAGGATGCCGACCAGGATGCGCCCGCCATCCAGCGGCGGGATCGGCAGCAGGTTGAAGCAGGCGAGAATCACGTTGTAGAGCATCGACAGCGCGAAGAAGTGCAGCACCCAGTCCATCGCCGCATCCGGCACCACGCCGCCCGCGACGGTGACCAGATGCGCCGCGAGGCCGAAGCCGATGGCGAGGACGAAATTAATGGCCGGCCCGGCGGCCGCCACCAGCACCATGCCCCAGCGAGGGCTGTACAGCCGCCAGATATCCACCGGCACCGGCTTGGCCCAGCCGAACATCGCCTCCACCCGCCCGATGGTCAGAAGCTGCGTTACCAGTAGGACTCCGGGCAGCAGGATGGTGCCCACCGGGTCCACATGCCGCAGCGGGTTCAGGCTGACGCGGCCGAGCAGATAGGCGGTGTCATCGCCCAGGGCGCGGGCCGCATAGCCATGGGCCGCTTCGTGCAGGGTGATGGCGAAGATGGCGGCGAGCGCGATCGCCGTGATGTCCGCGATCACGCGAAGGCGGGCCCGGTGATAAAAGATCGGGTGGCGAGCAGCCGGTCTCGGATCAGCGCCAGCAGGTCGGGGTCCACCACCCGGCGGGCCGCCAGCATCTCGCGGCGGGCGCGCTGCATGCGTCGTGCGCCGTCATCGGAGAGGGCCGGGCAGGTCGCCAGCAGCGCGGCGCTTTCCGCCAGCACGCCGGTGCAGTGCAATGCCAAGTCGCAGCCTGCGGCCATGGTGGCGCCGGCCAGGTCGTCTGAAAGTCCCGCCATCGCCCCCATCGCCAGATCATCGGACACCAGCACGCCATCGAAGCCGATCTCGCCGCGGATGACATCGCGGATCAGGCTGGGCGAAAGGGTCGCCGGCCGTGCCGCATCCAGCGCTTCATACAGGATATGCGCCGTCATCGCCCAAAGCCCGGCCCCGCCATCCGGCGCGGCCAGCGCCCGGAAGGGTTCGAGGTCCGCCGCCAGCGTGGCGCGGTCCGCGGTGACGCGCGGCAGAGATTCGTGGCTGTCCACCTCCGCGCGCCCATGGCCGGGGATGTGCTTGATCACCGGGATGCAGCCGGCCTGTTGCAGGCCGCGCACCCAGGCGGCGCCGAGGCGGGCCACCTCTGCCGGGCGGGCGGAAAAGGCGCGGTCGCCGATGATGCCATGCGCGCCGGGAAGGCGCAGGTCGAGCACCGGGGCGCAAACCACATCCAGCCCGATCGCGGCGCATTCCAGGCCGAGCAGCGTGGCATTCGCCTCCGCCGCCATGGAGGGCGCATCCTCGAACAGCGCGGCCGCCGGGTATTCCGGCCAATGCGGCGGGCGCAGCCGGGCGACACGGCCGCCTTCCTGGTCGACCAGGATCGGCGCCTCCGCGCCCAACTCCTGCCGCAAGGCCGCGGTCAGCGCCGCCACCTGTTTCGGGGTTTCCACATTGCGGCGGAACAGAATGGCGCCTGCGGGGCGGTGGCGGCGAAACAGCGCCGCTTCCTCCGCCGACAGGGTGGTGCCGGCGATGCCGATGATGGCGGCCTTGGGGGTCATTCTGTGCTCAGCGAACCGGGATGCAGGCGAAGTTGCGCGCGCGCAGCGCCTCGCAGAATTGGCGGGCGCTGTCCTGGTCCGCGAAGCCGGAGGTGCGCAGGCGGAACAGCGGCGATTGCCCGTCCCGCTCCAGCCGCTGCACCACCGGGCTGCGGCCCTCGAACAATTCGGGCGCACGGCGGGCGATGCGGTCGAATTCCGAACGGGCGCCCTCCTCGCTGGTCACCGCGGCCAACTGCACCATCACCCGACCAGTGGCGACCGCGCGCGGGACCGGTGCGACCGCTGGTGCCGTCTGTGGCACCGCTTCCGACTGGGGCGCGGCTTCGCTGATGGCTGCCGGATCCGGCATCTCCAGCTCACGCGGCACGGGCCGAGGCGCCACCACCGGTGGCGGCGCGACGGCGGCGCGGAGCAGATCCAGGTTCGGGGCTTCCGTCTCCGGCACCAGCCCCGCGGGCCGGCCGGTCTGCGCTGCGGACTGGCGGTTGCCCGGCCGTTCCAGCACCAGCGCGTTCTGGTTGGGCACGCGCAGCCCGCCCGGATCATCCGGGCGCACCTTGAAGGGGCGCGGATCGGCTTCCACAACCGGCACACCGCCACCGCCGGAGCGCTGGAAGGCCCAGTAACCCCCTGCCCCCACCGCGACCACCGCCAGCATGCCGCCCGCCACCGCCATCATGCGCCAAGGCACCCCCGAGGGGTCCCGCTGCACGCGATAGGATGGCACCATCATGTCGCTCATCGCATCTCCTCGACGGGTTCGACCCCCATCACCGCGAGGCCTGAGCGCAGGACCACCGAAGTAGCGGCCACCAGCGCGAGACGCGCCTGGGTCGCCTCCGGCTCCTCCACCCGGATGAAGCGCAACGTCGAATCGTCACGCCCCCTGTTCCACAGTACATGAAAGTCGCTGGCCAAGTCTTGGAGAAAGAACGCGATTCGGTGCGGCTCCCGCGCCGCAGCAGCGGCCTCCACCGTGCGCGGCCAGCCGGCCATGCGGCGGATCAGCGCGAGTTCGGCGGGGTCCGTCAGTTGGTCGAGTGGCACCTGCGCCAGATCCGCCTGGGCGGGGTCGCCGGCGGAGCGCAGGACGGAGCGGCAGCGGGCATGGGCGTATTGCACGTAGAAGACCGGGTTCTCCCGCGTCTGCTCGATGACCTTGTTCAGGTCGAATTCCATCTGCGCATCGGCCTTGCGCGTCAGCATGGTGAAGCGGACGGCGTCCTTGCCCACCTCGTCGATCAGGTCGCGCAGCGTCACATAGGTGCCGGCGCGCTTCGACATGCGGACTGGCTCGCCATCCTTCACCACATGCACGATCTGGGTCAGCACCACGTCCAGACTGACCTTGCGATCCGACAGCGCGGCGACGGCGGCCTGCATGCGCTTCACATAGCCGCCATGGTCGGCGCCCCACACCTGCACCAGCTGCGGGAAACCGCGATCGATCTTGGCGAGATGATTCGCCACGTCGTTCGCAAAATAGGTGCCGGAGCCATCGGACTTCCGCAGCGGGCGGTCCACATCGTCGCCGAACTGGGTGGCGCGGAACAGCACCTGCGGGCGGGGCTCCCAGTCCTCCGGCGTCTTGCCCTTCGGCGGCTCCAGCACGCCGGTGTAGATCAGGTCCTTGGCCGAAAGCGTGGCCTCCGCCTTCTCCAGCCAGCCCTCGGCCACGATGGCGCGTTCGCTGATAAAGACGTCGTGCTGCACGCCGAGTGCCGCGAGGTCCTCGCGGATCGAGGACATCATGGCTTCCACCGTGAAGTCCCGCACCGTATCGAGCCAATGCGTGGCGCCGGCCGGCATGGCGCCCGTCTCGGCCAGGGTTTCCTTGAAGATCTGGCGTAGGGCGACGCCGACGGGCACCAGGTATTCGCCCTTGTATTGCAGCCCACCCGGCACCGACTGGGCGTATTCCTCCTCCGTCATGCTGGTGCCGAGCGCCTGGAGGTAGCGCCAGTAGGTGGCATAGGCGAGCGCCAGCACCTGGGCGCCCGCGTCGTTTACGTAATACTCGCGCGTGACGTCATAGCCCGCCTTGCGCAGCAGCAGCGCCAGCGCATCGCCCACCACGGCGCCACGGCAATGGCCGACATGCATCGGCCCGGTCGGGTTGGCCGAGACATATTCCACATTGACCGGCCCGCCTTCCCGCGCCGGCCCATCGCCATAGGCAGGCCCGGCCGCCAGCACCGCCGGCACCACGGCGCGCACGAACCCCTCATCCAGCCGCAGGTTGACGAAGCCCGGCCCGGCGGGCGTCGCCTCCACCACCACGGGCAACTCCCGCAACTTCTCGCACAGCGCGGCCGCCAGCTTCGGCGGCGGCATCTTCGCCAGCTTCGCCACCACCATGGCGCCGTTGGTCGACATGTCGCCATGCGCCACGTCCTTCGGCGGCTCCACCAGCACGCGGGCAAAGGCCTCGGGCGGCAGGTCCGGCAGGATCTGCGTCAGCGCCTCCACCACATGGGCGCGCATGGTGGCAAACAAATCGGCGGTCGGGGTCATGGGAAGGCGAATCCGGAAACGATGAGGGCTTCTAGCCCGGAACGGAGGGATCGGTCAGGCGCCGATGCTCCTCCAGCGCGAAACGGTCGGTCATGCCGGCCAGGTAGTCGCAGACCGCCTGGGCGGCGGCGGGGCTGCCGGGCTCACCGGCCTTGGCCTGCCACCAGGGCGGCAACTGGCGCGGCTCGCCATGCAGCAGGGTGAACAGCAATTGCAGCGCCCGCTTGCATTTCTGGGTGGTGCGGTTGACGCGCCAGTGGCGGTACATGCGCTGGAACAGAAAGGCGCGGAGCTCGTTGTTCGCCTCCATCATCGCATCCGAGAACGCCACCACCGGCCGGTCATGCGCGCGGATATCGGCGGCGCTGCCCGGACCCAGCGCCGCGATACGGTGGCGGGTCTCGGTTACCGTGTCGTTGACCATGGCATTGATGACCCGGCGCACCACCTCGAACACCGCACGATCTGCTGGCAGGTCGGGATTGGCCTTCAGCGCCTCGGCATGGGCTTCGCGCACCAGGGGCAGGGTCGCGGCTTCCTCCAGCGTGAACAGCCGGGCGCGGATGCCGTCATCCAGATCGTGATTGTTGTAGGCGATGTCATCGGCCAGAGCCGCCACCTGCGCTTCCGCGCTGGAATGGGTTTGGAGCTCCAGCGGGTGCAGCCGGTCATATTCGATGATGTAGGGGCTGGGGCGGCGCAGCGGGCCGTTGTGCTTGGCCAGGCCCTCCAGCGTTTCCCAGGTCAGGTTCAGCCCGTCGAAGCCGGCGTAGCGGGTTTCCAGCCGTGTCACCGCCTTCAGCGACTGCGCGTTGTGATCGAAGCCGCCATAGGGCTTCATCATCACATCCAGCGCATCCTCCCCCCCATGGCCGAAGGGCGGGTGGCCCAGGTCATGCGCCAGCGCCAGCGCCTCCGCCAGATCTTCCTCCAGCGCCAATTCGCGGGCGATGGAGCGCGCGATCTGCGCCACTTCCAGGCTGTGGGTCAGCCGCGTCCGGAAATGGTCGCCCTCATGATAGACGAAGACCTGGGTCTTGTACTGCAGGCGCCGGAAGGCGGTGGCGTGGATGATGCGGTCGCGGTCGCGCTGGAAGGGTGAACGCGCGCCGCCACCCGGTTCGGCATGCAGCCGCCCGCGGGAGGTTTCGGTGCGGACTGCCCAGGGGGCCAGCCCATCTGGCAGGCGCTTCGGATCCATCCCGCCGGGCCTAGCACCCGCCCGCCCGTGCTGGAAGGGTTGCGGCCAGAGGAGCCTGGAACCTCGGGCGTTTCCATCCTATCTTCCCACCATGGACATCATGACCGCCCCGTTCCGCGTCACCCCCCGCGCCAGCGCCCAGGTGGCGGAGATCGCGTCCCGCCAGGGCAAGCCCGGCGCCGGTCTGCGATTGGCGGTGGATGCCGGGGGTTGCTCCGGCTTCCAGTACCGCTTCGACCTGGAGGATGCGCCGGCCGAGGATGATCTGGTGGTGGCCGATGGCCCCGGCCGTGTCTTCGTCGACCCGGTGAGCATGGAATTACTGGCCGGCGCCGAGCTGGATTGGACCGAGGCGCTGATCGGCGCGCATTTCGCGGTGAAGAACCCCCAGGCGGTCAGCGCCTGCGGCTGTGGCACGAGCTTCAGCGTCGGCTGACCGGCCGGCGCCTGCCACCCTTGCATGTGCAACCCAGCGTCGCACCGGCAAGAACTCTGGACGCTGTAACTGCGAAGGGTTAACGTTCAGACGGGTTCGAAGGTCAAACGATGACCGCCGGAGTTCGTTTCGGTTCAGTTGCTGATGTGTCGTCCGATTCCGCCCGCAAGCCGAACGGCGCGAGCATTATGGCCAACGGACGGGCGCGCGAACAGCCGCTCCCGGCCCCAAAACCACCCGCCCTTACCACCCCTGGTACCTTCAGGCCGATCTGTGTTGCCGTGGTGGTCCTGCCACTGCTGGTTGCCGCGGGCATGGCCTGGTTGAGTTGGCAGGACCTGGAAGCCAGGATCAGAAGTCAGCTGACGCATACCGTGGACCTGCTGCATGAGAACACGCTGCGCGCGCTGGAGAGCCAGGAAGCCTATCTGACCGCCGTCAACCGCTTCATCGTGGACAGCGACTGGGATGCGATTGCCAGCAGCCCGGACGTCGCCGATTTCATTGCCAGGCTGCGCGACAGCGCACCCCGCACCAGCGCCATCGGCATCGTTTCACCAGCCGGGAATCTGGTGCACGCATCGAGCCGCACCTTCCCGTTCACACCCATCGACCTGTCGTTCCGCGATTATTTCCTGGCCCATCAGGGCCGCGGGGTGGATGCGGTGCGGCCGTTCGTCGGAGAGACGATCGTCGGCCTTGTGCGCGGCCGCCTGGTGTTCCCGATCAGCCACGCCCGCCGTGGTCGGGAGGGGATGCCCGATGGTGGGGTCATCTGGGCAACCTCGGACATCGATGCCTTCGCCCGGTTCTACGCCTCCATCGTCAACTCACCCTCCGACACCGTGCAGCTCATCCGCCAGGACGGCCGCATCCTGGTGCAGCATCCGGCGCTGCCGGAAGCAGAGGTGGAGGGCGCCGCCACCTATGAGGGCAAGATGACCGTCATCGGCACGGCGATTCAGACCGGGCGCGTCGCCATGGCTTATATCGGCACCACGCAGCAAGCGCAGCCCACCGCGTGGCGCGGCGCCGAGTGGCTGGTCGCAGCGCGGTGGCTGGAACGCTATGGCATTGCCGTCGTCTACGGGTTGCAAATGGACCAGATACGCGGCATCTGGGCCGGCCGCGCTCTGGGATTCGCCGGCGCCGCCCTGGTCGTGGCGGCGCTGCTGCTGGCGCTGATCCAACTGGCGCGAACCGGCCTGAAGCGCGAATACGCCGCCCTCAGCCGCGCGCAGGCGGAGGCGGCGCGGCGGCTGGAGGCGGAGATCCAACTGGCCCAGGCCGCGCGCACCTCCGCCCTCGGGCAGATCGCCGCCGGCGTCGCGCATGACATGAACAACCTGATCCAGAGCGTCATCGCCGCGACCCACCTGCTTAACCGGCGGGCGGAGGATCCGGCGAAGGTCCGAAACCTGGCCGCCCTGATGCAAGACACGGCGGCGCGCGGCGCACGAATCGCCGCCCGCATGCTGGATTTCAGCCGCCAGGGTTCGGCACCGGACGGCCGGGCGGAGGAACACTTCGAACTGGCCGCCAGCTTCGGCCGGCTGGAGGAGATGGTAGGCGGCCTGCTCGGCTCCGGCATCCGGCTGACCTGCGCCGCGGAGCCGGGCCTGCCGCCGCTGCGGGCGGACCGCGCGGAGTTCGAGACGGTGCTGGTCAACCTGATCGTCAATGCCCGCGATGCCATGCCCGATGGCGGCGAGGTGCGGGTGCTCGCGGGGCGCGACCGTGCGGCCGATGGCGCGGCGCGGCTGCGTGTGACGGTGGTGGATACCGGCACCGGCATGACGCCGGAGGTTCTGCTCCATGCCGGCGAGCCCTTCTTCACCACAAAGGGGCCGGGCCGCGGCACCGGGCTTGGCCTGTCCATGGCACGGCAATTCGCCGAGAATCTGGGCGGCGGCATGACGATCGACAGTGCACCGGGCCAGGGCACCCGCGTCACCCTTTCGTTCCCGGCCTAGAGCGGGCAGTGTCCGCCGCATGATTCGCCTGGCCAGCTTCAACGTGAACTCCGTCCGCAAGCGGGCGCCGCATATCCTGCGCTTCCTGGCGCGGCAGCAGCCCGACCTGCTGTTCCTCCAGGAGCTGAAATGCAAGACGGAGGAATTCCCGGCCGCTGAATTCGCCACCTCCGGCTACCAGGTCCATGCGCTGGGGCAGACGGGCGGGCGCAATGGCGTGGCGGTGATCTCCCGCATCCCCTTCAAGGTGGTGGCGGAGCATCTGCCGGGCGGGGCCGAGGACATCCAGGCCCGCTACATCGAGGTGGCGGCCGCCGGCATGCAGGTGGCCGGCATCTATCTGCCCAATGGCAATTCCGGTGGCGATGCGGGCTATCTGTACAAGCTGACCTGGATGGAACGGCTGCGGCGCCTGGCGCAGGCGCGGCTCAATGCCTTCATCCCCTTCGCCATCCTGGGCGACTTCAATGTCTGCCCGACCGAGCACGACCTGACCAAGGGCACCCTGCCCCCGACCGATGCACTTGTGCGGCCGGAAACCCGCGCGGAATGGCGGGCGCTGGAGCATCTCGGCCTGACCGACGCGCTGCGCGCGCTGCATCCGGGGCCTGAGCGGATCTATACCTATTGGGACTACGGTTCCGCCTTCGAGCGCAATGCCGGGCTGCGGATCGACCATGCACTGCTGAGTGCCGAATTGGCCGAACGCCTGGAGGCCTGCTCGGTGGATGCCGCGCCGAGGGCGGAAGAACAGCCCTCGGACCATACGCCGCTGGTGGTGGACCTGGCGGACTGAGTCTCAGCGCCAGTTGCGGTGGCCCCGGTCGTGACCCCAGTCGTTGCCCCGATGACGGCCCCAGTCAGGACCGCGATTGTATCCATGCTGGCGTCCGCGATCCCAGCCGCGGTCCCAGCCACCACGATGGTGCGGCGGCGGGGCGTAGTAGCGGGGCGCCGGGGCGTAATAGGGCCGGTAGACCTGGCGCGGCGCGTAGTAGCGCGGCGGCGGTGGGGCGTAGTACGGCTGGGCGTAGCCATAACCATAGCCGTAGCCGCCCACCGGCGTGACATCGGCGGCAACGACGCAGCCGGGCGCGAACAGCAGCACCGGCAGCAGCAGGAACAGGGCACGGAGGCGGCGCATGGCGGGGGCTCCCCTGCAGCGGCCCGGTTTCGAAAATTGGACCGCCGCTTGATAGGGAGTTAACCCCGGCGCCATGTCGCGGTTCGGGCGCGATCGCGGCGGAGGTGAGGCTGTTTGCGGCGGAGCCGCCTTAAAGAACGCGGCGGAGCCGCCTTAAAGGACGCGGCGGTGTGGCCCTCTCCCCTGTCGGAGGGAGAAGGCTTTTGGGGTCGCTACTGGTCGGCGTAGACGTGGCTTTCCTCGGCCGCGCCGGGATGCGTTACCGCGCCCTGCGCTGCGGGGCCCACCGTCTGGGCGTATTTCCACAGCGCGCCCGAGGTATAGAGCGTCTTGCGCGGGCTCCAGGCGGCACGGCGGGCCGCCAGTTCGGCCTCGGGCAGCATGATGTCGATGGTGCCGGCCTCGGCATCGATGACGATGGGGTCGCCATTCTTCAGCAGGGCGATCGGCCCGCCGACGGCCGCTTCCGGCCCGACATGGCCGATGCAGAACCCGCGCGTGGCGCCGGAGAAGCGGCCATCGGTGATGAGGGCCACCTTGTCGCCCATGCCCTGGCCGTAGATGGCGCTGGTGGTGGACAGCATCTCCCGCATCCCCGGGCCACCCTTCGGACCTTCGTAGCGGATGATGATGACGTCGCCCGCCTTGTAGGCACGCATCTCCACCGCCTTGAAGGCATCCTCCTCGCAATCGAAGCACAGCGCCGTGCCTTCGAAGCGCAGCTTGGTCATGCCGGCGATCTTCACGATGGCGCCTTCCGGGGCCAGTGTGCCCTTGAGGGAGACGACGCCGCCGATCGGGCTGATCGGGTCGGAGGTCGGGCGCACCACATCCTGGTCCTTCGGGAAGATCACCTCCCGGTGGTTCTCCGCCAGGGACTTGCCGGTGACGGTGATGGCGTCGCCGCGCAGATAACCGCCATCGAGCAGCGCCTTGATGATCACCGGCACGCCGCCGATGTGAAACACATCCTGCGCCACATAGCGCCCGCCGGGCTTGAGGTCCGCGATATGGGGCGTGGCGCGCATGATCTCCGCCACGTCATGCAGGTCGAACTTGATGCCGCATTCATGCGCGATCGCCGGCAGATGCAGCACGGCATTGGTGGACCCGCCGGTGGCGCCGACGATGGCGGCCGCGTTGAACAGCGCATCCCGCGTCACGATGTCCCGCGGCCGCAGATTCTTTCGCAGCAGGTCCACCACGGCACGGCCCGATTGCACGGCGTAGAAATCGCGCGATTCGTCGGGCGCGGGCGCACCGGCGGAACCCGGAATGGCCAGGCCGATGACCTCGCTGATGCAGGCCATGGTGTTGGCGGTGAACTGGCCGCCACAGGCACCCGCGCCCGGGCAGGCATGCTGTTCCAGATCGAGCAGATCGGCGTCGGACATGTTGCCGGCGGCGTGCTGGCCCACCGCCTCGAACACATCCACCACCGTCACGTCGCGGCCCTGGAAGCGGCCCGGGCGGATCGAGCCGCCATACATGAACACCGATGGCACATTGAGCCGCACCATCGCCATCATCACGCCCGGCAGGGATTTATCACACCCGGCAACACCCACGAGCGCATCATAGCAATGGCCGCGCATGGTCAGCTCGATGGAATCGGCGATGACGTCGCGCGATGCCAGCGAGGACTTCATGGACTGGTGGCCCATGGCGATGCCGTCCGTCACCGTGATGGTGGTGAACTCCCGCGGCGTCGCGCCGGATTCCTTCACGCCGATCTTCACGGACTGCGCCTGGCGGGACAGCGCGATGTTGCAGGGCGCGGCCTCGTTCCAGCAGGTGGCGACGCCGACGAAGGGCTGGTTGATCTCCTCCTGCGTCAGGCCCATGGCGTAGTAGTAGCTGCGATGCGGCGCACGCTCCGGCCCCACCGTGGTGTGGCGGCTCGGCAGCTTGGACTTGTCCCATTTGGTCATGGTGCGTCGTTCCCTAACGGTTTGTAATGGGGTGCCACAGGATGCGGCCGGCGGCCAGGGGCGTGTTGGGCGGCCCTACCGATCCGGCTGGAAGACGTGCGCCATGAACCACTGCTCGGGATGGGCGCGCACCACCTGCTCCACCACCGCATCCAGCGCCGCGATATCCTCCAGCACCGCCTTGCGGCCGCGCCCCGGCGGGCCGACCGGCACTTCGGGCAGGACATGCAGCCGGAACCGCGCCGCCTCCCCCAGCCGCAGCGCATAGGCGGGGACGATGGCCGCGCCGGTGGCCGAGGCCAGGCGGACCGCGCGCATGATGTTGCCATCCATCTTCAAGGGCCGGCCGAGGGCGGGGGCGTGGACCCGCCCCTCCCAATACTCGTCCACGTAGTACAGCAGCGCGGCCTCGCGGCTTTCCAGCACGCGATGCGCCTCGAACACTGCGCCGAGGGTTGGCGCCACCGCCACCGCGGCATGTGGGCCGGCCACGCTGCGGCTGCGGCCGCGGGCCTTGTCCGCGATCCGCATGCGAAAACGGTTGGGCAGGCGCTGGTAGATGGCGTGGAAGGGAATGCCGAGCTGGGCGAGGCCCGCATGCACCACCTCCCAGTAGCCCACATGCAGGCCGGCAATGATCAGCGGGCGCCCGGAATCGCGCAGCGCGAGAAGTTGGTCGCCGCCCACGATCTCGATGCGGCCCTCGGCGCGGAAGCGCGACAGCGCGGCGAATTCGCTGAAGCAGCGGCCGATATGCGCCCAATGCGCGGCCAGGAGCGCCTCCACCTCCGCCGGCGTCGCCTCCGGCCGCAGTTGGCGCAGCAAGGCGCGGACGCGGTCGGAGCCAACCTGCCGCTTGCGCCCCGCACGCAGCCCCATGCGGGCGCCGAAGGCGGAGGCAGTGTCGGTCGGCAGCAGGCGCAGCGCCTGGTGCGGCAGCCAATCGGCCAGGCCCTGCACCGGGTCGCGCAGCCAGTGGCGCAGCAGGTCCCGGCGCGCGGACCAGCGCCAGGGGGGCGACGGGTAGAGGTGGTCCGTCACCGAGGGGTCAGGCGCATCGGCAGGGTCTCGCCCGGGCGCAGGGTCAGGCGCGCCACCGGCATCACCTGAACCCCCGGCTCCAGCGTCAGGCGAAAGCTGCCCGCCAGCGCGGCGAGGCAGATGGTGGCCTCGGCCAGGCCCAGATGCTGGCCGGTGCAGATGCGCGGGCCGGTGCTGAACGGAATATAGGCGTGCCGGGGTGGCTTTGGCGCGCCGGGCAGGAAACGGTCCGGGATGAAGGAGTCCGGTTGGTCCCACAGCCCCGGCTTGCGATGCAGCAGCCAGGGGCAGACCAGGATGATGGTGCCCTTCCGCACCGGGCGGTCGCCGATCCGGTCCGGCCCCAGCGCCTCCCGCGACAGCAGGGGCACGGGGGGATAGAGGCGCAGCGTTTCTTCCACCACGGCGCGGGTGAAGGGCAGGTTGGGCATGTCGGCCAGGGTGGCCACGCGGTCGCCCAGCGCGCCCTGCACTTCCTCGGCCAGGCGTTCGGCGCTGGCCGGGTCCTGGGACAGCATGAACAGCGCCCAGGCGAGGGTGTTGGCGGTGGTCTCATGCCCGGCCATGAACAGCACGATCGCCTCGTTGCGGAAGGCGGTGCGGTCCATCGGGCGGTCCGTGCCCGGCACCTTGGCCTCCGACATGGCGCGGATGAGGGAGGCCTCGCCCTGCTGCTCTCCGTCCAGGATGCCGGCGATGAGCCCATCCACCACCTTGTGGATGCGGCGCGCCGCGTCATGCACGCGGCGTCCGCGAAAGCGGGGGAACCAGTCCGGCAGGTTGAACAGGGACAGGATGTCGGTCTGGCCGATCTGCGCCTGGTACTCGGCGAAGGCCGCAACCACCTCCCCCGCCGCATCGCGGCCCAAGGCGCGACCGAAGATGGTGCGGCAGATGATCTCCGCCGTCAGATGGCCCATCTCCGCCAGCACATCCACCGGGCCAGGGGGCAGGTTGTGCCATTGCTCGCGGCGCTCGGCCGCGGCCTCCGTGATCGCGGGTGCCAGCTCCGGCAGGCGGGAGACATGGGTGACGGGCGCCACCACGCGTCGCCTTTCGCGCCACAGCGGCCCATCGCTGACGAACAGCCCATCGCCGAGCAGCGGGATCAGCGCGTGGCGGTGCTGCGGGCTTTTGCGCTGGAAGTTCTCGTGCCGCTCGACGAAGACGTAATGCACCGAATCCGGGCTGTTGCAGACCACCACATCGCGCAGGAACAGGCGGCTGCCATAGACATCCCGCTCGAAGGAGGATTTAGCCCAGATCGCCAACCAGTTCTCCCGCGCCACCTTGAGCATCTGGAGCAGCGGCAAGCCCTTATCCGGGCGCGGCGGATAAGGCGGCACATAGGGGGAAAGGCGCGGCGGGGCAGCCGGTTCGATCAGCATGCCCAGCAGCTTACATGCCCCTTGCGCCCTATGCAGCCTCCGCCGTCAGCACGATGCGGCCCGTCACCTTGCCGGCACGCAGGCGTTGCAGGGCGCTGTCGGCGTTACGCAGCGGCTCCCGCGTGATGGGGATGCCCGGCAGGCGGCCGCCCTGGGCGATCTTCACCAGCTCCCGCAGCTCCTTCGGGCTGCCGACATAGCTGCCGCGCACCGTCAGCGCCCGCATCGCCATCAGCGGCAGCGGTACGGTCAGCTCGCCGCCGAACAGCCCCACCTGGATCAGCTTGCCGCCCTTGGTCAGCGCATCGAAGCACATCCGCGCGGTCTGGCTGCCATTTACCAGGTCGATGATCGCCTCGACCGGCCCGCCGCACAGCGCCACCAGACGCTGCACCGTATCCTCCCCGCCCGCTTCCAGCGTGTCGCTCGCCCCGGCCTCCCGCGCCGCCGCCAGCTTCTCCGCGCTGAGATCGACGGAGACGATGCGCTTGTGGCCCATCGCCTTCAGCACCGCGATCGCCTGAAGCCCCAGCCCGCCGGCGCCGACCAGCACGATCGGCTCATCCGGTGCCATCGGCATCAGCTTGTTGATGGCGGAGAAGACGGTGATGCCAGAACAGGCATAGGTGGCGGCCAGCGCCGGGTCGATATCGCCGGGGTCGACCAGGTGGCGCGGTTCCGGCACCAGGATGTGGGTGGCGTAGCCGCCATTCTGGAAGATGCCGAGCGCCTTGCCCTGGAGGCACATGTTGTCCTCCTCCGCCCGGCACTTGGCGCAGGTGCCGCAGCCGACCCAGGGATAGACGATGCGGGTTTGCCCCACTTCGAGCCCCTGCCCTTCGGCCTCCGGCCCCCATTTCACCACGCGGCCCACCGTCTCATGCCCCATGGCCAGCGGCAGCTTCACCCCGCGATCCAGCAGCCGCATCTTGCCGCGGCTGCCGAGGTCCCACTCGCCTTCCCAGACATGGATGTCGGAATGGCAGACGCCGGCATGGGTGACCTCCAGCAGCACCTGCTGGCCGGCGGGCTCCGGCGTCGGCAGGTCGATCTCCTGCAACGGCTGCGCCACCTCCACGATTGCCCATGCCTTCATCGCCGTTCCCCCGGTTGCTGGACCCCATGGCAACAGGCGGCGCGGTCGCGGTCAATCGGGGGCGTCAATCGGGGCGAATGTTGTTCTCCCGCACCACCCGGCCCCAGGTGGCGATCTGCGCGGAGAGGAAGGGGCCGAACTCGGCCTCCCCCTTCGGGTCCAGGTCGATGCCGAGGGCGATGACGCGCGCGCGCACTTCCGGCACCGCCAGCGCCTCCCGGATCGCGGCTTCCATGCGCTGCTTGATCGGGGCCGGGATGCCAGCCGGGCCGAGGAAGCCCCAGAAGGCGCGCGCATCGATGCCCGGCACGCCGACTTCCGCCAGGGTCGGGACATCCGGCATGGAAGGTGAGCGCGTGGCACCCGTCTGGGCCAGCGGCACCAGCGCGCCGCTGTCCACGTGTACACCGATGGCCGGGCGGGTGGCGATGGGCATGTCGACCTCCCCGGCCAGGGCCGCGAGCGCCAGCGGGCCGCCGCCGCGATAGGGCACATGCACCAGTTGCAGCCCGGCCGCCTTGCCGACCAGCGCCATGGTGAGGTGGGCCAGTGACCCATTGCCGATGCTGCCATAGGTCAGCGTATCCGGCCGCGCCTTCGCCGCCGCCGCCATCTCCGCGAAGGTCTTGAAGGGACGGGTACGATGCGCGGTCAGCACCATCGGCGCGGTGCCGAACAGCAGCAGCGGCGTCATGTCCTTTTCTGTGTCGAAGCCCATGTTGGGGATCAGCGCCGGGTTCACCGCATGGGTGTCGAAGACCAGCACCCAGGTGTTGCCATCCGGCGCGCTGCGCGCCACGGCGCCGGTGCCCAGGGAGCCGGAGGCGCCGGGCCGGTTCTCCACGATCACGTTCACGCCGAGAATCCGCGTCAGATGCGGCTGGAGAATCCGCGAAAGCGCATCCGTGCTGCCACCGGCCGGAAAGGGCGGGACGATGCGGATGGTGCCGGAGGGCCAGGCGGGCTGCGCCTGGATGGCCGGCGCGGCGAGTGCCGCGGCAGCCGTGAGCAGCACGCGGCGCGTGATCTGGGGCATGATGGTTCCTCCCTGTTGGTTCTTGCCGGGCATTAGGCCCGGGCGCCGGCGGCGGTGCAAGCGCGGCTGAACACAGCTAGAGGCACTTCGTCTGACGGGGAAGCGCCGTAAGGGCGAACTATCTCCGCGTAGGCTTGGTACAGCTCAGCGGTAATGTCCACAACCAACTTGTCGCGCTGAAGCCACGCGTGAGACGAATTGCCCTTGCCACTCGTCGCCGCCCGCCTGCCGTTCGTGACCAAAAAGCCAGTGTGGCCAAGACTACGAAGGTAGACCCCGAGAAGATCAGCGGTAGCGCCGCATGCCCCCAGAGGAAAGGTGTGAAAGCAGATGTGCCGGCGAGAGCGGTCTGCCTGCTCGATGGCGTTCCGAAAGCGCGTAGCTATATCGCACAGATCAGCTATTGATGACATGATTTTGCGCACCCCCAATCATCTGCAACTAAGCAATTCGTCATTGGGCGCGAACGCAAAGAGTCGATTTTCATCCCGAGAACGATTTCTGCCTGCCGCATTTTTGGCCTCGGCGCGTCGTGGAGCCAAGCTCAGGCGACGCCCGACACAGCCTCTAGCGCGCCGTAATCACTGGGCATATCAGCCCTTCGGCCGGCCCTTCCGAAGCCAAGTCGGTCGCTGTCATCGGGAATGATGCGGCAGGCGGGCCACAGCTTCTGTGAGGCGCCCGTGGGTCTGCACCAGCGCGCTATCGGCTGCTTTCCGCTGCTTTAAAAGGAACTGCTGCGCCATCCGAATTTTTTCTTGCGCGACTGAGGCATTCCGGAATGGTAGCTGGTGCTCAAGCGGCACAGACACCATGTCAAGAACGCGAAGAAAGCTCTCGTGTCCAGCGCTTTCATCGACCCATTGAAATGCCTCAAGGGAAGGAATTAATCGAAATTCTTCCTTAGTACTGCTCATAAAAATGTCGGCGATATCGCAGATTTGATTTAATTTCTCTAGGGATGCATCTGGATTAAGGGGTGTATTCGATGGCAATCGTTGAAGCGCGTCGCCTATAATCTCTATTAGGCGAATTTTTTCAGTCGCATCAACGATGATATGTAAAATCGCCCCCAACATTTTTGTCTGGTTAGTTAGAAAGTTTTCGAGCAAAACAACACGTTCAGCAACATCGTTGGCAGAATGCAGCTCGTCGGCAGAAACACCTTCTATCGAAACACCCAGGCCGCCATTTTTTCTCTTTTCTTTTATTTCTATAATTCGGAAATAAAGTAGTGCGCCAGCAACAAGCAAAACAATCACATTTGTAACGGCGGCCGATATGCTGACATCAACTAAAGACCAGCCTCCTACGAGCGCGACCAGCGCGAGATAGGCTGCAGATGCGTAGCCGTTCACCCGCTCCCAAAACGCCAAAACACCCTCAATGTCTGCAACTTTTCCGAGTAGCGAGCGAATGTTCCACATGAGTGGATGATAGCCGTGAACTTCATGCGTGTCGCGGTGCGACCGCACCGGGCTTAGGCAGGCTGTATTTCCTTGCCCCCGCCGCTGCCCGCCGATCATGATCGGCCTGCTCACGCCAATCGTCGCACGCCGGAGCGAGATAAGGTGCTTTCCGATGTGGACGGGATAATGTGCTGGCCAGCTTTCGGCTCAGCAGAAACGGCTTGCACGCTGCCACCCGCGCAGCACGATGATCACCCGGCCCTCCGAGCACCCGGATCCAGGGCGCGGTATAAACCGCGCTCCTTGCCGGCCCTGGCAGCTCGACCATCGTCTAGGTGTGGCCACATGGGAGATGACGGAGCGCCCCCAGCCACCCATAAGGGCACGGCGATTGACCACGGCTGGCAGCCGGATCATACCGGCCGGGGCGCCGGCGGCGGCGGCTTCGCCGCCTTCAGCGCCCGGCGGATATCGCCTTCCAGCTTCTCCAGCTCCTCAGCCGCACGCAGGCGCTGGCCGCGGGCCTCGTCGGCGATGCGCAGGCTGTCCTCGATGGTCGAGACCAGCGCGGCATTCGCCTTCTGTACGGCGGCAAGGTCGAACACGCCGCGTTCCAGCTCGGTGCGGGCTTCCAGATTGCCGCGGCGCAGCGTCTCGGCATTGGCGGTCAGCAACTGGTTGGTCAGGTCGGTGGCGGATTTCACCGCTTGGCCGGCCTCCCGCATCCGGTGGATCGCCAGTGCCTGGGCCAACTGCTGGCGCCACAGCGGCACGGTATTGGCCAGCACCGAATGGATCTTGCTGGCCAGCGCCTTGTCGTTTTCCTGGATCAGCCGGATCGAGGGCAGTGCCTGCATCGCCACCTGACGCGTCAGGCGAAGGTCGTGCACGCGCCGATCCAGCTCATCCCGCGCGCCGCGCAGGTCGCGCAGCTTCTGGGGTGCGAGGTCGTCGGCGGAATTGGCGACGGCGGCTTCCATGGCGGGGATCGCCTCGCCATCGGTCTTCCGCAGCACCACCTCGCCGGCCTGCACATGGGTGCCGAGCGCGTGGAACCACTCCAGCGTCGCCTGATACAGCCGCTCCAGCCGCTCCACGTCTTCGAGCAGCCGGGTGCGGTGGGTATCGAGCTTGTCGCCGATGCCTTCGATCTGGCCCTTCACCGTCTCATAGCGGCCGATGATCTCGCTCACCTCGGCGCCGGCCTTGGTGAACATCCGGGCGAGGAAGCCGGGGCGCTCGTCCAGCTTGGTCACGTCGAAGCCGCGCAGGGTCTGCAACAGGGAGGCCAGCGTCCGCCCCGCCTCCCCCGTCTCCTGGTTCCGCGCGCCTTCCAGCATGGCATCCGCGGCGGCCTGGGCCTGGGTCTGGGTCTGCTGGCCAAAGCGCAGGATGGAGCCCGGATCGGACAGGTCGATCTGCTGCGCCAATTCGCCGATCATCGCATCCGGCACGGCCGCGCGGTCGGGCGCGGCCTCCGCCAGGTCGCGCTCGGCGGAGGCCTGGGCGGTCGCCATGGGGTTTGGGGCCGCGGGCTCCAGGAATACCTCCGGCTTCGCGGCGCCATGGGGCTTCGGGCTGTTCGGTTTTGTCGTGCTCATGCGTAACCCTCCTGGCGCAGCCTGTCGGCCAGCACCTTCACCTGGATATCCAGCGCCACGCTCTCCTCCGCCCGCAGCTTGGTGCGGAGGTCATCGGCGGCGGATTCCATATCCGTCAGCAGTTGCGGCAGGCCGACCGGCGGCTCGGCGCCGGCGGACAGGCGCTGGGCGATGCGGTCCAGCCCATCCAGATGCACGGTCAGGAAGCGGCGGGCGAGCGGCAGGCGGTCCGGCCGCGCGTCCAGATCGTCCAGCACCGCATCCATCGCCTGGGCGATGCCGACCATGCGCGGTTCTGCGCTGATCCGCGCCAGGCGAACCCGCGCCTCATCCAGCGGGCCGGGCGGCGGCGGCGGTACGGGGGGCGCGGGCGGGTCCACCTCGACCTGCGCGCCGTCATACATCAGGCGGGTGCCGAGCCAGGCGCCGGCCGCCAGCAGCAGGGCGATCGGCATGCCGGTCTGCGCGCCCATCTGCGCGACCAGCCCGGTGGCGACCGCCACCAGCACCGCCGCGCGCCGGGTATCGCCGCGCCGGCCGCGCCGCAGCACCCGCACCGCCAGGATCGGCAGCAGGATGCCGAGGCCGGCCGCGACCAGCCCGCGCGTATTGCCGCGCACCACCTCCACCACCACGTCGATCAGCAGTGGCCAGGTGAACAGCGGCAGCAGCAGGCCGCGGGTGCCGTTGCGAAAGCTGCTGAAGGCGCCTTCCGCCTTGGCGCGGGCGCCGCGCCAGGGGTCGTTCTGCCAGGGGCGGCTCTGGTCGGGCGGCTGCATCAGCGGAACAGCGCCAGCGCGCTGGCCAGCCAGAGGCTGAGCGTCAGCAGCCAGAAGCCGGCAACGCGCCGCGCGGGCGCCGGCAGGGTCGGCAGGAGGATCTTCGGGGTGCGTGCCATGGCGCAGTATAGATCGCCGCGTGCCTCCCCGCGATCAAGGGCCGCCGCCCATCACGTCACGTAACCATCAGCGTCTATCGGCGCCTTCAGCTTCAGCGCCTATCGGCGCGGGGATCCAAAGCATCCCGCAGCCCATCACCCATCAGGTTGAAGGCCAGCACCACGAGGAAGATGGCCGCACCCGGCGCGATGGCCAGCCAGGGTGCCGTCTCCAGGAACCGCTGGGCGCTGTTCAGCATGGA
Organism: Falsiroseomonas sp. E2-1-a4; assembly: GCF_051433165.1. Lineage (NCBI taxonomy): Bacteria > Pseudomonadati > Pseudomonadota > Alphaproteobacteria > Acetobacterales > Roseomonadaceae > Falsiroseomonas > Falsiroseomonas sp. E2-1-a4. Next base: position 183,159 of record NZ_JBHMFS010000002.1, on the reverse strand, counting down.
CCCCCAGCTCGGCTGCGGCGGCTGCTGGCCGAGGCCGAGGAAGCTCAAAGAGGCCTCCGCGATGATCGCCTCGGCGATCGAAAGGGTGGACTGCACCAGCAGCGGCGGGATGATGTTGGGCAGGACATGGACGAAGGCGGTGCGCCAGGGCGGGTTGCCGAGCGACCGCGAGGCCTCCACCCAATCTGTGCTTTTCGCATCCAGCGCCATGCCGCGCGCCAGCCGCACGAAGACCGGGCTGGCGGTGATGGCGATGGCCAGCATCGCATTCTCCAGCGCCGGGCCGAGGAAGGCGGCGAGCGCGATGGCCAGGATCAGGAAGGGAATGGACAGCATGGCATCGGCGATGCGGGAGATCAGCGCATCCACCCAACCGCCCGCCAGCCCCGCCAGCAGCCCAAGCGGCACGCCGATCAGCACCGCGCCGATCACGGACACCACGCCCGCCATCAGGGAGGCCCGAGCCCCCCAGATGACGCGGGACAGGACATCACGACCGTTTTCATCGGTGCCGAACCAGTACAGCTCCGACGGCGGACGGCGGATGCGGGTCCAGCTCGTCTCGATCGGGTCGTAGGGCGCGATCCAGGGGGCAAAAATCGCCACCAACACGAAGGCCAGCACCACGATGAAGCCGGCCAGCGCCAGGCGGTGGCGGATGAAGCGGCGCAGCGCCCGGCGCCATGGGCTTTCGCCGCGGTCCGCGATGACGGGGGCGGTGGAGGCGCTCATGCCTGCCTCAGTCGCGGGTTGATCGCCATGTACAGGATATCCGCCAGCAGGCTGAGCGCCACGAAGATCAGTGCGGTGGCCAGCACCACGCCCTGCACCACCGGGTAGTCACGGTTGAACACCGCATCCACTACCAGCTTGCCGAAGCCGGGGATGGTGAAGATCTGCTCGGTCAGCACCGCACCGGCCAGCAGCCGCCCGAATTCGATGGTGCCGAGCGTGACCACGGGGATCAGCGCGTTGCGCAGCGCGTGCTTCCACACCACCACCCGCTCCGTCAGCCCCTTGGCGCGCGCCGTGCGGACATAGTCCTGGCTCAGCGCCGTCAGCATGGCAGCCCGGGTATGGCGCATCAGCACGGAGGCGACTCCGGTGCCGAGCACGAAGGCCGGCATGATGGTGGTGGCCAGCGACTGCACCGGGTCTTCCCACAGCGGCACGTAGCCTGAGGGCGGCAGCCAGCCGAGCTGCACGCTGAAGAACAGGATCATCATGATGCCGAGCCAGAAATTCGGCGTCGAAATGCCGAACAGCGCAATGCCATTCGCCGCCCAATCCCAGCCCGTGTCCTTCTTCACCGCGGACAGGATGCCAAGCGGCACGCCGATCAGCACCGCGATGATGAAGGCCATGGAGGCCAACTGCGCCGTGACCGGCAGCTTCTCCAGGATCAGGTCGGAGACCGGCATGCGGATGCGCCAGGAGAAGCCGAAATCCCCCTGCAGCACATTGCCGACCCAATACAGGTATTGCGACCAGATCGGCTGATCGAGGCGCAGTTCAGCGCGGATCTGCGCCAGCACCTGCGGGTCGCCGCGTTCCTCGCCGGCCAGGATCATGGCCGGGTCGCCGGGCATGAGCTGTTGCAACCCGAATATCAGGAAGGACAGGATCACCAGCGTCGGTATGACCTGGCCGAGGCGTTTCAGAAGCCAATTCCACATGTTCGGTCAGCTCCTGGGTCGAACCCCCACCCAACCCTCCCCCACAAGCGTGGGGGAGGGCTTCTTCTCCCTCTCCCGTTCACGGGGGAGGGTCGGGGTGGGGGCAAGCACCACCCCCACCCCTGCCCGCTCTCAGTTCAGCCGCATGCCCTGCAGCCGCACCATCCCATCCGCGATCGGCTGGTAGCCGGTCAGCCGCGCCGAGTGGATCATCACGTTCTTGCGGTGCCACAGATAGATCCGCATGCGGTCTTGGCCGAGCGCAGTTTCCATCACCTGGCGGTACATATCCTGGCGCTTGGCCACGTCCTGCTCCGTCCGCGCCGCTTCCAGCAGCGCATCCACCGCCGGGTTGGAATACCGCCCGTCATTCTGGCCGCCGCGGCTATGCATGAAGGCGTAGATGTTGCCGTCCGGATCGGTGCGGCCGGACCAGCCCAGCAGGAAGGTCTCGAACTCGCCGCGCACGGCACCCGCCAGCGCCGAGGCGAATTCGGAGGCGCGCAACGTCACCTCGAAGCCCGCCTCACGCGCCATCGCCTGGATGACCTCACCGGCCTGGCGGAGGTCCGGGTTGTTCGGCACGGTCAGTTCCACCGGCACCGGGGCGGTGTGGCCGGCTTCGCGCAGCAGGGCGCGGGCGCGGTTTACGTCGCGGTTTTCCGGCTGGAAGCTGCGGACATGGAAGCTGCTGGCCGGCGGCACCGGCTGGCGCGTCGGCGTGTACATGCCCTCGTAGACCACCTGGTTGATGGCGTTGCGGTCCAGCGAGAGCTCGAAGGCCTGGCGCACGCGGGCATCACGCCCCATGGGCGTGTTCGCGCGGGCGCCATTGCCGATATTGATGGTGATGCCCTGGTAGCCCAGTTCCTCCACCGGCACGCCGCGCAGGTTGCGGTTGCGCTGGATCGAACGCAGATCGTCCGGCTCCATCCGCTCACCGAATTCCACCGCGCCGGATTGCAAATTGGCCAGGCGGACGGTGTTGTCCGGGATCGGCAGGTAGGTCACGCGGTTGAAGTGGATGTTGGCGGCGTCCCAGTATTCCGGGAAACGCTCCAGCACGATGCGCTCCTGCGCCACCCGCTCCACGAAGCGCATCGGGCCGGCGCAGACGGGGCGGTTGCCGAAATTGCGACCGGCTGCCTCGGCGGCCTTGGGCGACAGAATCATGCCGGCCCGGTCCGTCAGCGTCGCCAGGAAGGCGGCGTTGGGTGCGCCGAGCTTGATGCGGACGGTCAGCGGGTCCACCACCTCGATCGCCGTGACATTGCCCATCTCGGAGCGGCGGAAGCTGCCCTGCAGCGTCAGGTGGCGGTTCAGCGAATAGCGCACCGCCTCCGCATCCATCATCTCGCCGTCGTGGAAGCGCACGCCCTCACGCAGCTTGATGGTCAGTGTGGTCGGGTCGTCCCAGGTGAAGCTGGTGGCGAGCTGCGGCACGGGCTGGAGCTGCGCGTTGATGTCGAACAGCTTGTCGCAGAAACCCATATAGACGATGCGGCCGACATAGGTGCGCGACAGGGTCGGGTCGAGAATGTCCGGGTCCTCGCGCAGCGCGATGCGAAGGTTCTGCGCCTCGGCGGGCGGTGCCGCGCCAAGCGTGGCGGCGAGCGCCACCATCCCGAGGGCGAGGGTCTTTCGGATCATGCCAGTTCTCCCGTTTTTTGTGTCTGGTCTGTGAAATAGGCCTGCAGGCGGCGCAGTCTTTCGCCGCCGGTATCGACATCCTGGCCCACGAGCGCGGGCGGCAGGCTGTCCTGGAAGTGGCAGGCCGCGACGTGGCCCAATCCCTCTAGCGGCGGCAGTTGCTCCGCGCACAGCGCCTGGGCGTAAGGGCAGCGGGTGCGGAAGCGGCAGCCCGAGGGTGGGTTGATCGGGCTGGGGATATCGCCCTCCAGCAGCGGCGCATTCGCATGCCCCTGCCCCGGCACGGCGGCCAGCAGCGCGCGGGTATAGGGGTGGCGCGGGGCGCCGAAGACCTGCGCGGTGGGGCCTTCCTCGACGATGCGGCCGAGATACATCACCGCCACGCGGTCCGCGATGTGACGCACCACGCCGAGGTCGTGGCTGATCAGCACGAAGGTCAGGCCAAGTTCCCGGATCAGGTCCTGCAGCAGGTTCACCACCTGCGCCTGCACCGAGACATCCAGCGCCGAGACCGGCTCATCGCCGATGATCAGCTTCGGTTGGCTGGCCAATGCGCGCGCGATGGCGATGCGCTGGCGCTGGCCGCCGGAGAATTCATGCGGCCAGCGCCGCGCGAGTTCCGGCCGCAGCCCGACGCGGGACAGCAGTTCCGCCACACGCTGCGGCTCCTGCGCGCGGGGCACGATCCCATGCAGGCGCAGCGGTTCCGCCACCGCCTGTTCGACCGTCATGCGCGGGTCGAGGCTGGCAAAAGGGTCCTGGAAGATAAGCTGCATGTCCCGCCGCCGCGCCCGCAGCGCGCGGGCGGACAGGCCGCGCAAATCCTCGCCCTCGAACAGGATCTGTCCCGCATCTGCCTCGATGAGCCTGAGCGCCAGGCGGCCGAGCGTGGATTTGCCGCAGCCGCTTTCGCCGACGATGGCCAGCACGCTGCCCTTCGGCACGGTGAGCGAAACGCCATCCACCGCCCGCACCGCGCCGCGCCGGCGGCCCAGCGCGTCGCGCACGGGAAAGCCTTTGGCGAGGTCGCGCAACTCCAGCAGCGGCTCCATCACGCGGCCTCCAGCAGCGTATCGAGCGGCGCGCGCCAGCAGGCCGCCTCGTGGCCGGGTGTCACCTCCGCCAGCGGCGGCTGTTCCGCGCATTTGGCGATGGCGAAGGGGCAGCGCGGGGCGAAACGGCAGCCGGGCGGCGGGTTCAGCAGGTCGGGCACGGTGCCCTCGATGCTGGCGAGCCGCGCGGCGCCGCCTTCCAGCCGCGGCACGGCGCCCAACAACCCGATGGTGTAGGGGTGCTGCGGGTTGGCGAACAGGTCCGCCGCCCTGGCGCGTTCCGCGATTCGGCCCGCATACATCACCACCACATCATCCGCATGGTCCCGCACCACGCCGAGGTCGTGGGTGATCAGCACCACCGCCGTCCCCGTCTCCCGCTTCATCTCGTCGATCAGCGCCAAGATCTGCGCCTGCACCGTCACATCCAGCGCCGTGGTCGGTTCATCCGCGATCAGCAGGCGCGGGCGGCAGGCCAGCGCCATGGCGATCATCACCCGCTGGCGCATGCCGCCCGAAAGCTGGTGCGGGTAGCTGCGGGCGCGGCGCTCCGGTTCCGGGATGCGGACGCGGGCGAACATCTCAATGGCCTTGGCGAACGCCGCCTCGGGCGCCAAGCCCTGGTGCAGGCGCAGCGCCTCCGCCACCTGCTCGCCGGCGGTGAAGGCGGGGTTGAGGCTGGTCATGGGTTCCTGGAACACCATGGCCATCTCCCCGCCTCGGCGCGCACGGCGCTGGTCCGGGGTCAGCGCCAGCAATTCCTCGCCGCCCAGGCGGATGCCACCACCGACCTCGCCGCCCTGCGGCAGCAGCCCCATGATGGCGAGCGCCGTGACGGATTTGCCGCAGCCACTTTCGCCTACCACGGCCAGCGTCCTGCCGGCCTCGACGCTGAAGGACACCCCATCCACCGGGCGCAGCCTGCCGCGGTCGGTGGGGAATTCGACGGTGACGCGGGCGAGGTCGAGAACTGGCGTGCTCATTCTGCCTCCGCAATCGCCGCCTGGATCACCGCGCGGTCGAACACGCCCGGATGGTCCCGCCCCGGCAGGAACCGCCGGAAATGCCGCAGATAGCCACGCCAGACGCCATGCAGCCGGCGCAGTTCCGCCAGCGGGTCCGGGTGGTCATCCACCCGCAGGTCGAGATCCGGATAGGGATCGCTCGATGCCACCTGCATCGCCGCGGATTGGCGGCCGCGCTTGTCGCCCCCCGTCGCCTCGCCGGCCTCCATCGCCAGCAGCAGGCGTTCGGCGATCGGCAGGCCGGTGGCGGCCATCGCGGCATCCAGCGTCGCGCGCAGCACTTCGGGACCCGCCAGCATATTGCCGGCTGTTGACACATCCGGCGCCGAGAGATGTCCGCACCAGCCGACGCAGCCACTGCCCGTGTGCTGGGCGCTGGTGCCATCGGCGGCGAGCACATGGGCCTGGCGCGTCGCCTCGCCGGCATCGGCGGCGACCAGCTCGGCCAGCGCCTGCCGGGGGCCCTGCCCCGCGCGCAGCCGGGCCAGCGCGTCGGGCGCCAGGAAGGGGTTCACCAGCGCCTGGGTGCTGGCGGCACCGACGCCGCCTTCCACGCGCGGGCACAGTGCGCCCGCCGCCAGGAAGCGGCTGGCCACCGCGACGCCGAATTCACCGGTCGTTGGATCGCGCAGAAGAATGGACCACGTCATCATCGCTTCATGACAGGCTGATCCGGCGGCGCAAGCCTGACTTTTGGACCGTTTGTCTAGTTTGCGACGCAACGCTGCCCCGGACCTGACCATCCTGCCGCCGTCTGTGGCAGTTCGGCCGTTCAGGCTGCCCGAAGCCGCGGCACCCTGGCGAGCAGGGCCTGACGAAGGTCGGTGAGGCCGCAGACCACCCGCCAGGTCAGCTCCGCCCAGCGCCACGGCAGCTCCGCAATCTTGCCGAGGATCGGGCGAAAGCGACCGCTACAGCTTCACCTTCAGCCAGTTGCCAATCTCACCCACCACGCCGCGCCGGAAGGCCAGCACGCAGGCCACGAAGATCACGCCCTGGATCACCGTGACCCAGGCGCCGAACTCCGCCAGGTAGTTCTGCATGGTGACGATGACGGCCGCCCCGACTACCGGCCCGAAGACGGTGCCAAGCCCGCCGACCAGCGTCATGAGCACGACCTCGCCCGACATGGTCCAGTTCACATCGACCAGCGTGGCGATACCGAAGATAAGCGCCTTGGTACCGCCGGCCACGCCGGACAGCGCCGCGGACAGGACGAAGGCCATCAGCTTGTAGTCATCGGTGCGGTAGCCGAGGGAGGTGGCGCGCGGCTCATTCTCCCGCACCGCCTTCATCACCTGGCCGAAGGGCGAATGCACCACGCGGTGGAACAGCAGGAAGCCGGCCAGGAAGACGAAGGCCACCACCCAATACAGGGTGAAGTCGGAATCCAGCGACACCACGCCGAACAGATTGCCGCGCGGCACCTGCTGGATGCCGTCCTCGCCGCCGGTAAACGGCGCCTGGAGGCTGAAGAAATACACCATCTGCGCCATGGCCAGGGTGATCATGGCGAAATAAATGCCGGACCGCCGGATCGCCAGCCAGCCGATGAACAGCCCCAGGACGCTGCCGACAAGCCCGCCGGCCAGGATCGCCAGTTCCGGCGTCAGCCCCCAGACCTTCAGGGCATGGGCGGTGATGTAGCCCCCCATGCCGAAGAAGGCGGCATGGCCGAAGGACAGCAGGCCGACATAGCCGATCAGCAGGTTGAAGGCGCAGGCGAACAGCGCGAAGCACAGGATCTTCATCAGGAAGACCGGGTAAAGGAAGAACGGGCTGATCACCACGAAGGCGACAAGCAAGCCGAAGGCCAGGGCCTGGGCGCGGGTGAAGCCGAGGAAGCCCGCCTCCTCATGCACCGCCTCGGGCGTACCGAGACTGGTGGTGGTATCGGCCATGTCTCAGCCCCTTCCGAACAGGCCGGCGGGCCGCGTCAGCAGCACGATCGCCATGATGACGAAAACCACGGTGGCGGAAGCTTCGGGGTAGACCACCCGCGCCAGCCCCTCGATCAACCCCAGCCCGAAGCCGGTGACGACGGAGCCCATGATGGAGCCCATGCCGCCGATCACCACCACGGCGAAGACGGTGATGATGAAGTTGGCCCCCATCGCCGGGTTCACCGAATAGATCGGCGCCGCCAGCACGCCGGCAAACGCCGCGAGTGCCACGCCCGCGCCGTAGGTCAGCGTCATCATCCGCGGCACGTTGATGCCGAAGGCCTGCACCAGTTCCGGCCGTTCCGTCGCGGCGCGCAGATAGGCGCCGATCTTGGTCTTCTCGATCACCAGCCAGGTGGCGAGACACACCAGGAGGGATGCGATGACCACCCACACCCGGTAGCCGGGCAGGAACATGATGTCGATGTCGATATTCAGCGCGTTGAAGGCATCGGGCGGCGCATAGGGCAGGCCGGATGCACCGAAGGCGTTGCGGAACACACCCTCGATGATCAGCGCCAGGCCGAAGGTGAGCAGAAGGCCGTACAGATGGTCCAGCTTGTACAATCGCGCGATCATCGTTCTTTCGATGACCACGCCGAAGGCCCCCACGATCAGCGGCGCCAGCACCAGCGCCCCCCAATACGGGATGCCGGCCCAGGCCAGCAGCATCCAGGCGACGAAGGCGCCCATCATGAACTGCGCGCCATGGGCGAAGTTGATGACGTTCAGCATGCCGAAGATGATGGCAAGGCCGAGCGAGAGCAGCGCGTAGAAGGCGCCATTGACCAGCCCGAGGATCACCTGGGGCGCGGCCATCTCGAGTTCGAACAGCAGGTTTTCGATCACCGGGCGCGGGCCTTGCCTGGGGGTATCAGGGGGTGGAATCAAAGGCCGGCATCCCGGCGGGTGTGACCCGCCGGGATGCCGCGGTGCTCAGCTGCGAACCAGTGCGCAGCCCCCGTTGGCCAGCGGGCGGAAAGCCTGGTCGCCGGGGGTGGTGCCGAGCAGCTTGTAGTAGTCCCAGGCACCGCTGCTCTCGGACGGAGCCTTCACCTCGAACAGGTAGCAGGGGTGGATCTTTCGGCCATCAGCGCGGATCGTGCCCTCACCGAAGGCATCGTCGCTGGTCGGCATCGCCTTCATGCGCGCCACGGCCTCGGTGCCGGAGGCCTTGGCAGCTGCCACGCCCATGTCGCCCGCAGCCTTCAGGTAATGCAGGACGGAGCCATAGCAGCCGGCCTGGACCATGGAGGGCTTGATGCCGCCCGGCATGGCGCCGAGCCGCTGGGTGAAGGCGCGCGTCTTGTCGTTCAGGTCCCAATAGAAGGTCTCGGACAGCACGAGGCCCTGCGCCACTTCCAGGCCCAGCGAGTTGACGTCCGTGATGAACACCAGCAGCCCCGCCAGCTTCACGCGGCCACCGCGGGTGATGCGGAATTCGGCCGCCTGCTTGATGGAGTTGATGGTGTCGCCGCCCGCATTGGCCAGGCCGATGACCTGCGCGCGGGACCGCTGCGCCTGCTGGAGGTAGGAGGAGAAATCCGTGGTGCCCGGGAAGGGCGTGCGGACAGAACCCAGAACCTCGCCACCCTGCGCCTTGACGAAATTGCCCGTGTCACGCTCCAGCGCATGGCCGAAGGCGTAGTCCGCGGTGATGAAGAACCAGGACTTGCCGCCGGCCCGCACCATGGCGCCGCCGGTGGAATTGGCCAGCATGTAGGTGTCGTAGGTCCAATGCACCGTGTTCGGCGAGCACTGCGCGCCCGTGAGGTCGGACGTCGCGGCGCCGGAATTCAGGAAGACCTTGTTCTTCTCACGCACCAGCGTGTTGGTGGCCAGCGCGACGGATGAGGTGGGGACATCCACCACCACATCGATGCCGTCGCGGTCGATCCACTGGCGGACCACGGTGGAGCCGACATCCGGGCGGTTCTGGTGGTCGGCCTGCACCACTTCCACGGTGACGCCGCGCTGGGTGATGCCGGATTCCTGCACCGCAAGCTGCACTGCCTGGGTGGAACCCGGGCCGGAGAGGTCGCGATAGGTGCCGGACTGGTCGTTCAGCACCCCGATGCGGATGGTGTTGGCGGCCTGGGCGCGTGCGCTGCGGAAGGGCAGCCCACCGAGGGCCGGAAGGGCGGCGGCACCGGCGAGCAGCGTGCGGCGATTGAGGCTCATGTTCGAATTCTCCCAAGAATGTTTGGTCGTGGCCGGGCTTTCAGACGCCCAGGTATTCGTGCAGCCGATCGAGGCTGGAGGCGAGTTGTTCGTTCGGCACCATGTCCACGACGCGGCCATGCTCCATCACATAGTGCCGGTCCGCCACCGTCTGGGCGAAGCGGAAATTCTGCTCCACCAGCAGCACGGTGAAGCCGCGCTGCTTGATCTCCCGGATCATGGCGCCGATCTGCTGCACGATGACGGGGGCCAGGCCTTCGGAAGGCTCGTCCAGCAGCAGCAGTCGCGCGCCGGTGCGCAGGATGCGGGCAATCGCCAGCATCTGCTGTTCGCCGCCCGAGAGTTTCGTCCCGGGGCTGCGGGCGCGTTCCTTCAGGTTCGGGAACAGCGTGTAGATCTCATCCAGCCCCAGCCCGCCCGGCGCGATGACGGGCGGCAGCATGAGATTTTCGGTGACGTCGAGGCTCGCGAAAATGCCGCGCTCCTCGGGGCAATAGGCGATGCCGGCGCGGGCGATCAGGTCGGAGCGCAGGGCGATGGTCTCCTGCCCCTCGAACTTGATGCTGCCGGAGCGGCGCCCGACCAGCCCCATCATGGAGCGCAGGGTGGAGGTCTTGCCGGCTCCATTCCGGCCCAGCAGCGTCACCACCTCCCCCGGATGGATATCCAGCGAGACGCCGTGCAGCACATGGCTTTCGCCGTACCAGGCCTCGAGGTCGCGGATTTGCAGCATTGGCTCAGGCATGTTGGCTACCTCCGGAAATGCCGGGATCGGTGCCGAGATAGGCGGCCTGGACTTCCGGGTTGCGGGAGACGGTGGCGTAATCCCCCTGCGCCAGCACGCGACCGCGGGTCAGCACCGTGATGGTGTCGCACAGCCCTTCCACCACCTTCAGGTTATGCTCCACCAGCAGCACGGTGCGCCCGACGGCGACGCGCTTCACCAGGGTGACGATGCGGTCTACGTCCTCATGCGTCATGCCGGCGGTTGGTTCGTCCAGCAGCATCATCACGGGGTCGAGCGCCAGGGTCGTTGCGATCTCCAGCGCGCGCTTGCGACCATAGGGAAGCTGGCCGGCGGAGAAACGGGCGTATTCGGTGAGCCCGACATCCGCCAGCAATTCCATGGCCCGGTCGTCATACTGGCGCAGCAGGCCTTCCCCGCGCCAGAAGTCGAAGGACCCGCCGCGCTGGCGCTGCAGCGCCAGTCGCACATTCTCAAGAACCGTCAGGTTCGGGAACACAGCCGAGATCTGGAAGGACCGCACCAGGCCAAGCCGCGCGACCTCCGCCGACTTCATGCCGGTGATGTCGCGGCCGTCGTAGCGGATGGAGCCGCGGGTTGGTGGCAGGAACTTCGTCAGCAGGTTGAAGCATGTGGTCTTGCCGGCCCCGTTGGGGCCGATCAGGCCATGGATGCTGCCGCGCGCCACCTGAAGGCGCACATCGCTGACCGCGGCAAAGCCACGGAATTCCTTCGTCAGCCCCTCGGTCTCGAGGATCGTATCGACCACTCGTGGACGCCCCCAATTGTCTTGTTATGGCATCGGCATGGTCGGGGCGGTGTTCCGCCCCCAGCGCATGGCCGATGCGCTTCTCCGACATTTGTGCAGGCAGTCCGGGCAAGACGCAAGTGATGGAACGGCATCACCTGATAGGAAGCTCAACCTTTCAGCGGCATGCCGCTGGCACGCCAGCGGGCTAGTTGAACATCAGCGTCAGACCCGGCACGGCCACGATCAGCGCCAGCACCACCAGCATCACCCCGATGAAGGGGATGCAGCCGGCGAAGATCGTCTCCAACCCGATGCGCTTGTCATTCAGCGTCGCCTTCACCGCGAAGGCACCTATGCCAAAGGGCGGCGTCAGCAGCCCCACCTCCACCGCGATGACGGTGATGATGCCGAAATGGATCAGGTCCAGGTTGAAGGCCATGGCGATGGGCGCTGCGATCGGGGTGACGATCAGCAGGATGGAAGAACTGTCCACGATCATGCCGAGCAGCAGCACGAACAGGATGTAGATGAACAGGAAGCCGTAGACGCCGAGCCCCATCGCCTGGATCAGATCCGCGATGGAGGCCGGGATGCCGGCCATGGTCAGCATGCGCGAATACATGCTGGCTGCGATCAGCAGGAACAGGATGCCGACGGAGACAAAGCCGGTCTCCACAAGGATGCGCCAGAATTTCTGCAGGTTCAGCCGGCGCCGTACCAGCGCGATGACCAGCGCGCCGAAAGCGCCCACCGCGCCCGCCTCGGTCGGCGTGAAATAGCCGCTGTACAACCCACCCAGGACCAGCGCGATCAGCGTGGTGATGGGCAGGGATTTCGCGAGCAGGCTGCCCGCGGTTTCCTCCGGCGGCGGCGCCACCTGGGCGGCGACGGGTTGCACCCAATCCGGCCGGAAGGTCGCCATCAGCCAGATCATCAGCATGAAGCCCGCCGCCATCACCAGGCCTGGGATGATGCCCGCCAGGAACAGCCGCCCGATCGAGACCTCCGCCAGCACGCCATAGATGATCAGCAGCAGGGAGGGCGGGATCAGCATGCCCAGGATCGAACTGCCCGCGACGCAGCCCACCGCAAAGCGCGGCGTGTAGCCGAAGCGCATCATCTGCGGCACCGCGACCTTGGTGAACACCGCCGCCGAGGCAATGGAGATTCCCGTGACGGCACCGAACACCGCATTGGCCAGCACGGTGGCCATTCCCAACCCCCCGCGCAGCTTCCGCAGCAAATGCTGCGCGACCTCGAAAGTGTCCTTTCCCACATCGCTGACGGAAACCAGCAGCCCCATCAACACGAAAAGTGGAATCGTCGCGAACAGGTAGTCCGAGATCGCAGCATAGGAAGCCAGCGCCAGCAGCCGCCCGGCAAGGTCCCAATTCTCCCGGATCAGGCCGATGCCAATGAAGGACAGGAATACCAGGCCGATGCCGATCGGCACGCCGGCCAGCACCAGGCCCGCCATGATGGCAATGAGCGCAAGGCCAATCTCGATCTCGATCATGCAGGGCGCCCCGCGCGCCACAGGCCGCGCGCCACCTGCACCAGGCTAGCCAGCGCCGCGCCGGCGCAGCCCACCAGGATGGAAAGGCGGATCGGCCAGGTCGGCAGCGTCCAGACGCCCTGCACGCCGAAGAACTCGGCCTGCTCCCAGCTATCGAGGAACTGCGGCAGCGTCGCGCGGAAGATCACGATGAAGACGAAAACACCGATGCCGGCGAATACCGCCTCCGCCACCTGCGCCGCACGCGGGCTGCGCACGGCCAGGCGATTGAGGAACATGTCCGCCCGCGTCATGCGCTGCCAATGGATTGCCGCCGGCAATTGCAGGAAGACGATGGCGACGATCAGCTTGGCGGAGATCTCCGCCACGCCATTCAGCGGCGCGTTGAAGAAGGACCGGCCCACCACATCGGTCACGATCAGCACCATCATCGCGGCGATCATCAGCGTGCCGAGGCTGTTCAGCAGCCACAGCATCAGGCCGAAGGCATCCTTCGGCGGCCGCGCCGCTTCCTCCTGCGCCGCATCGCTGACGCTATCCAGTTCCGCCATGCGGCATGTCCCGTGTAAGGCCCTCTCCCCCAAGCGGGGGGAGAGGGTTGGGTGAGTGGGGTGAGGTCAGGCCGTCCAGGCGCGCCCCGGCGTGGCACCCCCGGCGCGCAACCCGTCCATATAGGCGGCCAGCACCTTCTTCGCCGGCTGGCCGCGACCCTCGTTCGTGCGCGCCCAGTCGCCCGCGATATCCGGCAAGCCGTCGACCCACCGCTGCCGCTCCGCGGCGGGGAAGGTCGAAACCTCCGCCCCAGCCGCCGCCATCTGCCGCAGGTTGGCGTCGCTCGTCTCCAGCACACGGTTGGTCAGCGCCGCCGTGTAGGCTTTGCCGCCGGTGCGGAAGGCCGCCTGCACCACCGGGTCCAGCCGCCCGAAAGTCTGCCGGTTCATGCCGATGCCGCCGACATACATGCAGCCCACATTCACCCGCGTGATGTACTTCGCCACCTCATGCACCCGCACCGGGAAGATGCCGGAGGGAAAGGACAGCGCGCCCTCGCTGACGCCGGTCTGGATATCCGTGTAGTAGGTGGTCAGCGCGCCATTCACCGGCACCGCACCGGTGCCGCCAAGCCAGGTGGCGGAGACGCCGGGCGCGCTGATCTTGCGGTTGCGGAGGTCGTCCACCGTGCGGACCGGGAAGGTGGACCACAGATCATAGGTCTCGGTGCCGCAGGTGCCGAGATAGACCATGTTGTTGTCGGTCCAGGCTTTCAGCATCTCCGGCATTTCGGCGTGCATCTTCTCCATCACATCGACCTGCAGGCGCAGGTTATCCGTGGCGAAGGGCGTGAAGTAGGTCACGTTTTGCAGCGGCATGGCGCTGCCTTCCCATAGCGTGCCGACGAAGCCGATATCGGTGATGCCGTCCTTCACCGCGTTGCGGGTTTCGGTGAAGCGGTACAGCGTGCCGCCGAACGCCTCGCGCCAGCGGATGCGGAAGCGGGTGCTGTCCAGCGCCTGGTTCACCGCCGGCATCAGCGCCTGCTGCATCGCCCAGATCCAGGCGATGGTGGTGGGGTGGCTGGCGGCGATGGTGATGTTGATTTGTGTCTGCGCCGCCAGCACGTTCGGCGCTGCCAAGGGGGCGGCGGCGGCGGTGCCGAGCAGCGCCCGGCGCGTGAAGTTCTTCATGTTCGTTCTCTCCCTGTCGTTCAGATCTTGCCGAGCGCCGTGAGGATTCGCGCCGGCGTAAAAGGCTGGGCGAAGACGCGTGCGCCGAAGGGGCGCAGCGCATCGTTGATGGCGTTCTGCACGGCGGCCGGTGCGCCGGCGGTCCCCGCCTCCCCCGCGCCCTTGGCGCCGAGGGCAGATTCCTTGGTCGGTGTCTCGACATGCGCCACCGCGATATCCGGCATCTCGCCCGACATCGGCAGCAGGTAATCGGCGAGCGAGCCGGTCAGCAGCTGGCCCTCGGGCGAATAGACGCAGTGTTCGAGCAGCGCGCCGCCGAGGCCCTGCACCACGCCGCCCCTGATCTGCTCGTCGACCAACATCGGGTTGATCACGGTGCCGCAATCCTCGACGCACCAATGCTTCAGCAGCTTGACGAAGCCGGTCTCGATATCGACTTCGAGGTAGCTGGCCTGGGCGCCATTGGTGAAGGCGAAGGGGTAGTCCTTCGGCGTGTAGTGCCGCGTTGCCACCAATTCGCGCGGCAGATCCTTCGGCAGCGTGTCACCGCGGAAATAGACGATGCGGCCGAGTTCTTCCAAGGGCAGCCGTTCCGCACCCGTCGCGCGATCGACCACGGTACCGCCGCGCACATCCAGGCTGTCGGGCGCGGCCTGCAACATGGTGCCGGCGATCACCAAAATCTGCTCGCGCAGCGCGTTGCCGGCCTGTAGCGCCGCCTCGCCGCCGATGCCCGCCCCGCGGCTGGCCCAGGTACCGCCGCCATAGGGCGTGGTCTCGGTATCGCCGGTCGTCACACGAACCCGCGCGATATCTACACCCACCGCGCCAGCGACGATCTGCGCCAGCATTGCCTCCGTCCCCTGCCCCTGTTCCGTGACGCCGGAGGCGATGGCGACGCTGCCATCCGGGTCCAGCCGCACCGTCGCGCCATCCATCGCGGAAATCCGCGCCCCGCCGATGCCGTACATGAAGGGGGATGGATTGGTCAGTTCGATGAAGCTGGCCAGCCCGATGCCGCGATACACGCCCTTGGCCCGCAGCGCGTCACGCTCCGCCTTCAGCCCCTCATAATCCATCATTGCCATCAGTTTCTGCAGGCATGCGTGATGCGACAGCCCCTCGAAGGCCAGGCCGGCGAGATTACGGAAAGGGTAGATGTCATCAGCCAGAAGGTTGCGGCTGCGGATTTCGGCGGGGTCCATGCCGATGGCCTCGGCGGCGAGGTCCACCAGCCCTTCCGTCACCGTCGTCGCGATCGGGTGGCCCACGGCGCGATACTGGCAGGTCGGTGTCTTGTTCTGAAAGACCACCGTGGTGCGCGCCTTGTAGCCGCGCAGCGCATAGGGGCCGCCACAGAGGTTCACCACCTGGTTGCCCTCCACCGCGGAGGTGCGGGGATAGACGGAATAGGGGCCGATGCCGGTGAGGTCGTCGATCTCCATCGCAGTGATCACGCCATCCTTCGTCACCGCCGCGCGGGCCGTGATGCGGTGGTCGCGGGCGTGGATGTCGGAGACCATGCCCTCGATCCGGTCGGCGGCAAACTTCACCGGCCGCCCGAGCATCTTAGACAAGGCGGCCGTCGCCATCTCGTCCGGATAGACATGCACCTTGATGCCGTAGCTGCCGCCGACATCGCGGCAGATGACGCGCACATCGCCCTCGCGCAGGTTCAGGTGCTTGGCGAACACCGTCTGCATCATGTGCGGCGCCTGGTTCGAGTGGTACGCCGTCAGGCGACCCTCCGAAGCGTTCCAATCGGCCAGGATCGCGCGACCTTCCAGGCAGACGCCGGTATGCCGCCCGGTGTGGAAGATCGCCTGCACTACGATGCTGTCAGAATCAGCGAAACACGCATCCGGTTCGCCGCCCATATGCTCGCGCTGGAAGGCCAGATTATCGCCAAGCTCCGGGTGGATCACCGGCGTGCCGGCGGCCAGGGCGGTTTCCATATCCACCGTTGCGGGCAGTTCCTGCCACGCCACCTCGATCAGCCCGACCGCATCCTCCGCCTCCGCGCGAGACCGCGCGACCACGGCCACGACAGGCTCCCCCTGCCAGCAGGCGCGATCCAGGGCGAGCGCGTATTGCGGCGCGGATTTCAGGCCCTTGAGGTGGTGCAGCACGCCGACCCAGGGCGTGCAGACCGCGGCCATCTCCGCCCCCGTCACCACCCGCACAACCCCGGGCGAGGCTTTCGCGGCCGTGCTGTCGATGGACAGGATGCGCGCATGCGCGTGCGGGCTGCGCAGGAAGGCGACATGCACCATGCGCGGCAGGCGAAGGTCATCCACATACTGCCCGCGCCCGGCCACCAGCCGCTTCGCATTGGGCCGCGGCACGGAGCGGCCGATATAGGAGTTGGGCCGATCGACGGAGGAAAGCTCGTTCATGCCCGAGTCTCCGTGACACTGGCGGCCTGTTCGATGGCATCGACGATGGCGTGGTAGCCGGTGCAGCGGCAGTAATTGCCGCTGATGCCCTCGCGGATTTCCTCCCGCGTCGGGTTCGGATTCGCCTTCAGCAAAGCCGCCGCGGCCACCAGCATCCCCGGCGTGCAGAAGCCGCATTGCAGCGCGTTGCGGGCCACGAAGGCGTCCTGCAAGGCGGCGATGGCGCCGGACTCGGTGAGGCCTTCCACGGTCCAGACCTCGGCGCCCTCGGCCTGCACCGCCAGCATCAGGCAGCCGCGCACCATCTCCCCATTCACGATCAGCGAGCACGCGCCGCAGACGCCGTGCTCGCAGCCGGCATGGCTGCCTGTGAGATCGAGTGTGTCGCGCAGAAAGTCCACCAGATGCATGCGCGGCTCGATGCGGGCGGAGACGGCTTCGCCATTCACCGTCAGGGACAGGTCCATCTTCATCTCAATGCCCCTTCATCGCTGCGGCCGCGCGGCCAAGCAGCACGCGCGCCCAATGCAGGCGCAGCGCCGGTGGGCCGTGCAGGTCCTCCGGCGGGTCAAGCTCCGCAGCCAGCGCCGCCTGCGCCGCGGCAAGATCGCCCGCGGCGAGGGCACTCTCGGCACGCGGCGTCCGCAGCGGCGTGGCGCCGACGCCGAACCAGGCGAGGCGCACCCCCTGCCCCATCATTTGCGCCGCCAGCCCGACAATGGCGTAGTCGCCATGCCGTCGCGCCAATTCCTGCAGCGTGCTGGCCGCCCCGGCGCGGGAGGGGATTTCGACCGCCGTCAGCACCTCATCCCCGCGCAGCGCGGTCTGGTACAGCCCTTGGAAGAACGCATCCGCCGCCACGCGGCGCTCGCCGGCGCGGCTCGCCAGCACCAGATTCGCCTCCAGCGCCAGGACGCAGGCCGGCAGTTCCGAGGCCGGGTCGGCCAGGGCCAGCGACCCGCCGATGGTTCCCCGATTGCGGATGGCGGCATGGGCGATATGTGGCACTGCCTGGGCCAGCAGCGGCGCGTGCTGCGCCACCAACGGGTCGGCGCCCAGCTCCGCATGCCGGGTCAATGCGCCAATCCGCAGCACGCCATCCGCGTAGGTCACCCCGCGCAGCGCGGCGACCCCGTTGATATCGAGCAACAAGTCCGGGCTGGCGAGCCGCAGATTCAGCGCGGCGACAAGGCTCTGCCCGCCGGCCAGCAGCCGTACGGCGTCGCCATGGGTCTCAAGAACGTCGAACACCTCCGCCAGGGTGGTCGCGCGCGCATAGGCGAAGGGGGCTGGTTTCACCGCTCCGATACTCTCCCTGGACGTCCGCCGCGGTCAGGGCCGCGGCTTGTTGACGCCAGAGTTGTCGTGCGCGCGAGCTTTGTCCAGCACAGGCTTGTGAAGGCTCAGTCGTCGAAGATCGCCACCGCCCGGCACCAGCCGCCGGAGGCGCGGGTGATCTTCACGGGCAGGCAGCTCACGGTGAAGCCGGTGGCGGGCAGCTTATCCAGGTTGGTCAGCTTCTCGATCTGGCAGTAGCCGGCCTCCCGCCCCGCCTTGTGGCCTTCCCAGATCAGGCTGGCATCGCCGGTGGCGGCCACCTTGGCCTTGGTTTGGATGAAGGGCGCGTCCCAGGACCAGCCATCGGTGCCGACCACCCGCACGCCGCGGGCCGTCAGCCACAATGTCGCCTCCCGCCCGAAGCCGCAGCCGCGGGAGACATAGTCCGGCCGCCCATAACAGGCCCCGGCGGAGGTATGCGCCAGCACGATGTCCCCCGGTTGCAGCGTGTGGCCGATGGTGGCGAGTGCCGCCTCCACCTCCGCCGCCGTCACCACATGGCCATCGGCGAATTCGGAGAAATCCAGCCGCACGCCCGGGCCGATGCACCAATCCAGCGGCACCTCATCGATCGTCAGCGCCGGCGCGCCGCCATCCATGGTGCTGGCATAGTGCCAGGGCGCGTCGAGATGCGTGCCGTTATGGGTGGATAGGCGCACCCATTCCATCGCCCAGCCCTCCCCATCCGGAAGCTGGTCCGGGGTAATGCCGGGGAAGAAGGCCACCAGCTCCCCGGCCGAGTCCTTGTGGGTGCGGTATTCGATGGCGGGGCCGTAGCCAGGCGGGTCCTGCACCACGTCATTGTCGAGCGAGATCGACAGGTCGATGATCCGTCGCGGCATTCTCGGCGTTTCCCCCAGGCCCGGAAGCAGCCTAGCGCGCGATCGCGCGACAGGGGAAACCCCCTCTCTTCGCGTATACCCGGGTCCGGCTTTCGGCGTTGGCGCAGGCTGCCACCCTCCTGCATGGTCCTCGCCATCGCAGCGCAGCCCGGCGCACGCCTCCCCGCAAGGTTCCCCATGCCCCGCTGGCTTCCCCTGCTGCTCGGCTT
This sequence comes from Falsiroseomonas sp. E2-1-a4, assembly GCF_051433165.1. Classification (NCBI taxonomy): domain Bacteria; kingdom Pseudomonadati; phylum Pseudomonadota; class Alphaproteobacteria; order Acetobacterales; family Roseomonadaceae; genus Falsiroseomonas; species Falsiroseomonas sp. E2-1-a4. The sequence goes on along the minus strand of NZ_JBHMFS010000002.1, from coordinate 164,150 downwards.
CCTCACCGCCGTCGGGCCGCTTTCCACCGACATGTACCTGCCGGCCTTCCCGGCGATCGAGGCCGAGCTGGGCTCCGGTTGGGGCGGCGTGGAGGCGACGCTGTCCGCCTGGTTCCTGGGCCTGGCGGTCGGGCAGTTGGTGCAGGGCACGCTGGCGGACCGGCTCGGCCGGCGCCGGCCGCTGATCGTGGGCACCGCCATCTATACGGTGGCCTCCATCGGCTGCGCGCTGGCTTCGGATATCGCCACCCTGTCGGCATGGCGCTGCCTCGCGGCCTTTGGCGGCGCGGCGAGTGCCGTGATCCCGCGCGCCATGGTGCGGGACCTGGCCACCGGGCTGGATGCGGCGCGGCTGATGTCGCGGCTGATGCTGGTGATGGGTGCCGCGCCGATCCTGGCGCCAACCATCGGCGGGCTGCTGCTGGAGGCCGGCGGCTGGCGCATCATTTTCTGGGTCTCGGCCGGCTACGGACTGGTGTCCTGCCTGCTCGCGGGCTTCCTGCTGCCGGAGACGCTGCCACCGGAGCGCCGGCAACGGCGTTCGGCCATGACGGTCCTCGGCGATTTCGGCCGCATCGGCAGGGAGCGCGGCTTCATCACCCATGCGGTGATGGGGGGTGCCGCCATGTTCATGGTCTTCGCCTTCATCGGCGGCGCACCGGAGGTCTATATCGCGCAATACGGCATCGCGCCCTCGGAGTTCGGCCTGCTGTTCGCCGTCAGCGCCATCGGCTTCATCGGGCTGACGCAGCTCAACCCCTGGCTGCTCGGGCGGTTTGGTGGGCTGGTGCCGCGGGTGGCGCTGCATGCGGCCCTGCTGGCGGTGCTGGTGATGACGCTGTCGGCCAGCACCGGCTGGGGCGGCTTCCTCGGCCTGTATCTGCCGGCCTGCGTCGCGCTGGCCTGCACCGGCCTGGTGCTGCCGAATGCCGCGGTGGGCGCGCTGGCGCGCCACGGCACGCGGGCGGGCAGCGCCTCCGCCCTGCTCGGCATGCTACAGTTCGGCCTGGCGGCGCTGGGCGCCTGGCTGGTGGGTGCGCTGACGGGAACGGATGCGGTGCCGATGGCGCTGCTGATGTTGGCCGGCGTTGCCACGGCGTTGCTGGCAGACCGACTGCGGACGGCGCGGTAAGTGCAGGGAGGCGCCGAGTGGTCGGAGCGGCGGGATTCGAACCCACGACCCCCAGTCCCCCAGACTGATGCGCTACCAGACTGCGCTACGCTCCGACTGCGGCGGCAATAGCACCGGGCGCCGGGCCGCGCCAACCCCCGCGCCGCAAATTCAACCCCCGTATCAACCCCGGGCGGTCAGTGCCCGAAGCTCGTGCGCCAGGCGTTCCAGGGTGTCCAGCGCCTCGCGCACCGGCTCCGGAGCCTCCGCCTCATCGAGGTCGCCGAGCGGCAATTCCGGCGCCTGCCCGGCCTCATCCAGCCCACCTTCGCGCAGCAGGCGCTGCACGCCCTTGATGGTGTAGCCCTGGGTATAGAGAAGGTCGGAGATGCGCCGCAGCAGCGTGATGTCTTCCGGCCGGTAGTAGCGCCGCCCGCCGCCGCGCTTCAGCGGCTTGAGCTGGGGGAATTTCGTCTCCCAGAACCGCAGAACATGCTGCGGGATCTGAAGATCATCCGCTACCTCACTGATTGTGCGGAACGCAGTGGGTGCCTTGCGGGGACGGCCGCGGCTATCGTCGCCGTCCTGGCCCTCGTCACTCATGTGTCGTCATCGGCCGAGCGCGCGATGGTCTGGCCCGGATTCAGCCGCGCCTTGAGGACGTGGGAGGGCCGGAAGGCCAGCACTTTGCGGGGTTGGATCGGCACTTCCACCCCGGTCTTCGGGTTCCGCCCGACCCGCCGGCCCTTCTGGCGCACGACGAAGGACCCGAAGGCGGAGATCTTCACCGCCTCCCCCGCCTCCAGCGCCGCCGACATGCGTTCCAGCACCGTCTCCAGCAGCTCGGCACTCTCGTTGCGCGAGAGTCCCACCTGCGCGTAGATCGCTTCCGCCAGATTGGCCCGCGTGATCGTGGTCATGCCAGAGCAGGTCCTTGCAACCCCTTCAAGTCGCAAGAAAGCCGGGTTCCGCGATGGCCGTCAACCATAGGTTTGGGGTAGTGTTGCGGGAAGTTGCAACACTGTTGCCGCCGCGCCTCACATGGCGCGGGAATCGCTCAGAAACGCGCCAGTGCAGCGCCCCAGGTCAGCCCGCCGCCGATCGCCTCCATCAGCACCAGCTCACCCGGCTTGATGCGGCCGTCGCGGGTGGCTTCCGCCAGCGCCAGCGGGATGGATGCGGCGGAGGTGTTGGCGTGGCGGTCCACCGTGACCACCACGCGATCGAGGCCCATATGTAGCTTGCGGCCCATCGCCTCGATGATGCGAATATTGGCCTGGTGCGGCACCAGCCAGGCGATGTCGTCATGGCCGAGACCATTGGCCGCCAGCGCCTCATCCACCGCGGAGGCCAGTTTGGTGACGGCGTGCTTGAACACCTCCCGCCCCGCCATCCGCACCACGCCAGCGCATCCGGTGGAGCCGGCGCCACCATCGACCTGGAGGATGTCGCCGAAACGGCCATCGGAATGCAGATGGGTGGAGAGCAGGCCGCGCGCCGTGCCTTCCTCCGCCCGCAGGAACACCGCGCCGGCGCCATCGCCAAAGAGCACGCAGGTGCCGCGGTCGGACCAGTCCAGGATGCGGGAATAAATTTCGGTGCCGACCACCAGCACGCCACGCGCATGGCCGGTGCGGATCATCGCATCGGCGACGGACAGCGCGTAGATGAAGCCGGTGCAGGCGGCGGACAGATCGAAGGCGAAGCCGCGGGTGACGCCGAGGCCGCCCTGGATGCGCGTTGCGGTGGAGGGGAAGGCGCTGTCGGGCGTCGCCGTCGCCACGATGACCGCATCGACATCCGCCGCGGAGGCGCCAGCCTGGGCCAGCGCGGCCCGGCAGGCTTCCATGCCCATGGAGGAAGCGGTCTCGCCGATCGCGGCAAAATGCCGCCGGCGGATGCCGGTGCGCTCCACGATCCAGTCATTGGTGGTGTCGAGGTTCTTTTCCGCCGCCAGTTCGTCATTGCTGACGGAGCGCGCCGGAAGATAGCCGCCGGTGCCGGCGATGACGCCGCGAATCATGCTGCCCATCGTATCAGCGCGGCGTGGCGGCAAGCCGTTGGGCGGGGCTGGGCAGCAGCGCCAGGCCTTCCCGGATCCGGTCGTTGAAGCGGTGCGTTACCATGTCCATCGCCACATCCACCGCATGGGCGAAGCCTACGGCATCCGTGCCGCCATGGCTTTTCACCACCACGCCATTCAGCCCGATCAGCACGGCGCCATTGTAGCGCCGCGGGTCCATCCATTCGCGCAGCCGGTCCAGCGCCGGGCGGGCCAGCAGATAGCCCATGCGTGCGGGCATGGAGCTGGTGAAGACCTGGCGCAGCAGGTCGCGCATCAGCTTCAGCGCCCCCTCCCCGGTCTTCAGCGCGACATTTCCGGTGAAGCCATCGGTGACGATCACATCCACCGTACCGGCGGCGATGTCATGGCCCTCGACGAAGCCGCGGAAATTGGTGCCGAGATGGCTGTCGCGCAGCGTCTCCGCCGCGACGCGCACCCGCTCATCGCCCTTCAGCTCCTCGGAGCCGACATTGAGCAGGCCCAGCGTTGGATTCGTGAGCCCGAGCACGGCGCGCGCGAAGGCATCGCCCATGATCGCGAACTCGACCAGATTGCGTGAATCGCACTGCAAATTCGCGCCGAGGTCGAGCATGACCACGTCGCCCCGCGCCGATGGCCCGATGGCCGCTAGCGCCGGCCGATCGATCTCGGGCAGCGTCTTCACCACGATCTTCGCCAGGGCCATCAGCGCACCGGTATTGCCGGCGGAGACGACACCCGAGGCTTCTCCCTGCGCCACCGCATCGATGGCGACGCGCATGGAGGACCCACGCACGCGCAACGCCGCGGTCGGCTTCATGTCGCCCGGAATGGCTTCCGGCGCATGACGCAGGCTGCAGGCCTTGGCCGCGCGCGGCCGCCGCGCCAGCAAAGCGCCGACCCGAGCCTCATCGCCAACGAGCAGGAAACGCGCCTGCGGATGACGTTCCGCGGCCAGTTCCAACCCGTCCAGGATGGAGTCCGGTGCGTGGTCGCCGCCCATGGCATCGATCGCCAGAGCGAACTCCGCCGGGCCACGACCCGCCAGGATCTTCCCCGCCACCTTCAGAGCCTTCGCCACATGGGCGGTTGCCCTTTCATGCGGATCAGACGCGGACGACACCCTTGGCCTTGTCGGCCGCCATCACTTCACGACCATCGTAATGGCCGCAATGCGAGCAGATGTGGTGCGGGCGCTTCAGTTCGCCACAGTTCGTGCACTCCATATGCGCGGCAGCCGTCAGAGCCTGGTGGCTCCGCCGCATGCCGGCGCGGGACGGCGATACTTTTCTCTTCGGGACGGCCATGGTGCCGAGCCTTTCTCGTCAACAAGCTGCAATATCAGCGGAGCCGCGGGCATTAGCACCGCGCGGCACGGGGAAGCAAGCGGCCCCGGAGTTCCTGCGCCGTTCAGTTCCGCTTGAGGCGGGACAGGGCGGCAAAGGGATTCGGGCGCTCCGGGGCCGTATCGTCCATATCGGCGCCAGGCTCAAGCGCATCACCCTCAAGCTCCGGCGGGATCGCGGCATCCGGGGCGCGCGGATAGGGGTCCAGCGCCAGCGCAAGCTGCTCCGCCACCACCTCCCCCAGATCGACCGCATCGCCAAATGTCTCGATCTCATCCGGGCTGTCGGGGTCGTCATCGGTGGCGGGCGTGCCGGGGGGCAGGATGCGCAGATCCAATGCCGTATCGACGGTTTGCGGCACGGGACCCAGCGAGACCACGCATTCCTGCACCACATCCGCCACGAGCCGGCCGCGCAGCCGCGTGGTGCCGCCGGTCTCGGGGGTAAGGGTCAGGAAGGCCTCCAGCCGCGCCACGCCGGGAATGCGGAAGCGGGCGGCGAGTGCCGCGCATTCCTCAGGCCGCGCGCGCAGCTCCAGGCTGCGGGACTCGGCACTGCCGAGTCGGTGACGGCGGGAGAATTCGTAGGGTTGCTCCGATGTCATGTGAACACCGCCTTGCCGCGCTTCAGCGCCGTCATCGGCTGCGGCGCCAATTGCCCGGCCACCGCCAGGGCATGGGCGGCCAGTTGCGCGGCGGCGCCAGCTGGCGGCTGATCGCCGCGCCAGATGTTGCGGGCCAGCGCCTCCGCCAGCGCCGCGACATCGCCGGCATCGACGGCCGATTCGTAGGCCGCGGCGCGGCCGTGGAATGCCTCCCACATGCGCTTCACCCGCTTGCCCACCACCAGGTCGCCGACCCCCATCTCGCGCAGGTTCACGTCCATATCGGCGAACATGGCGTCGAACACCGCCTGGGCGAGCTTCGGCCCCGCCGCATCCGGGTCCCGCCGCAGCCGGCGGATCAGCAGCGCCACATGCAGCGAGACCAGGTCGAACCGCCCGTCCAGCGTGTCCGGCACGCCGAGTTCGGCGAAGAATCGCGGCTGCCGCGCCGCCGCCACGGCGGCGCCATAGAGATCGAAGCCCGCACGTTCATGCGGCTTTCGCCCAAAAAGGCCGAGCAGGCCCATCATCCACTCCCATCCGGGCAATTGGCCACCGATCGGGCGGGTCTGATCTTCCCGAGGGCGACGTTCCAGGGGCGACGTTGACCGCGACCCGCGAGGGTGGCATTGCCGGGACATGGAGCGCCCCATGCACGCGGTCAACATGTTGCGGCCCTTGGCGGCCCGTCAAACTTCCCGTCTCGGCGCCCGCCCGGGCCTTGCCCTGGCCATGGTTGCCCTGCTGGGCACGGCCGGATGCTCCGGCCTGTCCTCCGTTCCAGGGCTGGGACTGTTCGAAAGCCCGCGCCAGATGCGCGGCCATGCCGTGGATGAGGCGACGCTGACGCAGATCACGCCCGGCGTCAGTTCCCGCGCCGATGTGGAGACGCTGATCGGATCTCCCTCCCACACCGGGACCTTCGACAATTCGGTCTGGTACTACATGAGCAGCGTCACCCGGCAGCGTCCGGGCCGCACCCTGTCCGTGGAGGACCAGCGCGTGGTCGCCATCCGCTTCACCCAGGCCGGCGTGGTGGAGGATATCCGCCGCATCGGGCCGGAGGAGGGGCGTGATGTCCGGGTGGTCAGCCGCATCACCCCATCCCCGGGCAATGACCGCACGATCATGCAGCAGTTGTTCGGCAATATCGGTCGCCTGGCGCCGGGTCTCGGCGGCCAGGCCCAGGCCATCGGCGCGCCGAGCCGCTGACAAGGCGTGCGCAGGAACGGCCGCAAGCGGCTGTTCCTGCGGCTTTCAGGCAGCCCTGGCGCGGGCCGGGCGGACAAACAGCGTCAGCACCAGCGCGAACAGCAGCGCCGGCAGCAGCAGCAGGTTCAGCACCTCCCACCCCGCGGTCGCGTGAATGACGCCGGAGCCGAGCGCGGTACAGGCCACCGTGCCGAAGACGATGAAGTCGTTCGCGGTCTGCGCCCGCACCCGCTCCTCCGTCGAATGCGCCTCTCCCAGCAGGGTGGTGGCGCCGGTGAACATGAAGTTCCAGCCGAGCCCGAGCAGCACCAGCGCCACGGTGAAGTGCCAGAAGGTCTCGTCCTGCACCGCCACCGCGACGCATAGCGCGTTCAGCCCCGCTCCCACCGCGATGATGGTGCGTGCGCCCCAACGGGCGATCAGCCGGCCGGTGAAGAAGCCCGGCGCGAACATCGCCACCGCATGGGCCTGGATCACGGTCGCGCTGGCGCCGACGCCGAAGCCGCAGGCCATCATTTCCAGCGGAGTCGAGGTCATCAGCAGGTTCATGGTGCCATAGGCCATAGCCCCGGTGCCGGCCGCGGCCAGGAAGGCCGGGCGGCGCAGGATTTCGATGATGGGCGTGGCCACCTTGGGCCGCGGTGGTGCCGGCGGCAGGCGTACCTTGGTCAGCAGCACGGCGCAGGCAATCGGCAGCAGCGCCAGGATCAGATACGTGCCGAGGAAGATGAAGGGCTCGAACATGTTCCGGCTGTGCTTCACCAGTTCCGGCCCGAAGATCGCCGCCAGCACGCCGCCGGCCATGACCAGGGAGATGGCGCGAGGCCGATAGGCCGGGGAGGCGACCTCGGCCGCGGCGAATCGGTAGTGCTGGGCAATGCCGAAGCCGATGCCGGCGGGCAGCCCACCCAGCGCGTAGATCCAGAAATCACCCTTCCAGATACCCAGCGCGAAGATCAGCGCACCGCAGAAGGACCCCGCCGCCCCCATCAGGAAGCCGGCGCGGCGGCCAAGGCGGGCGAAGATGATACCGGCGGGGATCGAGGCCGCCATGGTCGCGACCATCTGCAACGCCAGCGGCAGCGTGGCCAAGGACTTGTCATCGGCCAGGCTGTAGCCGACCAGCCCGCCCATCGTGACCTGCCCGACGACGGAGGCATTCATCAGCGCCTGGCAGAAGAACAGGATGCGCACATCCCGCTTCATGCGGGCTTCTTCGGCAGGCATCAGAAATGGCTCCATCCGCTGGTAGGCAGCGTCACATCATGCCCGTCCGGGCCGCGCACGCGCACCCCCTGCCCGGCTTCAAAAACCCCGATCCGCGTCACCGCGACACCTGCCTCGGCCGCGGCCGCCTGCACCCGCGCCGAATCGGCCGGGCCGGCGGCGAAGATCAGCTCGTAGTCGTCGCCGCCGGTCAGGATGCGGGCCAGCAGCGCCGGGTCAGTGGCCAACGCGGCCCGCGCCGGGCCGGAAAGCGGCACCGCTTCCGCCTCGATCACCGCGCCGCAGCCGGCCGCCCGTGCCAGATGGCCGAGGTCCTGCACCAGCCCGTCCGAGACATCCATCGCCGCGCGCGCCAGCCCGGCCAGCCGCAGGCCGAGGGCCACGCGCGGCTGCGGCAACAGGTAGCGGGAGGCCAGGTGCGGGTCCGCCGGCAACCGCCCCGTCAACGCCAGCAGCCCGAGCGCGCCATCGCCGATGCTGCCGGATACCCAGACCTCATCGCCCGGCCGTGCCCCCACCCGCCGCAGCGCCGCCCCTGGCGCGACATGGCCGAGGATGGTCAGCGAGAAGGTCGCTGGCCCGTCGGTAGCCACCGTGTCGCCGCCCAGCAGCTCGATGCCGAATTCCGCCTGGTCCAGCGCCAGCCCGCCGGCAAAGGCCGCGATCCAGTCCTGCGTCACGCCGCGCGGAAAGGCGGTGGTCATCAGATAGGCCAGCGGCACCGCGCCCATCGCCGCGAGGTCGGACAGGTTCACCCGCAGCAGCTTGCGGCCCAGCGTCTCCGGCGGGTCATCCGGCAGGAAATGCACCCCCGCCACCATGGCATCCGCCGCCAGCACCAAGGTGCGGCCCGGCGGCGGGTCCAGCAGCGCCGCATCATCCCCCAGGCCAAGCGCGCCCTTGCCCGCCAGCGGCGCGAAATGGCGCGCGATCAGCCCGAACTCGGCGGGCAGCGTCATCTCAGCCGCGCGGCGCCGGTGCGGACGGAACCGGGGCGAACTCGTCGGCGCGGTAGGCGCGGGCCAGTGCATCCAGCACGCCATTGGCGAAGCGCGGCTCATCGCCCAGGAAGAAACCGTTGGCGATATCCAGGTATTCGTTGATGACGACGCGGGCGGGCGGGTCCTTCGGCGTGGCGAATTCCGCCGCCGCGGCGCGCAGCAGGGCGCGCAGGACGGGGTCCAGCTTCTCCAGCGGCCAATCCTTGGCCAGCGATTTGCCGATCGTCTCGTCCAGGCTCTCGATCTGGGCGGCGGCGGTGCGGACGATGCGGGCGAACAGCTTGGCGTCGACCTCCGGGATGCGGCCCTCGCCGTAGCTGTCCTCGGCCGCGTTGGGGCCGAGGCGGTGGCGGACGAATTCGGCGATCACCGATTCGGGATTCTCGCCGGCCTGCTCGCTCTGGAACAGCGCCTGTACCGCGGCGACGCGTGCGCCGGTGCGCGGGCGGCCGCCAGATGCGGGGGGCTTGCCCTTCGGTGGGCCCTTCTGGCTGCTCATCGCCGGGCCCAATGCGAGAAATGCCAGCGCCGCGCCAGCGTGACCTGGCCGAGCACGGCATGCGCCGCCTCCGCGCCCTTGTTGTGCTGGTCAGGCCGCGATCGGGCGATGGCCTGGTCCAGCGTGGCTACCGTCAGCAGGCCGAAGCCGAGCGGCGCACCATATTCGGAGGCGACCGTCATCGCACCCTGGCAGACCGAGGCGCAGATGAAGTCGTAATGGTCCGTCTCGCCCTTCACCACGCAGCCTAGCATCAGGAAGCCGTCCCAGCGCTCCGTCGCACCGAGCGCCATGCGGAGTGCCGCCGGCATCTCGAAGGCCCCGGCCACATCCACCACATCGAGGCTGGCGCCAACGCCTTCCAGCACGCCGCGCGCACCGGCCAGCATGCCGCCCACGACATCGGCGTAATAGGGCGCCTGGATCACCAGGATGCGCGGCTGCTCGCCGGCCAGTGTCCGCGTGGTGCGGGCGGGTGCGTCCTTGGTACTCACTTGCTGTCCTTCGGTATCGGTCGCGTCTCGACCACGGTCAGGCCATAACCTTCGAGGCCGACGACGGGGCGGGGGTTGTCGGACAGGCGGATGATGTCGCGCAAGCCCAGATCGGCCAGGATTTGCGCGCCAATGCCATAGTCGCGGATTTCCGGCGAGGTCAGGCGCCGCTCTCGCGCCGCACGCACCTGCTGGGACAGCCCATCCAGCCGCCAGTCACGCAGCATCACCACCGCGCCGCGCCCGGCCTCCGCGATGGTCCGCATGGCGGCGTGCAGGTCATCCTCCACCTTGCCGCCCACCATGTCCCGCAGCAGCGACGTCGCATGCATCCGCACCAGCACCGGGCTGGGGCCGGAGAGGTCGCCCTTCACCAGCGCCAGATGCTCGCCCTGGTCCAGCGTGGAGGCATAGACCACCACGCGCCAGGTGCCGCCCACGCCTTCCACGCTGCCTTCCTCCACCCGCCGCACCAGGCGTTCCGTCCGCCGGCGATGCGCAATGAGGTCGGCGATGGTGCCGAGCTTCAACCCATGATGCTGCGCGAAGGCCACCAGGTCCGGCATCCGGGCCATGGAGCCGTCGTCATTCATGATCTCGCAGATGACGCCGGAGGGGTTCAGCCCGGCCAGCCGCGCGAAATCCACCGCCGCCTCGGTATGCCCGGCGCGCACCAGCGTGCCGCCCTCCCGCGCCACCAGCGGGAAGACATGGCCGGGGGTGACGATGTGCTCGCGGCCGAGTTCCGGGTTCACCGCGACGGCCACGGTCCGCGCCCGGTCGGCGGCGGAGATGCCGGTGGTCACGCCATCCCGTGCCTCGATGCTCACCGTGAAGGCGGTAGCGTGGCGGGTGCCGTTGGACTGCGCCATCAGCGGCAGGCCGAGCTGATCCACCCGATGCCGCGTCAGCGCCAGGCAGATCAGCCCGCGGGCGTGCCTGGCCATGAAGTTGATCGCATCCGGCGTCGCGAATTGCGCGGGGATGACCAGGTCGCCCTCATTCTCCCGGTCCTCGTCATCCACCAGGATGAACATGCGGCCACGGCGGGCTTCCTCCAGCAGCTCCTCGGTGGGGCTGAGGAAGTCGTGGAAATTGGTGACCTGGGCGGTGACGGTGCTCATGCGTTGAACTCCCGCAGGCGGGCGACGTAGCGGGCCAGCATGTCGATCTCGATGTTCACGGAATGGCCGGGGCGCAGATTTGCAAAGCCGGTCACTTCCGTCGTGTGGGGGATGATGTTCACGCCAAATTCGTGGCCCCCCTCCTTGTCGGAGGCCACCTCGTTGACGGTCAGGGAGACACCATCAATGGCGACCGAGCCTTTCGACGCGATGAAGGGTGCGATGGCGGGCGGCACGCGGAAGCGCCAGCGGGTGGAGCCGTTTTCCGGCGTGGCGGCCAGAACCTCGCCCAGCCCGTCGACATGGCCGGAGACGACATGGCCGCCCAGTTCGTCGCCCATCCGCAGGGGCCGTTCCAGGTTGATCCGGCGCCCCACCTGCCAGCCGCCCAGCGTGGTTTTCGCCAGTGTTTCGGCCGAGGCTTCGACGGTGAAGGCGCTGGGCTCCAGTTCCACCGCCGTCAGGCAGCAGCCGGAACAGGCGATGGAGGCGCCGAGCACCGCGCCCTCCAGCCAGCCCTGCGGCACGGCGACGGTCAGGCGCATGTCCTGGCCCTCCCCGATCGGCGTGATGGCGGTCACCTCCCCCTGGGCGGTGATGATCCCGGTGAACATTCAGCCAGCCTCGCGCTCGAATTCGGTCAGGACATCCGCGCCGATGGTGCGGTGCGCCACGCGGCGGAACTTGGGCGCGCGCGCCAGTTCCAGCAATGGCAGTTCATAGGAAGCCGGTATGCCATCGCCGCCGATCACCCTGGGCGCGTGGAACCAGGCGAGCCGGTCGGCCAGCTCCTCCCGCAGCAGGGACGCCGCGATGCCGGAGCCACCCTCCGCCAGAACGCGGGTGATGCCGCGGGTGGCGAGCGCCGTCAGGATACCGTGCATGGACAGGCCCTGCGGCCCCGGCGGCAGTTCGAGGATTTCCACACCTGCCTCGCGCAGCGGCGCCAGGGCGGATTCGGAATGGCCGGGGATGGTGGCGACCAGGGTCGGCACCTCCCGCGCCGTGCGGACCAGCTTTGCACCGAGGGGCATCCGCAGCCGCGCATCCGCGACCACGCGGGGCGCCGGAATGGGCACGCCGCCGGGCAGCCGGCAGGTGAGGTCCGGGTCGTCATCCAGCACGGTGCCGGAGCCGACCAGGATGGCGTCATGCCGCGCCCGCAGGCCATGGGAGGCGCGGCGCGATTCAGGGCCGGTGATCCAGCGGCTTTCCTTGGAGGCGGTGGCAATGCGGCCATCCAGCGTGGTCGCCAGCTTCAGCGTCACCATCGGCAGGCCGTAGCGCAGGCGCTTGATGAAGCCAGCATTCAGGCTTGCGGCGTCTTCCGCCAGCAATCCCTCCTCCACCGTGATGCCGGCCGCGCGCAGCCGCGAGAAACCCGCGCCATCCACGCGCGGATCAGGGTCGCGCAGTGCCACGACCACCCGGGCCACGCCGGCGGCGATCATCGCATCGGTGCAGGGGGGCGTGCGGCCCCAGTGGCAGCAGGGCTCCAGCGTGACATAGGCGGTGCCGCCGCGGGCCGCGGCGCCAGCGCGTTTCAGCGCCTCCGTCTCCGCATGCGGGCGGCCGCCGGGCTGGGTCCAGCCGCGTCCGACCACCTGGCCGTCCGCCGCCAGGATGACGCAGCCGACCGCCGGGTTGGGCCAGGTATTGCCGAGGCCTCGCGCTGCCAGGGACAGCGCGGCCCGCATATGCGCTTCGTCCGACACGGTCAGGAGCCTTCGATCTTCCCCAGGAAGGCACGGAAATCCTTGGCTTCCCGAAAATTGCGATAGACGCTGGCGAAGCGGACATAGGCCACCTCATCCACGTCCCGCAGCGTTTCCATCACCACCTCGCCAATCCGGTGGGAGGGGACCTCGCTATCGGCCTCCACCTCCAGCCGGCGCTGGATGCCGTTGACGATGCGCTCGATGCGTTCCTCGTCGAAGGGCCGCTTGCGCAGCGCGACGCGGACGGAGCGCGCCAGCTTGTCCCGATCGAAGGGCACGCGGCGGCCATCGGTCTTGATCACCACCAATTCGCGCAGCTGCACCCGTTCGAAGGTGGTGAAGCGGTTGCCGCAGGCGGGGCAGGACCGGCGGCGGCGGATGGAGGCGCCATCCTCCGCCGGACGGCTGTCCTTCACCTGCGTGTCTTCATGCCCGCAGAAGGGACAGCGCATATATCTATGCCTTCAAACGGCGGGCGCGCGCTCCGCGCGCTTGCCTTCGCGCCGTGCACTCTGGCGCCGGGGCAAACGGCTGGTCTGGGCGCGGCGGCCATCCGGCCGCTCGGCCCGCGAAAGTGCGCGGGCCGCAGGTCGCGCCATTGTTCCGGCACACGTCGCCTGGAGGGAAGTGCGCCATTGGGTGGCTCACCCGTAGATCGGAAAGCGGCGGCAGAGGTCGAGCACGCGGGCCTTCACCGCGGTCTCGACCGCCTCATTGGCCTCCGGGCTGTTGGCCTGGGCCAGGCCGTCCAGCACTTCGCCGATCATCTGGCCGACCAGCTTGAACTCGGCCTCGCCAAAGCCGCGGCTGGTGGCGGCCGGGCTGCCCAGGCGGACGCCGGAGGTGACCATCGGCTTCTCCGGGTCGAAGGGGATGCCGTTCTTGTTGCAGGTCAGGTGGGCACGGTTCAGCGCACCCTCCGCCGCCTTGCCCGTCAGCCTCTTCGGGCGAAGGTCCACCAGCACCAGGTGGTTGTCGGTGCCATCGGTGACGAGATCCAGCCCCTGCCCCTTCAGCTCCGCCGCCAGCGCCTTGGCGTTCAGCACGACCTGCTTCGCATAGGCGCGGAATTCCGGGCGCAGCGCCTCCCCGAACGCCACCGCCTTGGCGGCGATGACATGCATCAGCGGGCCGCCCTGCAGGCCGGGGAAGACGGCGCTGTTGAACTTCTTGGCCAGCGCTTCGTCGTTGGTGAGGATCATACCGCCGCGCGGGCCGCGCAGGGTCTTGTGGGTGGTGGTGGTCACCACATGGGCGTGCGGGAAGGGCGAAGGGTGTGCGCCGCCGGCGACCAGGCCCGCGAAATGCGCCATATCGACCATGAAGATTGCGCCGACTTCATCCGCAATCTCGCGGAAGCGCGGAAAGTCCCAGGTGCGGGCATAGGCGGAGCCGCCGCCGATGATGATCTTGGGCTTCGTCTCCCGCGCGATGCGGGCGACCTCCTCCATGTCGATCATCTGGTCCTCGCGCCGCACCGTATAGGGCGCGACCTTGAACCACTTGCCGGACTGGTTGGCCGGCGCCCCATGGGTCAGGTGGCCGCCAGCGGCGAGGTCGAGCCCCATGAAGGTATCGCCTGGCTGCATCAGCGCGAAGAACACCGCCTGGTTGGCCTGCGCGCCGCTATGCGGCTGCACATTGGAGAAACCGCAATCGAACAGCTTCTTGGCGCGCTCGATCGCCAGGCTCTCGGCGATGTCCACCACCTCGCACCCGCCATAATAGCGGCGGCCGGGGTAGCCTTCCGCGTATTTGTTGGTCAGCACCGAGCCCTGCGTCTCAAGCACCGCGCGGGAGACGATGTTCTCGGAGGCGATCAGCTCGATGCCGTCCTGCTGGCGGATCAGTTCATCGCGAAGCGTGGCGGCGATCTCGGGGTCCGTCTCGGCCACCGGGGCCTGGAAGAAACGGGCGGGGGTCACCGCCGGCGTGGTCTCGTTCATGGGGACGGGCTCCATCCGGGGCTGAGCTTGAGGACGCGGCGGTCATGCCGGCCCCCCTCATATGGCGTGGTCAGGAAGACGTTCAGGGCATCCAGCGCCACTTCCGCGCCGATCATGCGCGCGCCGAGGGCCAGGACATTGGCATCATTGTGCTGCCGGGTCAGTCGCGCGCCGGTCGCGTCATGGATCAGGGCGCAGCGGATGCCCTCATGCCGGTTGGCGGCGATGGAAATGCCGATGCCGGTGCCGCAGACCAGCACGCCGAAGCGCGCCTTGCCTTCCAGCACCGCACCGCAGACGGCATGGGCGAAATCCGGGTAGTCCACGCTTTCCGGACCATGCGTGCCGAGATCCAGCACCGGATGGCCGGCTGCCTCCAGCGCCGCGCGCAGCGTCGCCTTCAAACCGATGCCGGCATGGTCGGAGCCGAGGGCGATGGGGGTGCTTTGGGGCGTCATGCCGAGGCTGTTACCACTTCCGGTGTCCGCCCGGAACCACAACCGCCAGATACTGTGGCGCATGGCAGGATTGTTCCCGCGCCGCCATTGCGGGAGACAGCCGCACCCCCAACCCCGCCCCGCCGGAGCAGCCAAAGCCCCGCCTTGCCTCCGCCCCCCTGGACGTGGAACGGATGCGCCCGGGACAGGAGATACAGAACATGGCGTCGTCGGCGAATCCGGAGACCATCGCCCTTCATGCCGGCTGGCGTGCGGACCCGACCACGGGTTCCGTCGCCGTGCCGATCCACCAGACCACCAGCTTCCAGTTCCAGGACACGGGCCACGCCCAGCGCCTGTTCGGCCTGGCCGAGATGGGCAACATCTACACCCGCATCATGAACCCCACCGTGGACGTGCTGGAAAAGCGCGTGGCCGCGCTGGAAGGCGGCGTGGCGGCGCTGGCGGTGGGCTCCGGCCAGGCCGCCACCACCTTCTGCGTGCTGAACCTGTGCGAGGCGGGGGACAACATCGTCTCCTCCACCGACCTGTATGGCGGCACCTTCAACCTGTTCGCCAACACGCTGAAAACCTTCGGCATCGAGGTCCGCTTCATCGATCCGGCGAACCCGCAGGCCTTCGCGGATGCCACCGATGACCGCACCCGCTGCTGGTATGCGGAGACGCTGCCGAATCCGAAATTGCAGGTCTTCCCGATCGCGGAAGTGGCCGCACTCGGTCGCAAGCTCGGCGTGCCGCTGATCATGGACAACACCGCGGCCCCCATCCTGTGCAAGCCGCTGGCGCTGGGCGCGGCCATCGTCATGCACTCCACGACGAAGTGGATCGGCGGGCACGGCACCAGCATCGGCGGCGTGGTGGTGGATGGCGGCAATTTCGACTGGGAGGCCAATGCCGCCCGCTTCCCCACCCTGAACAAGCCGGATGCCAGCTACCACGGCGCGGTCTGGACCCAGGCGGTGAAGGCGATGGGGCCGGTCGCCTACATCATCCGCATGCGGGTGATCCTGCTGCGCGACCTCGGCGCGCCGATGGCGCCGATGAACGCCTTCCTGACCCTGCAGGGGCTGGAGACGCTGCCGCTGCGGATGGAGCGCCATTGCGCCAACGCCATCAAGGTCGCGGCCTTCCTCGCCGGACATCCGGCGGTGGCCAGCGTCACCCATCCCAGCCTGATGACCGGCGAATCGAAGCGCCGGGCGGATGCGGCGCTGAAGGGCGGCTATGGCAGCCTGATGGGCTTCGAGCTGAAGGCCGGCGCCGAGGCCGGGCGCAAGTTCATCGAATCGCTCAAGATGTTCTACCACGTCGCCAATATCGGTGACGCCCGCAGCCTGGCGATCCACCCGGCCACCACCACCCATAGCCAGCTCTCGGTGGAGGAACAGGCGGCCTCGGGCGTCACGCCGGGCTATGTGCGCCTATCCATCGGCATCGAGCATATCGACGACATCATCGCCGACCTCGACCAGGCACTGGCGGCCGCGGTGGCATGAGCGGCTATCCGGCCCAGCGCCCCCGCCGCAACCGGGTGGATGCCTTTACCCGGCGGATGGTCGCGGAGAACAAGCTATCGGTCGATGATCTGATCTGGCCGATCTTCGTCATCGAGGGCCAGGGGATCGAGACTGAGGTCGCCTCGATGCCCGGCATCAAGCGGGTGACGCTGGACCGGCTGGCGGCGCATGTGGAACCGGCAGCGAAGCTGGGCATCCCGGCGCTCGCCCTGTTCCCCGCCACGGACCCCTCCAGGAAGGATGGCGAGGGGACGGAGGCGAAGAACCCCGAGAACCTGATGTGCAGCGCGGCCCGTCTGCTGAAGCGGGAATTCCCCGATCTCGGCCTGGTCGGCGATGTGGCGCTGGACCCCTACACCGACCACGGCCATGACGGCGTGCTGCGCCCCGGGCCGGGCGGAATGTATGTCGCCAATGACGAGACGGTGGAGATCCTGGCCATCCAGGCGGTGATCCAGGCAGAAGCCGGCATCGACATCATCGCGCCGTCGGACATGATGGATGGCCGCATCGGCGCCATCCGCACCGCGCTGGATGCGAAGGGCCTGATCCACACGCGGATCATGTCCTACGCCGCGAAATACGCCTCCGCCTTCTATGGCCCGTTCCGGGACGCGGTCGGCTCCGGCGCCTCGTTGCAAGGTGGGGACAAGAAGACCTACCAGATGGACCCCGCCAATACGGATGAGGCGCTGCGCGAAGTGGCACTCGACCTGGCAGAAGGTGCCGACATGGTCATGGTCAAGCCGGGCATGCCCTACCTGGATATCGTTCGCCGGGTGAAGGACCGCTTCGCAGTGCCTACCTTCGCCTACCAGGTGTCCGGCGAATACGCGATGATCATGGCGGCCGTCCGCAATGGCTGGCTGGACCATGACCGGGCGATGATGGAAAGCCTGCTCGGCTTCAAGCGCGCCGGTGCCGATGGCGTGCTGAGCTACTTCGCCGTGGAGGCGGCGACGCTGCTGCGCCATGGCTGAACCCACGCCCTTCCCCCGCCCCTGGCACGGCGCCTCCGACCGCGGCAGCGAGCCTGCGGTGGCGGCGCTGCGCGCGAAGCGGGCGGAGGTGGAGGCGTTGATGGCCTGGCAGCATACCCGGCCTGGCGAGGCGAAGACGCTGGCCTGGTGGCGGCTGCACGGCGCGCGGCAGGCCCGTCTGGCCCTGCTGCGAGAGGAAGCGCACCGCCTGCCGCCGCTGCCGGCGCCGGACGGGGCGCTGAGTGGCTGGCAGAAGCTGCGCCTGCGGTTCGGCCTGCTGCGGCTGGAAACAGCGCAGCCGCCGGGCCGCATTGCCCGGCTGCTGCGGGAGGAGGCAGCACCGCCCGACCGGTAGTGCGGCCTACGCCGCCCGCAGCGAGGTCAGGAAGCCACGCACCCCGCTTTGCAGCGCATCGCCGCGACCGGACAATTCCCCCGTTGCCGAGAGCACCGCTTCGGCCGTCTGCCGGGTCCGTGCGGCGCCCTGGCGCACCGCCTTGGCATGATGCGCCGCATCCTCGGCGCCGGCCGCGGCACGGCTGATCGCCTCGGCAATACTGCGGGTGGCCTCCGCCTGTTCCCGGGCGGTGTCGGCCACCGCGGCGGTCACGCCCTCAAGCTGGCCAATGGTCTCGCCGATACCTCGGATGGCGGATACGGCACCTTCGGTCGCGCCCTGCATCGCGCCGATCTGGCGGGCGATTTCCTCCGTTGCCTTGGCGGTCTGGCTGGCCAGCGCCTTCACCTCGCCCGCCACCACGGCGAAGCCCTTGCCGCTTTCGCCTGCCCGCGCCGCCTCGATCGTGGCGTTCAGAGCGAGCAGGTTGGTCTGGCCGGCGATGTCGGTGATCATCTTCACCACTTCCCCGATCCGCTGGGCGCTTTCGGCCAGGCTTTGCATGGCGGTGTTGCCTTCCCGTGCCGCGCCGGCCGCGCCGACCGCGATGCTGGCGGCGTCCGCCACGCGGCGATGCACCTCGCCGATGCTGGCGGTCAGTTCCTCGATCGCCGCGGCGACCACCTGCACATTCTCGGACGCGGTCTGCGCGGCACCGGCCACCGCGTCGGCCTGCTGGTTGCCCTCACTGGCGGCCTCGGTGAGCGTGTTCGCCTGTTGCTGCAACTGGCCTGTGGCACGGGACACGGCGCCGAGTGCGGCATCCGCATCCGTCTCGAAGGCCCCGGCGGCCTGCTGCAGGGCGGCGCCGCGGGCGGCGCGGGCCTGCTGTTCCGCCATGTTCGCAGCCGCAGCGGCCTCCGCCTCCAGCGCGGCGCGCCGCATCGTCTCGATCGCCTGCGCCAGTTCGCCGAGCTCGTCATGGCGGTCCTGGAGCGGCATCGCCACCTCCCGCGCGCCGCCGGTCAGACCCCGCACCGCGGCGGTGAGGTGCCCGGTGGGGGCGACGACGCGACGGTTGAACCACCAGGCACCGGCGGCGCTGGCCAGAACCGTGGTCAGCACCAGGCCGCAGGCCAGCAGGAAGCGCAGCGAGGCCGAGGCGATGGCGGCCTCGGCGCGGGCCAGCGCCTCGGCCAGCGCGGCATCGCGGACGGGAAGAATGGTGTTCAGCACCGGCACCGTGTCCCGGAACAGGTTCGGCACGGTGGTCTCGGCAGGCCGCCCGCGATAGGGAACGACGAAGGTGCCGAAGGCTTCGCCACCCTTGGCCCAGTAGCCATTCTGCACCCCGGCCAGCGCCGCATCCACGGCCGGCGTGCGAACCTCCATCGCGGCGGCGCGGATGCTGGCCCAGATGGTCTCGATCCGGCCCTTGAAGCTGGCGATCTGCTCCGCCAGTTCGCCCTCCATCGGCTGGCGAAGGCCGACCGCGCGAACCACCAGCGTCACCTGGCGCCCGGCCTGGTCGCGCATGTCCCAGCCCAGCAGCGCGAGGCGCGCGGCGCGGCCGACGCTGTTTTCCAGCGTCGCGATACGGCGCTGCAGGTCGGCGGCGAATTCGGCTGCCTCCTCCTGCACTGCGAACATGCGGGCGACGTAGTCGCGCAGCAGTGCGGGATCCCGCGCGGCCTGTGGCTGGGCTACCGCCTGAAGCGCGGCGCGCCGGATCTGCCCGATGTTCCGCTCGATGCGGGCCAGGGCCTCGGCATCCGCGGGCAGCGGGGCCAGGCTCTTGCCTTCGGTCAATGCGGCGTCGCCAGCGGTCGAATGGCGCGTCACGGGCACCATCTGCTCCGCCGTCGCAGCGCCCGGGGCCAACAGCAGCGGGTTGACGAAGGCGCGTTCCAGATTCAGGGCCTCCGGCATGCGCAGTGCGGCGGCCAGCAGCCTTGTATCCTGAAGCGCCATCCGGTCTGCGCGCAGCACCCCCCATTGGGCGAAGGCAAAGATCACGGCCGCCACGATGCCGACAGCGGAGCCCGCGAGCGTCGTAAGCAGAAAGACTTGGCGGATTCGCATGTCTGGAGGTCCCTGGCGCATGGTGGCTCGGGCCATCATGCGTCAGGCAGGTTGCCTTCAGGTGAACGCGACCTCAGTCGAGGAAGCCTGCCACCAGATCTACCTGCACCGGGTCCATCAGCGCGGGGGCATGCCCGGCTGCGGCGATTTCCGCCACCTGTACGCCGGGGCGCGCGGCCATGGCGGCCAGGGTCTCCCGCAGCAGCAGGTCGCTTTCCGCACCCCGGATCGCCAGCACGGGCACGGAAACACGCGCCCACAGCGCTGACAGATCGACCGCCTCGGGCGGCCGCGCGCGGATGGGTGTGGCGAGGGCGGGGTCGAAATGCAGCATCAGTCCGCCTTCCGGCGCCGGCCGTGCCGAATGGCGCGCCAGATGGCCCCATTGTGCGTCGGTCAGCGGGCCGAAGGGCGCATGCACCTCGCGCAGATGCGCCTCCACCGCCGCCAGGTCGGCAAAGCGCGGACTGTCGGCGAGGTAGGCGTGGATGCGCGCCATCGCCGCCAACGGCACCTGCGGCCCGATATCGTTCAGCACCAGGCGCCGGATCGGCTGGCCCGTGGCCGCGGCCACCATCATGCCGCAGATGCCGCCCAGCGAGGTGCCGACCCAATCCACCGGTCCATCCAGCCGTGCCAGCAGATGCGCCAGCGCGCCGACATAGACGGGCGGCGCATACAGCGCCGGGTCCGGCAGCCAGTCCGACAGGCCGCGCCCCGGCAAATCCGGGCACAGCACGCGCCTGCCACGCGCGGCCAGTGCCTCGGCCAGCGCATCGAAATCCCGACCATTGCGGGTCAGGCCATGGACACAGACCACCGGGGCGCCATCCGTTGGCCCCCATTCGGTCCAGGCCAACTGGTGGAAGGCGGCACCCAGCAGGTAGCGCAGCCTTCCCGCCCGCATTCAGACCACGCCCTTCTCGCGCAGCGCCGCGATCCGGCTTTCGCTCATGCCCAGAAGGCCGGAGAGCACTTCCTCGGAGTGCTCGCCCAGCTGGGGCGGCGGCACGCGGTAATCCGCCGGGGTGGCAGAAAGCCGCACCGGATTGGCGATGACCTCCACCGTGGCGCCGGAGGAATGCGGCATCTCCACAACCACCTTGCGCGCCCGCACATGCGGGTCCGCGAACACCTTTTCCAAGGTGTTGATCGGACCGCAGCCGATCTTCGCGGCTTCCAGCGCGGCCACCCATTCATCGGTGCTGCGGGACTGCATCACCGGCGTCAGCGTCTGCGTTACGAAGTCCCGGTTCGCCACGCGCGCCGCGTTGCTGGCGAAGCGCTCATCCGCCAGCAGCGCCTGCTGGCCCGTGACCTCGCAGAAACGCACGAAGGTCGGGTCGTTGCCGACGGACAGCACGATGTGCCCGTCCCGCGTCGGGAAGACCTGGTAGGGCACGATGTTCGGGTGCTGGTTGCCCAGGCGGGCCGGGTTTTCCTTGGTCGCCAGGTAGTTCATGCCCTGGTTGGCCAGCCAGGCCACGCTGGTGTCCAGCATGCCGATATCCACCTGCTGGCCCTGGCCGGTGCGTTCCCGGTGGCGCAGCGCGGCCAGGATGCCGATGCAGCCATAAAGCCCGGCGAACAGGTCGGCCACCGGCACGCCCACCTTCTGCGGCAGACCATCCGGCTCCCCGGTCAGGGACATGACGCCGCCCATCGCCTGGATCAGTGAATCATAGCCCGGCCGCGGCGCGTAGGGGCCGGTCTGGCCGAAGCCGGTGATGGAGCAATAGATCAGGCCGGGGAATTTCTGGCTGAGCTGTTCGAAACCTAGGCCGTATTTGGCCAACGCGCCGACCTTGAAATTCTCCACCAGGATGTCGCAGCCATCCAGCAGATCATGGATGATTGCCTGGCCTTCCGGCTTGGCGATATCCAGCGTCAGCGACTTCTTGTTGCGGTTGACCCCGAGGAAATAGGCGCTTTCCTCCGTCTCCGGCCAGACCGGCGGCGCGAAGCCGCGGGTGTCATCGCCCGAGCCGGGCTTTTCGATCTTGATGACCTCGGCACCCAGGTCGCCCAGCATCTGGGTGCAGGTGGGGCCGGCTAGCACGCGGGTCAGGTCGAGGACGCGAAGGCCGCGAAGCGGGCCGGTGGGCGATGTCATGGGCTGCCTCCATCTCGTGGATTGCTTAAGCGTGGTGCCCGGACAGGGCAAGCCCGGGGGCCGCGGCGGGGGGGGGGCAACGATACGGGCGGTGGTTGGCGCCGCCGGGCTCGCGTGGTTTCCTTGTGTCATGGCAGGACGGCGCAATCGGGGCGAAGTGGGGCGGCGGATGCTGACGCTCCGGCTCGCTCTCGGCGAACAGGTGGCGATCGGGCCGGGCAAGGCCGCGCTGCTGGAGGCGATCCGGGACGAAGGCTCCATCGCCGCGGCCGGGCGCCGGATGCAGATGTCCTACCAGCGCGCGCATGACCTGGTGGCCGCGCTGAACGAAGACTTCCGCGAGCCGCTGGTCGCGACCGCGATGGGCGGATCTGGCGGCGGCGGCGCGCGCCTGACCAGCCTCGGTGAGCAGGTGCTGCGCGCCTACCGCGAGGCGGAGGCCGCCGCGGAGGCCGCGGTCCGTGATCGGGTCACTTGGCTGCGCGGAGTCCTGGCCCGCCAGGACTGATACCAAATCCCGCGAATCGTGACCGGTTGGAGCTATAGCTCCAACCCCTCAAACGCCGGCGCTCCGCTTGGCTAGGCGCCACCTGGCGCGGCGCCCATTCGGGCGCTCCCGCCTGTGGCGGGCGCAGGTCGCAATCAATGGATCTGGAATGAGCCGCAGCGCGCCGCCCGGCTTCAGAAGCGGTTCCGCAGCCGCAACTGGAACCGCGTCTCGTCGAAATTCGACGCCTTGTCGTAGCGCAGCCCCGCCCCGATCGAGAGGCTCGGGTTCAGCGCATAATCCAGATCCGCCCTGATCCCACCCACCGCGCCGGCCTGGGACTGGCTGCGGTAATTGGCCAGGATCGCGTCATTGGTACCGGTCGAGGCGTTGGCCAGAGAAACGAGCTGGCCCTGCAGCCCCGGATCATTCGGGAAGACCGGCGCAGAATCCTCGCGCCAAGCGGCATAGCCGATGGTGGCGCCGACGCCGTAGGTCAGGTCGCCGCTGCGGCCGCGATAATCCACCGGGATGTTCAGCGCCGTGTATTGCTGCGGCGAGAAGTAGCCGCCATGCCCGAGGGTGAAGTAGCGAAGATTCCGCTCATAGGCGAGGTAGACCAGGTCCAGCCCGGTCCGCAGCTCCGCATCGCCCTGCCGCCAGACGGGGACGGAGACGCCCGCGCCGCCCTCGATCCTGGTATTGGAGGCGACACCGCTGCCGTCCAGGCTGGAATAGCCGCCGCCGACATAGCCGTAGCCATTGCCGAGCGGGAATTCGATCTGCGCCCGCCCGCCGGTCCGCAGCACCGGGCCCCAGCTTGCGCCGGTACGCGGGTCCGTGGCGCCGGACCAGGATAGCAGGCTGTCATTCATGCCGCGCCGCTCGACGGTGAAGCGCGCGCGCAGCCCCTGCGCCGTCAGCTCCGGCGCGATCTCGGCGCCGCCGATGATGTTGGAGGTCTGGAAGCCGATCGGCGTGGTACCGACATCCATCCGCAGCCAGTCACCCCGCTGATAGGCGAGACCGACCCCGACGCCGGCGGCACCGGCATCGCCCGGCGCGGGCAGCGTCCCTGCCCCGTTCAGCACGCTGGTGCCGAAGCGCTGCCGCGCCTGGCGGGAATTCTCCAGCCCGCCCGCATCGATGGTGGTAGGCTCCACAAAGGCGGTGAGCCGGCCGCCGATGACCGGCAGCGCCGCCACCCCCTCCAGCCGCGCCGAAAGCTCACTCAGCTTGTCGAGGCCGCCATCGCCGGAGCGCATGCGGCCGGAGGCGATGGCGCCGAGGCTGGGGCCGACATCGTTGCGCAGCGCGGCCAGCTCCCGCTCGATCTCTCGGGTCAGCGGGTCGGCGGGCGCGCCGGGCCGGGTCACGGCGGCGGGGCCGAAGGGATTGACCCGGCCGGCCGGCGTCGCCGGCGCCAGGCCGCGCCCACCGCCGAGTTCGGCGGCGCGTTGCCGCTGCGCGGCCTCCAGCGCCTGCCGCGCCCGGCCGCCATCGCCAGCGTCGCGGGCCACGCGGGCCTCCAGCAGCAGCATCCGCGCATCACCCGGCATGGCGCTGCGGCCTTCCGCCAGAAGCTGCGCCGCGCGCTGGCGGTCGCCGGCGGCGATCGCCGCCTCGATGGTGGCGCGCCGCGTTTCGACATTGCGCGGGTCGCGGGCCAGCAGGGTCTCCGCGATCCGCAGCGCCTCGGCGGGCTGGCGGGCGGAGATATAGAGGCGCGCGAGGGCAAGCTGCGCCTCCGCATCACTGCCGGAGGCCAAGGCCGGGCGCAGGCGCTCAAAGGCACCGGCCTGGTCGCCGGACTCGTTCAGCCGGTCCGCGGCGCGGATGGCGGCGCCGCCGCGCAGCGCCGCGAGGTCGCGCTGCGCTTCGGCGGAAACGCCGCCGGCCTCGATCTCGGCAGCCAGCGCCACCGCTTCCGCCTCCAGCCCGGCCGAGAGCAGCGCGCCGGCTATGGCGATGCGGGCGGGCACTTGGGTGCGGTTGGCGATGGCGGCTACGCGCGCGGCTTCCCCGGCGCCGGGGCGGTCGCTGGCCTCGCCGAAAGCACGGATGACGGCGGCGGCAGTGCTGCCGGTGGGGTCCGGCCGGGCGGCGATGGTCAGCAGTCGCGTGCGGCCATCCAGCGGCGAAGCGGCCATCAGCGCCACCGCCGCCGCTACGTCCCGCTGGCTGCGGATGCGGGTGGCGAGGCGGGACATGTCGGCGCTGCGACGATTGGCCGGGATGCGGGCCAGGAAGGCATCGGCATCGGCCAGCCTGCCATCCTCCTCCGCCATCAGCGCCGCGGCATAGGTCGCATCCGGCGTGGCGAGCCGGCCGGCCAGTTCCTCGACCAGCGCACGGCCCTCCGCCCCACGGCCCTGCCGGCGCAGGACGCGGGCGAGGTCGAGGCGAATCCACGGGTCGTTCGGCGCCGCCGCCACGGCATTGCGCAGCAGCGCGGCGGCCGCGGCCGGGTCGGCCATGCGCGCGGCCTCATTGCGGAAGGCGGTGGCGGCGGCGGGCGCGGGCGGCGTGCCACCGGCCACCGCGCCTGGCGCGCTGGGCTGGCTCACCGCGACCTCACCGCCCCGATTCTGCGCCCGCAGCGCCGCGTTCAGCCCGGCCTGGGCCGTGGGAAAGCCAGGGCGCCGGGCCAGGGCGGTGCGGAAGCGCGCCTCGGCCCCAGGCGCATCGCCGCGGCGCAGTGCGATCTCGCCCAGCACCGTCTCGGCGTCGGACCGGTCCTCGACATCGCGCAGGGCGGCCCGGCGGCCGATGGTATCAGCCTGGTCCAGCGCGCCACGGCGCAGCGCGGCGCGGGACGCGGCGACTTCTTCGCCATAGTAGGCCGCGTCGAGCGCGCGCTGCCACTGGCCGGCACCCGTCGGGTTGGCCGCAATGGCGCGTTCCAGCAGGTCACGCGCCTGCGGCATGTTGCCTTCCCGCAGCCGGATGATGCCGAGGCCGCCGAGGGAATCGGCATCCGTCGGATTGTCCTGCACCAGCGCCTGGAAGCGCCTTGCGCTGTCGCCCAGGGCACCGGCTTCCAGCCGCGCGAAGGCGGTCTCGCGCGCCGCCGCATCGGCGTCTGGCGCGACGGCTGCGGGCGCGCTGCGCAGGCCGGACAGGCGCTGCGCCATGGCGGCATCATCCGGGAAGCGGCGCAGGAAGGTCTCGACCTGCGGCGCGATGGCGGGGTCGTTACCGGCGAAACCGATGGCGGCGGCCCAGGCACGGCGGGCCTCGACCGAGACATCCGGCACTTCGGCCAGGGCGCGCAGACGCTCGATGCCCTGGGCGCGGGTGCCGGGATCGAAGGTCAGCGCCTGGGCATGGGCCAGGCGGGTGCGGTCATCAGCGCCGGGCTGGTCGGCTAGGCGGCCAAGGCTCCGCAACCCCTCCGCCCGCGTTGCCGGGGCGCCGGCGAGCGCCTGGTAGTATTCGGCGGCGAATTCCTCGGGCGGCGGTCGGTTGCCGAAGACGGCGCGGTAGCGCTGCACCGCGGCGGCGGCGCGGCCATCCTGGGCCAGGCGCCGGGCTTCCTCGATCCCCGTGCGGTCCAGCGTGCTGGCGCGCAGCGCGTCCTGCACAGCCGCCACCTGCGCGGTCGCGCCGCCGCGCTGCAACCGGATGAGGTAGCCATTCGCCGCATCCCGGTTGCCGCGCGCCAGTTCCAGCCGCGCCGCTACTTCCAGCGCCGCTGCGTTCTGCGGTTCGGCCGCCAGGGCGCGCTCGATCGGCGCCGCGGCCAGGTCCGGCCGGTCCTGCCCCAGCCAGCGCTCCGCCTGCCGGATCAGGATGCTCACGGCGCCGGAGGCGGGCGCTTCCTGGGCCAAGGCGGGCGCGGCCACGAGCGTGGCCAGCAGGAGGAGGGGGAGCCGCTTGCGCATCCGTCAATGATCCTTCGGGTTGCGCGCACGCAGGCGCATGCCGGAACGGCGGCGCAGCATCCAGGCGGTCGGCAGGCCGAGCAGCAGCGCCGCAGCCAGCATCAGCGCGATGACCGCGTAGGGGTCTTCATCAATCCAGAGATACGGCACCAGCCACCAGGGCGGGTCGCCAACGGAATAGCCGCGCCCGGTGCGGAAGGCGCTGATGCGGCTGCCATTCAGCACGGAAAGGTCGCCCTGCACCTGCCCTGCCGTCGCCGTATCGCGCAAGGTCGCCACCGCATTGGCCAGCGCCCGCGGCGTGGCGCCCAGCAGCGCCACGACCGACCGGCCCGATTGCAGCGGCGATTCGGTGCCAACGATGACCGCGACGCTTTCGCCGAGTTCGGAAAGGGCCGCGGCGGCGCGCTGGCGTTCCTCGCCCTCGCCCAGGAACAGCGCGCGGATGTCGGAAAGACGGTCGGAGGCGCCGAGGCTCAGGCGATCCGCCGTCACCTGCACAGGGCTGTCGCGCAGTAGCGCCGCCGCGGCCGGCTGGCGGCCGAGCGTGCCGAGCAGGATCACGTCGCGTGCGCTGGTAGCGGCAAGGCCATTGGGGAAGGCCACCTGCAACCCCGTCGCCGGCAGCCCGACCTTCAGCGCCAGCGCGCCGATCAGATCGAGGAAGGCGCCGGTCTCCACCGTGTTCGGCTGTTCCGGCAGCACCACCGCGGTGCCGGACAGATCCGCCATGCGGGTGAAGGGAAAGCCGGAGGAGGCGAAGAAGCCCAGCGAGGGCAGCCGCGCATGCCGCCAGGCGCTACTGATGTCGATGGTCGAGGTCGGCTCGATCGCGGCGCGGATTTCGCCCGGCACCGCCACGCAATCGCCGCGCGCCATCGGGCGCATGTCGAAGCGCATCTGCAGCTCGTCCTGGCCCGCCAGCAGGTAGGTCGGCACCAGCACGCGGCCGCGGCGCACCGCCGGGTCGTCCAGCAGCGTGCCGACCAACCAGGGCTGCGCGAATGCCGGCAGCCACCAGCGATCCCCGGTGCCGAGCGGCAGGGACTTCAGAAAGGCGCCGGATACGGCGATGTCGAGGCGGGAGGCCGCGACATCCAGCGCCTGCCCCGTCGGCGCCCGGAAGGCGATATCCACCGGGATGCCGCGCCCGGCCCAGGTCAGCAGGTCGGGCGCGGTGCGCAGTGGCACGCTGATGGTGCCGGGGCTGTAGCCATAGGCCTGGAGGTCGGTGCGATCGGTGCGCTGGCCGAATTCCTCGGGCCTGTCGGCGGCAACCCAGCGCGGCGCATCATAGGGCCGGCGCGGCGCGAGCGTCGGCGGGGTCGAGATCACCACCATCTCGCCACCGAAGCTGTTGCCGCCCGCCGCCATGGCGGTCGCGGCCTGCACCAGTTCACCCTCCGACCGTCCGGCGATGACCAGCAGCGTGCCGAAGGGGTCGGTCGGGTTCGGCACCAGCGCGAGCGTCGGCCCGGTGATGCGTGGCAAGGGCAGGTTCGGGATGGCGTCGGCGCTGGCCGCCAGCACCAGCGCGTTGCCGGTCGGCGGCAATTGGCGGGAGACGGGGAAGCGCGCGCCGCGGTAATCCGCCTCCACCGCGAAGTAGGAGGTGGCGATCGCCGCCGCACGCAGCGCCGCCGTGCCGGATTCGGACGCCATGACCACCGGCAGGTTCAGCGCCTGCCGCAGGTTCCGGCGGTCGAACAGCGGCTCCGGCAGCCTTGCCAGGTCGCGCTGCGGCGCCAGGCGCTCAATCGTCAGCGACAGCGTTGAGAGGTCGGAGACATTGGCCGAGAGCAGGCCGGAGAGCGGGTCGTTGCACTCGGTGCTGTAGCGCGCGCTGAAGCGAAAGTTCAGCCGGTTCAGCTCGGCGAAGGCCAGCGGGTCCAGGTCGAAGCCGACCGGGCCAAAGGCGCCGCGCGCCGGGTCCAGCGGCAGGTTGCCGACGAACTGCTCGTTCAGCGTGACCGCGATCTGCGACAGGGAGGGGATGAGCTGGGCCGAAGACCCGCCCTGCACCACCAGCCGCGCGGCGGTGACCACCTCGTCGCGGGAGAAGCCGAACAGCACGCCCTGCAGATCCGCCGTGCCGCGGAACTGCATGGGGCCGCTGAGGCCCAACTCCCGCAGCGTGAAGCGCAACTCCCGCACCGCATTCGACGCCAGCGGCGCGGCGGCCAGCGGGATTGCGGACGGGGTTGCGGATGGGGTTGCGCGCGGGGCTGCCAGGGGCATTGGCGTAAACGGCACCGGTGCCGGCTCGGCCAAGGCGCCAGGGTCCAGCAGCGGGCGCAGCGTCTGCGCCAGCGCCGCGCCGGGCAGGCCAAGCGCCAGCGACAGCAGCAGCGCCGAAACCAGTTCCGGCACCTTCTTCTGCGCCGGCGCGGCTTCGCCCGGGCGACGCGGACGCAGCATGTCCGATTTGCGTTCCTGCACCGCCGCCACCAGTTCCGCGGGCTTGCGGACCGGCGGCTTGCGGATGCGGAAGCGGTAGCGCACGAAGACCGCATCGCGGGTGGCCGCGACCACGTCGCGCAGCGCGCGCATCGGGCGATCGACCGGCCAATTGTCCCAGGCGATCCACGCATCCGGCCGGCCGAAGAACACCCGCACCAGCGCCATCTCATCCCGCACATCGGTCAGCACGAAGCGGACCATCGCCTCGTCATCCTCCCAGCGCAGCAATTGCGCCGGCACTTCCAGCACTTCTCCGCCGACATGGAACGCGATGCGGATCTCGGCTTCGTCGGCCAGGCCGAGCGGCCGGTCCAGCAGCAGCCGCGCACCGGACAGCGACAGGTCCGAGGTCGTGGCCGGCATCCGCCGCCCGTCGGACAGCACGATCTCGGAAGGGATATCCGCCTGGATGCGGGCGCGGGCGCGCATCTGCTCACGCTCCACACCCACGGCGACGGCGGCGGAAACCGGCACCAGGCATAGCACCGCCCACAGCGTGTTCAGCGCATAGGCCTGGAATTCGAGCGACCCGACGGCAGTGGTGGACAGCCCGTAGATGCCGATGGAAACCCCGATCAGCAGCAGGCCGAGGATGATCATCGTCGGCAGCACCGCCTGCACGTCGAGATAGCCTTCCTCCACCATGCCGCCCTTGTCGGTCACGTTGAACTTGCCCTTCAGCGGGTCCCAGAGCGTGGCCAGCGTCACGCGAATCAGCGGTCCGGCCAATGTCGCCTCATAGATTTCGGACCAGAAGGAATGGCGGTTGCGGCCGTTCAGCCGCGCCGCGGTGCCAAAGGCATGGATCATATGGCTGCCCGCATAGGCGATGATCGCCAGCGGCGAGGCGGCGATGATGTTCTGGCCGAGAAACAGGAAGGCCAGTGGCGCCGTCAGGAAGACGATGCGCGGCAGCGCGAACAGGAAGGAGAATCCGGCCGTGGTGTAGCAAAGGCGCTGCGCCACCGTCAGTTCCCGCGCCATCGGCGTGTTTTCCTGCCGCAGGATCTGGATCATCCCGCGCGCCCAGCGCATGCGCTGGCCCATATGGATCGACAGGCGTTCGGTGGCGAGGCCGGCAGCGAGCGGCAGGCGGAGATAGGCGGTGTGCCAGCCCTTTTTCTGCATCAGGAAGGAACAGTGGCAATCCTCCGTCACCGTCTGGTGCGGAACCCCGCCCACCTCCTCTAGCGCCGTGCGGCGGATCAGCGCGCAGGAGCCGCAGAAGAAGGCGGCGTTCCACAGATCATTGCCGGGCTGGATGGCGCCGTAGAACAGCAGGCCCTCATTCGGCACCGGGCGGCGACGCGCCAGGTTCCGCTCGAACGGATCGGCCGAATAGAAAAAGTGCGGTGTCTGCACCAGCGCGATGCGGCTGTCGCGCACCATCCAGCCGGCGGTGAGCTGGAGGAAGGCGCGGGTCGGCGCGTGGTCGCAGTCGAAGATCGCGATGTATTCGCCATCCGTGTGCTTCAGCGCGTGATTGATGTTGCCTGCCTTGGCGCCCTTGTTGTCGGGACGGATGATGTAGCCGCAGCCCACTTCCTCGGCGAATTTGCGAAACTCGGTCCGCCGCCCGTCATCCAGGATGTAGACATTCATGCGGTCCCGCGGCCAGTCGATGTTCATCGCCGCCAGCACCGTCGGCCGGACGATGTCCAGATCCTCGTTGTAGGAGGGCACGTAGATATCGACGGTGGGCCAGGTTGCCGGGTCGGCCGGCAGCGGCACCGGCTTGCGGTCCAGCGGCCAGGTCAACTGGATGTAGGACAGGAACAGCAGCGTCGCCGCATAGGCCTCCGCCAGGATCAGGCCGATGGACAGGGTGCCGCCGAGGACGGTCTCAAATTCCAGCGTCTGCGTCACCCGCCAGAACAGATAGCGGGAGGTGATGGCGACCGACAGCATCACCAGCACCACGGTGATGCGGCGGGACCGGAAGCGGTTCAGGATGATGAAGGCGGCGGCCCCCGCCAGGGTCAGCACGCCCTGTGCCTCCCCCGGCAGCGGCACCGTCACGACGATGAGCAGTGCCAGCAGGCCGAGGCCGATCAACAGCCCGCGCAGCAGCCGGCCGGCGAGCGGCAATCGGCCTTCCGTCGCGGCGCGGATCAACGCCGGTGGCCCCAGGATGCCAGCGCGGAAAAGGTGGGCCGCGGCTTGTCACGATCCTTCGGCACAGCCAACGCCAACAGGCCCTCGATGCGCTCGGCCAGCAGGGCCAGATCCTCGGACCCCGGCCCGGTGCCCTCCACCGGCAGGCGCCGATCGGCCAGCGCCTCCGCCACCGCAGGGTCGCGCGCCACGGCGCTGACCGGGCGGTCGCCCATGGTCTGCTGCGCGAATTCCAGCACGGCATCGGAGAGCGGGGCGGCGAGTTCGACCTGGTTCAGCACCAGCATCGCCTTCTGCGCCGAACGCGCCGCCAGGGTGCCGCGACCCAGGAAGCGCCCCGTGGCGATGGAGGGGATGAAGGAGGCGGAACCCGAATCCGCCAGCAGCACCACGCAGATCACATCCGCCATCGGCAGCACGGCGGACAGCGCCGGGGTCGGCCCCGGTGGTGCATCCACCACTACAACGCGCTGCGGCGCCGACAGCATGTCCCGCACCTGGCTGGCCAGCACCTCCGGCTGTTCCAGCAGCAGCCGCGTCAGGTCGAGCGCCGCCTTGGGCTCGGTATTGCCATGCGGCAACAGGGAAACCGCGGCCCGCGTCGGGCGCACGCAGTCGCGCCAGGACACACCCTCCGCCAGCCGTGCGAGGAAGCCGCCCTCCTCATGGATCGGCACGCCGAGGTGCAGGCGCAGCGCGTTCTGCGGATCGAGATCGAGACCCACAACCTCATGCCCCTGGGCTGCCAGCACGGCGGCGACATTGGCGGCGAGCGTGGTCTTCCCGACGCCGCCCTTGGGCGAAACAAAAGCAACGAGCGGCATGGCGAATGGGGTACTCTGGCTGGATGGTTGGGCTAGGGCGTGGACGTAGGTGGCGCGCGCCGGTCGGCGTGCCGCGGCGGCACCGGCAGCAATTCGTCGAGCAGCGCGAAGCGCCGGGCTGGCCCGGCTTCGGCAATGGGCGCCGGAGCGCCCCCCGTGGGCGCCCTTATGGCGCCGACCGCGGTTTCCAGCCGGTCTCGCACCCTTTTCGCCGGCGATTGGTAGCCGACATGAATGGGCGCCTCGAACCCCTCCGGCGGGGGCAGCGCGAGCGGGCCGCGCGGCCGGTTGGCCCGCTGGAGGCCTGGCGCGACGGGACCGGCCGGGTGCGATGGCGGCTTTTCGATCAAACTGTAAAGGCTTGCCAGCAGCGTGCGGGCACGAGCCGCGGCCGGCGCCTCGGCTGCGGCACGCGGCTTCGCCGCACCAGCCTCGGACAGGCCGGCCAGGGTGACGTTGGCTTCCATTACGGCAGCTTCGGTCACGCCGATTGCGACAGGTACCGGTGTGGCGACGACAAGAAGGCGCGCAACTTCGGTAGGTGGCGATGGCTCGGCCGGAGCAGCGGAGGCCATAATCTCGGTAGCCGGCCAGGTACGGTAGCTGAACTGGGCGAGACCGCAGGAAGCGATTAGCCGTTCGACGTGGCTTTCCATGCCCCCCCACTTCCTGTTGAAGCAACAGGAGCACGTGAATGCATCAGGATTCGCCGATAAGTCAACAAAATTTGGCTGTCGCACATCTGTCCGGGAGGAAAAGGTAAGGGAAGAATCGGGTGATGGTTCGATTCGTTTACGATGACTTCGCAGAACGGGCAGCATTTCCAGAGTTTGAGACGCTTTTTTGTTTCGGCGCTTCCGCCGTTGTACCGAAGACCGACTTGCGCTGAATTTTCGTCAAGCGACTCGCAGCCAACCGGCCCCTGCACTTCGGCCGAAGGCTAACCCACCCCCGAAATCAGCGCGAGATCGGCGGAGGAGCGCAGATCCCCGTTTCCAGGCGCCATTGCGACCGCAATCGCCAAGAAATTCCCCAAGGCAAACGTAAGGAAGTGTCGTTTGCGTTCCAGTCTAACAAATTTTTTCATGACGCAGCGGGCTTTTCAGTAAAACATGCTCCCCGGCGCATTTTCGTGGTAATGAAGTAGCATGGAACTCAACTTTTCTGACTTCGATATCCTTCCGCAACTTGAGTCCATGACTTATTCGGAAATGGATCTGCTTCCATTTGGCGTCGTCGTCATGGACTCAGGAGGACATGTGCTGGCCTATAATCAGGCCGAAGCCGCCTTGTCCGGCCTCACGGCGGCGCGCGTCATCGGCCGCCATTTTTTCACCTCCGTCGCGCCCTGCACCAACAACTACCTGGTCGCGCACCCCTTCGAGGCCGAAGCGGAGCTGGATCGCACCATCGACTACGTCTTCACGCTTCGCATGGCGCCGGCACAGGTTCAGTTGCGGATGCTGAAGCATCCGGATGCCTCGCGCATGTATCTGCTGGTTCAGCGGCGTAACGCGCATGCAGCTTGAAACCCAGCCCGACGCGCTGGAGGCGCTGACGGAGTTCCTCTACGTCGTGCCGGTCGGCCTGATGCAGTTCCGCATGGACGGGACCGTGCAGATCGCCAATCCGCTTGCCGCCCAGCTGCTGATGCCCCTGGCGCCAGGGGGGGACCTGACGGATGCCTATTCCGCGCTGTCGCCGCTGGTGCCGGAACTCGGGCGCCTGGTGCGCGAATTCACCGCACCGGCTGGCATCATCCTGGACCATCATCGCTGCGAAGTGACGCTCGGCACCCGGTCTTCCGTGCTGTCCGTCACCGTTCACCGCATGCACGGCCGCACCAACCTGATCGTGCTGGACGACGTGACCGCACTCGTCGCCCAGGAGCGCCAGATCTACGCAGACCGGCAGCGCTTCCGCGCCATTTTCGACAATGTGCGTGACTACGCCATCTTCACGGTGGATCCGAAGGGGCGCGTCGACGAGTGGAACCAGTCGCTGCAGCGCTTCGGCGGATGGCTGCCGGAGGATGTCACGCTGCGCCCGCTCGACACGTTCTTCACCCAGGAAGAACGCGACGCCGGCAAGATGGAGACGATGCTGGCCCAGGCGCGCAGTAGAGGTTCGGTGGAAACCGAAGGCTGGCGCCTGCGCCGCGATGGAAGCCTTCTTTGGGCCAATACCGTGCTGACGGCCCTGCCGGATGTGGCCGGTGACGTGCGCGGCTTCGTCGCCGTCTCCCGCGACATGACCGAACGGAAGCGGATGGAGGACGAGCTTCGCCGCCTGGCCACGACGGATCCCTTGACCGGCGCGCTCAACCGCCGCTCGGGCCAGGCCTTGTTGACCGACGCCTTCCGTCTGCCGCAGCGCGACGATCGGCAGCCTGGCGTGCTGATGCTCGACGTCGATCACTTCAAGCCTATCAACGACCGGCACGGCCATGAGGCCGGCGATGCGGCACTCTGTGCCCTCGTCAACATCTGCCAGGCGGTGCTGGGCCAACGCGGGGCGGTTGCCCGGTGGGGTGGTGAGGAGTTCCTGATCATCCTGTCCTCGACGCGGGAGGATGAGGCCCTTTCGGTCGCGGAGGCATTGCGCGCTGCCATCGAGACAGCGGCCATCGCCATTCCGGCCGGCAGGATCACCATGACAGCCAGTCTTGGCCTGGCCATCGGCAGCGGGAGTCCGGATGCCTTGATCCAGATCGCCGATGCCGCCCTCTATGCCGCCAAACGTCGCGGACGGAACCGCGTCGAGATCGGCGCGCCAGCCCGCGCCGCCAAGGCGAGGAACGTTGCGCCAGTGCCGGCATCCGCCAATCCTGGCACATCCACGCCCTGACCCCGGCTGCGACCAGTGCCGCCGGTGCTCAACCGGGCGTCAGCCCGGCGCGCCGTAGGTCAGATGCCGGATTTGGCTGATGAACGGCGCCTCCATGCCGTCCGGCGCCAGCAGCACCGTCTCCACATGATCCTCATGCAGGTGGTACAGCAGCGCGCCGGTCCGTCTTTCGCCAGGCAGGCCCGGCTGGCCCTCGGCCTCCACCACGAAGGATAGCGGCGGCGCCCAGGCATAGGCGACCTGGCCGCGCTGCATCTGGTGGTGAACATGCAGGTGGCCGGAGGCGACCAGCCGCAGGCCGGGATGGTCCAGCAGCGGCGCCAGCGCGGCGCGGCCATGCGGCGGCACCGACCAGTAGTCGAAGGTCGGATCCTCCCGCTCCGTCACGAAGACCGGCTTGTGCAGGAACAGCGCGATGCGGCGCGTCCCGGCACCCGCCGCGGCCTCGGCGATGAACTCGGCCTGCGCGGCTTCCTCCGCATGGCCGGTGCCCATCACTTCGGTGTTCAGCCCGACCACGCGCCAGCCCGGCAGGTCCACCAGACCCCTGCCCTGCCCCAGGTGGGTCTGGAAGCGATCGAGGCGGGCGCTGTCGAAGGGCTGCTTCGGCATGGTGTGCGGATGGCTGCCGACATCATGATTGCCCGGCAGCGCCAGCAAGGGTGCGGGAAACGCCCGGTGCAACGCGGCGGCCAGCGCCAGATCCTCGTCGCGGTCGGCACCGTCGAGCGAGACATCGCCGCTGGCCACCACCAGATCGAGTGGCGTGGCCTCCACCGCGGCACGGATGCGCGCCAGATTGCCACGGAAAAGGTCGTTGCGCGGCGAGAGATGCGCGTCGGAGAGTTGCAGGATCGTCGGCATTGCCTCAGCTCCGCCGCGGCAGCATGCGGCGCACTTCGCTGGCCATGTCAGCGAGCACCACTTCCGGCGTTGCGCGCTGTTCGGCGATGCGGGCCAGGTTGTTCACCATGGTCTGCGTCACGCGCACGCTATTGGTGCCGGGAAAGGCGTACCACGGCACGGAGATCGGCAATTGCCGCACGGCCGCCAGGAACAGCGGATTCTCCCGGTAGAAGGCGCTGAGCCAGCGGGGGTCGTCGATCGAAAGCTGATTCATCGGCACATAGCCGGTGTTGATCACCATCAGCGCCTGGCCTTCCGCGTTGGTGGAGAAACGCAGGAACTTCCAGGCCGCCTCCGCCTTCGCCGCGTCGCGCGCCGTGATCATGCCGGCGGCGCCGCCGGTGGGCAGCCGGCCATTTTCACGGTCGATCACCGGCATCGCGGTGGTCCGCAGCGCAAAACTGTTGCCGGTGCCGTTGATGATGTTCCGCAGCGTCGCCGTGGAGCGGAACACCATGCCGAGCTTGCCGGCGACGAAGGCCTGCTGGCTGGAGGCGGCGTTGAAGTTGGGCATGCCGCCTTCCTTCACCATCCGGTCCAGCAGGCGCAGCGCCGCGAGACCCTGCGGCCCGTCGAAGGCGATGTCGCGCTCATCCTTCGTCAGCATGCGGCCGCCATGGCCGAACAGCAGGGCGGAGAACATCCAGTCATCGCCAACCCAATTGTAGTACAGCCCCTCGACGCCATCACCCAGCGCACGAATGGCGCGGGAGGCGGCGATGACGCCGTCCCAATCGGTCGGGAAGGCATCCGGGTTCAGCCCGGCGCGGCGGAACAGGTCGGCATTGTAGTAGGTGATGGGGTTGGAGGCGGCATAGGGCATGCCGGCCTGGATGCCACCGAACTGGCCGAGGGCCAGGATCGTCGGCGTATAGCCGGCGGCCACCAGATTACCCTCCTGCGCCAGATGGGGCGCGAGGTCCTTGGCGATGCCGCGCTCGGCGAAGATGCGAAGGCGGTTGAAGCCCTGGTAGGACAGGTCCGGGAGCTGGTTGGTCGCCGCCTGGCGCAGCAGAAGTTGCGCGCCCTCCTCGTAGTTCGGCGTGGTCACGACATTGACGCGGATACGCGGCTCCAGCTCCGCGAAGCGGGCGATGATGGCGTCGTAGGACGCCTTGAAGATCGCCGGCTGGGCGTAGTGGATGGTGATCTCGACCGGCTGCTGCGCGCGCGCGCGCGACGACAGGGCAAGCGATGGCAGGGCAAGGGCGGTGGGCAGCATCAGCGCCGTGCGGCGGGAAAGGGCGGTCATGGACAGTCTCCGAATGCGGAAGGGCATCAGCTGCGGCGCGGCAGCAGGCGGCGCACGTCACGTGCCATGTCCGCCAGGGCCACTTCCGGCGTGGCGCGACGCTCGATGACGCGGGAGGTATTGTTGTTGATGGCCTCCGTGATGCGCACGCCATTCGCGCCCGGGAAGGCGAACCAAGGCGCCATGCGCGGCATCTGCGCCACGGCGGCGCCGAAGCGCGGATTGGCGCGGTAGAAATCGGCGAGCCAGCGCGGATCATCGATCGCAAGCTGGTTGCAGGGCACGTAGCCGCTGTTCATCGCCATCAGCGCCTGGCCCTGGGCGGAGGCGGTGAAGCGCAGAAACTTCCAAGCCGCCTCCCGCTTCGCCGGGTCGCGTGCCGTGATCATGCCGGCGGAACCGCCGGTCGCGAGGGTGCCGCCCTCCACGCCCGCGACCACCGGCAGCGGATAGGTGCGGAAGTCGAAATTCGATCCAACGCTGTTGATCGTGTTCCGCACCACAGCAGTGGTCCAGTAGAACGCCCCGAGCCGGCCGGCGGCGAAGGCCTGCGAGGCGGTGTTGGCGTTGAGCGCGGGCATTGCCGTCTCCGCCACCATCCGCTCATGCAGCTTCAGCGTGGCGAGGCCCTCCGCGCCTTCGAAGGCGATGTCGCTTTCATCCGGCGTCATCATCGCGCCGGCGTGGCTCAGAACCAGGGTCTGGAACATCCACTCGCTCCAGGCGAACCACATGCCGTCCGGCCCGCCGCTGCGCGCCTTGACCGCGGCCGCAAGGCGCAGATGCCCGTCCCAATCCTGCGGCAGATTGTCCGGATCGAAGCCTGCGCTGCGAACCAGATCGGCGTTGATGAAGCTGATCGCGGTGGAGGCGGCATAGGCCAGCCCGGCCTGGTAATTGTTGTGCCGGCCGAGGCTGAGAAGCCCCGGCGTGAAGCCCTGGGCGGCGGGGTCGCCATCACGCGCGATCAACGGCCCGAGGTCCTGCGCAATGCCGCGTTCCGCGAAGACGCGCAGCAGGTTCAGCCCCTGGTAGGACAGGTCCGGCAACTGGTTGGTCGCCGCCTGGCGCAGCAGAAGCTGGGCGCCGTCCTGGTAGTTCGGGGTGTTGACGTAGTTGATGCGGATGCCGGGTTCGATGCGCGCGAAGGCCTCGGTGATGGCATCGTAGGATGGCTTGAAGATAAAGGGCTGCGCGTAATGCACGGTAATGTCCACCGCGCCCTGGGCGCGCGGAATGGCAGGCGCGGCGAGCGCGAATGGCAGGGCGAGCGCCGTGCGGCGGGTGATGCGCGTCATGGTCGGGAACTCCTTAAGCGGGCGCGTCAGCCCTTGAGGCCAGTGGTCGCGATGCCTTCCACGAAGCGCCGCTGCGCGACGAGGAAGGCGAGGACGAGCGGGGTGGTCATGATGACGGAGGCGGCCATGAGCGCGCCGAAATCATCGCCCGCCTCCTCCGTCCGGAAGTAGAGAACGCCGAGCGCCGGCGTCGCGCGATCGGGCCCGCTGACCACGATCAGCGGCCAGAACAGGTCGTTCCAATGCGCGACGACGGAGAAGATGGCGAAGGCGGTTGCGGCCGGCAGCGCATTTGGCATGATCACGCGCCACACCACCGAAAGCTCGCCCATGCCATCCAGCCGCGCGGCATGGATCAGCTCATCCGGCAGCGCCTTGAAGAACTGGCGGAACAGGAAGATGCCGAAGACGGAGATGATGGAGGGCAGGATCAGCGCGGCATAGGTGTTCAGCATGCCGAGCGCGCTGAAGCCGACATACAGCGGCAGCGCCGGCACATGATAGGGCACCAGCAGCCCGAGCATCACGGCGCCGAAAACCCAGTCCCGCGCAGGGAAGTTCAGCTTTGCCAGAGCGTAGCCCGCGGGCACGGCGAACAGCAACTGGAAGAACAGGATGCCGCCACACACGACGGCGCCGTTCCACAGATACTGCCCGACCGGCACCTCCGCCAGCACCTTGGCGTAGTTCGCCAGCGTGCCACCACCTTCGGGAATGAGGTTCAGGGAGGCGCGGAAAATCTCATCCAGCGGCTTGAGCGAGGCCGAGACCATCCAGATGTAGGGCATCAGGAACAGCAGCCCGAGCGCGCCGAGCACGATCCAGCGCACCACTTCCAGGCTGCGTGCGCGCGGCTCAACCATAATGGACTCTCCGGTCGAGAATACGCGTCTGCAGCAGCATCAGCGCCAGCACGATGAGCAGGAACACCAGCGTGATCGCGGCGGAGTAGCCGAGGCGGAAGAAGGTGAAGCCCTCGGTGTACATGGTGTAGAGCAGCACCTCCGACGCGCGGTTCGGCCCGCCCTGGGTCAGCACCGCCACGCTGTCGAAGGTCCGCACCGCGCGGATCATGGTGATGGTCACCACGAACAGCATGGTCGGGCCGAGCAGCGGCCAGGTCACCAGCCGGAAGCGTTCCCAGGCCGAGGCCGCGCCATCCACCTCCGCCGCCTGGTGCAATTCGCGCGGGATCGCGGTGAGACCCGCCAGGAACAGCACCAGGTTGAAGCCGATCGCCTCCCAGATCCCGATCACGGCGAGCGAGATCAGCACGGTGTCCGATGAGGTGAGCCAAGCGGGGCCGTTCACCCCAACCTCGCGCAATATCGCGTTCAGCGGGCCGATGGTCGGGTGCAGCAGGTACTGCCAGGCGGTCGCCATCGCCACAGGCAGCGACACCACTGGCAGGAAGAAGACGGCGCGGTACAGCGCCTTGCCGCGCGTCAGCGCCTCGATTATCAGCGCTAGCGCTAGCGCCCCGCCGATGGAAGCCGGCACCACGATGGCGGTATAGACCAGCGTGTTCCGCAGCGATTGGCGAAAGCCTCGATCCTCCAGCAACTCCTCGAAATTGCCGAGCCCGATCCAGGCGATGTCCGGCGCGCCGAGTTCGTAATCGGTGAAGGCCAGGACGATGGCGGCCAGCGTTGGCAGCAGCAGCAGCAGCAGGAAGGCGATGGCCGCCGGCAGGGTCAGCATCAGCCCGGCCAGCGCCTCCCCCACCGGCCGGCGGCGCGGCATGGCGCCGATGGCGAGGGCGTCAGACAAGGGCCTTCTCCGCCATGGCGGCGACGCGCGCGATGCGCTGGCCGGCGGCGTCGAACAGCAGCGCGCGCGCTGGATCGAAGCCGATATGCACCGGCGTCCCGGGCCGCGGGCGCGGCGCTTCCGGCGCCAGCCGCAGGATCACCGGGCTGTTGGTCGGTGCGTGCAAACCATGCAGCAGCAGGCTCTCGCCGAGGAATTCCGCGCCGGCCGTCTCCATTGGGATGCCGGTCTCGGCCAGGCGGCAATCCTCAGGCCGCACCGCGAAGGTCAACGCGCCCGGCTGCGCCCGCAGCCCGATCGGCAGGCCGCCAACCCGCACCAAGCCATCTGCACCTGCCTCCGCCGGCAGGGTGTTGATGCGGGGGCTGCCGATAAAAGTGGC
Organism: Falsiroseomonas sp. E2-1-a4; assembly: GCF_051433165.1. Lineage (NCBI taxonomy): Bacteria > Pseudomonadati > Pseudomonadota > Alphaproteobacteria > Acetobacterales > Roseomonadaceae > Falsiroseomonas > Falsiroseomonas sp. E2-1-a4. Next base: position 124,112 of record NZ_JBHMFS010000002.1, on the reverse strand, counting down.
GACGCGCAGATCCACCGGATTGGCGTAGATATCCTCCGGCGTGCCCAGTTGCAGGATGCGCCCGGCCTGCATCACGGCGACGCGGTCGGCCATGGTCAGCGCCTCGGCCTGGTCATGCGTGACATACAGCGTGGCAGCGCCGCTCTGGCGGTGGATGTCGACGATCTCGCGCCTGGTCTGCACCCGCAACGCCGCATCGAGGTTCGACAGCGGCTCATCCATCAGGAAGGCCGCCGGGCTGCGGACGATGGTGCGGGCGAGTGCCACGCGCTGGCGCTGGCCGCCGGAAAGCTGCCCCGGACGCCGGTCCAGCAAGGCGCCGAGGCCGAGCGCCTCCGCCGCCTTCGTCACATCCGCGGCGATCCCGCGCCGCACCTCCGCCGCGCCGGGCCAGATACCGCCCAGCAGCGGCAGGCGCTGCGCGGTGGAGAGCCGCCGCATGGCCAGCGGAACGGCAATGTTCTGCCGCGCGGTCAGATGCGGATAGAGCGCGTAGGATTGGAACACCATCGCGACGTTGCGTTCCGCCGCGCGCAGCCGGGTCACGTCGCGCCCGTTGATGACGATGCGGCCCGCATCGGCACCCTCGATCCCGGCCACGATTCGCATCAGCGTGGTCTTGCCGCAGCCGGAGGGGCCGACGAGGGCGACGAATTCACCGGCGGCAACCTGCAACGACACGCCATCCAGCGCCGTCACAGTGCCGAAACGCCGCCTGACACCCTCGATGCTGATACCCGCCAATGACCAAACTCCCCCGCTTGCGGCGGCGGTATCGCAGGGTTTCGTGACGTCCCGATGAGAGCGGTGTTGCAGAATGACTAGATAACCGCACCGCACGACTGGCCCTGTGCGAAGCCCACACCATATCCCGCCGCATGAGCCAGACACTGCGCAGCCCCACGCCGATGGATTTCGCGCGCCCCCTCAAGGCCGCAATCGCCGGCCGCGTCGTCGCCCTGTTCAACGACCGCAGTCGCGGCGAGGCGCCGGTCCCGCGCCGCCCGGATGGCCTGTTCGGTCCCCATTCCGTTGCCTGGCGCGTGCATGGCGATGTCGCCGCCATGATGGTGGGCGGCATCTCCTCGCTGTTGTTGCAGATGCTGCACCCGGCGGTGCTGGCCGGCGTCTGGGATCATTCGAATTTCAGAACCGACATGCAGGGCCGCCTGCGCCGCACGGCGCGCTTCATCGCCCTGACCACCTATGGCGGGCGGGAGGAGGCGGAGGCGGTGATCCGCCGCGTCCGCTACATCCATGACCGGGTAGGTGGCACCCTGCCCGGCGGCACGCCCTATGCCGCCAATGATCCGGCGCTGCTCGCCTGGGTGCATGTGACGGAGGCGACAAGCTTCCTGAACGCTTGGCGCCGCTATGTGGAGCCGCGGATGCCGCCGGCCGACCAGGACCGCTACTTCGCGGAGATGGCACAGGTCGCCCGCGCGCTGGGCGCCGCCCCGGTGCCGACGGACCGCGCCGGGGCGTGGCGCCTGATGGAGAGCTACCGGCCGCGGCTGCGTGTGGACCAACGCACGCGGGAGGTTCGGTCCCTGGTGCTGAAGACGGCCACCGCGGACCTGCTGGCAGCCCAGGTGCAGGCCCTGGGCAACCAGGCCGCCATCGACCTGCTGCCCGAATGGGCCAGGCGCCTGCACGGGCTGCCCAACCCGCTGCTCGTCCGGCCCTTCGTGCGCGCGGGCACGCTCGGTGTGGCGCAGACGCTGCGCTGGGCGTTCCGCTGAGGCGGGCCACGCCAACGCAGCTTTCGGGCAAGTGGTGCCTCCGGCACTTGCCTGTGGACACGAGGCCAGTACGCCGCAATAGGCATAGGGTCCAAGCCTCCAGGAACGCCGGATGGCCCGCCCACGCATCGCCTTCGTGACCATCGGCCAGTCCCCGCGCGAGGACATGGCGCCGGAGGTGCTCGCCCTGGCCGGTGCCGCGCCAGGCGAGATCGATCTGTGCGAATACGGCGCGCTGGACGGGCTGGATGAGGCCGGCATAGCCGCCGGCGCACCGCGGGAGAGGGAGCCGGTGCTGTTCACGCGTCTGGTGGATGGGCGGCGCGTGCGGCTCGGCGCCGGCTTCCTGGCGCGCCGGCTGGCCCCCCTGCTGCACCGGCTGGATACGGAGGATCATGACCTCATCGTGCTGGCCAGTACCAGCCTGTTCCAGCCCTACCGCCTGCGCACGCCCTTCGTGCACGCCCAGCAGGTGGTGGATGCCTGGATCGGCGCGCTGGTGATGGGCGAGGCGCGGATCGGCGTGATCCATTCCCTGGCCGAGCAACACCGCGGATCTGCCCATGGCGCCCTGATCCAGAGCGCCCGCGCCGTGGCGCGGGAGGATGACATCGCCGACTTCGACGAGGCGGCACAGCGGCTGGAGGCTGCGAACCTGATCCTCATGCACTCCGTCGGCTATACGGAGGCGATGGCCGAACAGCTTGCGGCGCGCACCGGCAAGCCCGTGGTGACGGCGCGGCGCATACTGGCTGGCGCGATGCGGCTGCATCTGGTGGCGCGCGCCGCCCGTCCGCCGCCGGGGCCGGAGGCCGAGCCGCTGCACGCGCTGATCGACCGCCTGCCAGGCCAGACCGAGAGCCTGACGCCGCGGGAACGCGATGTGCTGATGGCGCTGCTGCAGGGCGAGGGCAACAAGGAAATCGGCCGCCGCCTTGGCATCAGCCACCGCACCGTGGAAATCCATCGCGGCCGGGTCATGACCAAGCTGAATGCGGGGTCCGCCATCGAGCTGTTCCGCCGGCTGATGATCGTCCGCGATCCCTGAGGCTGCCCGGATTTCGGCTGCCCTGCCCGCTTTGGGGGCGCAATGGACCGCCGGGGTAAGGAGCCGCCCTTATTCAGCCCGGGCGCTGCAATCTGCAAGGCTGTTCCGTGACAACCCGGCCGCCCCCCGCGTGCCGCGACAGGGACAGGTGCTGGCCAGATGGCAGATTTGGCGGACCGCTACCGGATCGGCTTCGACATCGGCGGCACTTTCACCGACTTCATCCTGCTGGATCGCAGCACGGCCACCATCCGCCTGCACAAATGCCTGACCACGCCGCAGGACCCCTCCGAAGGCGCGTTGGCGGGACTTGCGGCGCTGGTGGTCGAGGCGGGCCTCGCGCTGTCCGACATCGCGGAGATCGTGCACGGCACAACGCTGATCACCAATGCGCTGATCGAGCGCAAGGGCGCCGCGCTCGGCATGATCACCACCGCGGGCTTCCGCGACGTGATCGAGATGGGCACGGAGCAGCGCTACGACATCTATGATCTGTTCCTGCAATACCCGGACCCGCTGGTGCCGCGCCGACACCGGCTGGAGGTGCCGGAGCGGCTGGACCGTGACGGCAAGGTGGTGACACCGCTGGATCTGCCCGCCGTGCAGCAGGCGGCGCGGCAACTGGTGGCGGCGGGGGCGGAGGCAATCGCCATCTGCTTCCTGCACGCCTACCGCAACCCGATGCATGAGAAGGCGGCCGCCGCCGCGATCCGCGCGGAATTCCCGGACCTCGCGCTGTCGCTGTCCAGCGCGGTCGTGGCGGAGTTGTGGGAGTATCAGCGCTTCGTCACCACCTGCGCCAACGCCTATGTCCAGCCGCTGATGGACCGCTATCTGGCGCGGCTGGAGCGCGAATTGTGGGGCCGCGGGTTCCGGGGTGCGCTGCGGCTGATGCAATCCGCCGGCGGTCTGGTCGGGCCGGAGGCGGCACGCAGCTTTCCGATCCGCCTGCTGGAGTCCGGCCCGGCCGGTGGCGGGCTGGCTACCGCCTTCTTCGGCGGCCTGGTCGGCAAGACGGATGTGATCTCCTTCGACATGGGCGGCACCACCGCCAAAGCCTGCATGATCGCGGATGGCGCCTGCGAAGTGGCGCCGATGATGGAAGTGGCGCGGCTGCACCGCTTCAAGAAGGGCTCCGGCCTGCCCATCAAGGCGCCCGTCATCGACATGATCGAGATCGGCGCCGGCGGTGGCTCCATCGCCAGCATCGATGAGGTCGGGCTGCTGAAGGTCGGGCCGTACTCCGCGGGCGCGGACCCCGGCCCGGCCTGCTACGGCCGCGGCGGCACGCAGGCGACGGTGACCGATGCCAATCTGATGCTCGGCTATTACGATCCGGGCTTCTTCCTTGGCGGCCGCATGGCGCTGGACAAGCCGGCGGCGGAACGCGCGCTGGCTGCGGTGGGCGCGCAGCTGGGCCTTTCGGCGGTGCAGACCGCCTGGGGCATTCATCGCACGGTGACGGAAAGCATGGCGGCCGCCGCGCGCATCCATATCGTGGAGAAGGGCAAGGACCCGCGCCGCTACGCCATGGTCGGCTTCGGCGGCGCCGGACCCGCCCATGCGGTGGAGGTCGCACGCATCCTGGGTGTGGAGGAGGTGCTGATCCCGCCGGCCTCCGGCGCCGCCTCCGCGCTCGGCTTCCTCGCGGCACCATTGTCCTTTGAAAGTGTGCGTTCGCTGCCGGTGGCGCTGGACGATCCGGCGGCGCCGGCCGCGATGCAGCAGGTGCTGTCGGAACTCGCGGCAGAAACGGCGGCGATGCTGACCTCGGCCGGAATGTCGCTGGCCGATATCACCATCGAGCGCAGCGCCGATATGCGGCTCGCTGGCCAGATCCATGAGATCAACGTGCCGCTGCCGGACGGCACGATCACGGCCGAAAGCCTGCCCGCGGTGATGGCGTCCTTCCGCCGCGTCTACTCCGCACGCTTCACCTCGGTCTATGAGGGTGTGACGGCGGAGGCCGTGTCCTTCCGCGTCCGCGCCGCCGGCCCGGCCCCGGCGCTGACCGTGGCGCAGGCCGATGTGCCAGAGGGGGGCGTGGCGTTGAAGGGCCGCCGCATGGCCTGGTTTGGCGACCGCTTCCACGACACGCCGGTCTATGACCGCTACGCGCTGGACGCCGCGGGCACCATCCACGGCCCCGCCATCATCGAGGAACGCGAGGCCACCACCATCCTCGGCCCGCGCGACAGCGTCACGGTCGGCGCCGCCGGCACGCTGCGCATCCGCGTCGGCGTCGCCGCCCCTATCGCCGCGCGCATCACGCCCGCCACGCCGATGGCCGAGGCCTGCGCGCTGATCGAGGCGGACCCCGTCTCGCTCGAGATTATGTGGAGCCGGCTGGTGACGATCGTGGAGGAGATGTGGCACGCCATCTGCCGCACCGCCTTCAGCCTGATTGTCTCGGAGGCGCAGGATTTCGCCTGCGACATCCTGGATGCGGATGGCGAATCGCTGGCGCATTCGCCGCGCGCCATGCCGGTGTTCAACCTGACCCTGCCGCGTGCCGTGAAGGCGATGCTGAAGAAGTATCCGGCGGAAACGCTGCGCCCGGGCGATGTGCTGATCACCAACGATCCCTGGCTCTGCGCCGGCCACCTGTACGACATTGCCATCGTCACGCCGGTCTTCATGGAGGGGCGGCTGGTCGCGCTGATGGGCACGGTGGGCCATGTCGGCGATATCGGTGGCATCAAGGACGGGCTGAAGGCGACGGAGATCTTCGACGAGGGCCTGCAGATCCCGCCCGCCAAGCTGTATCGAGCCGGCGAGGCGAACGACACGCTGTTCGACATGATCGGCGAGAATGTCCGCAAGCCGGAGGAAGTGCTGGGCGATTTGCATTCCTTCATCGCGGCGAACGCCCAGGGCGGTGAGCGTCTGCTCGGCTTCATGCGCGACTATGGCATGCAGGATCTGCGGGCACTGGCCGCCGTGGTGCAGGGCCGCGCGGAGCGGGCAATGCGCGATGCGATCCGCGCGCTGCCGGATGGCGTGTACCACTCCACCGTCAGCAACGCCGCGCTCGGCCGCACGCTGCACTACCCGCTGAAGCTGACGGTGGCGGGCGATGCGATCGAGCTGGATTTCGAAGGCGTGCCGGAGCAATTGCCGCTCGGCGGGCTGAATTGCACCTACAGCTATACGACCGCGCACGGCTCCTACCCGCTGAAATGCATCCTCAGCCCGCAGGTGCGCAGCAATGCCGGCTGCTACCGGCCGATCACGGTGAAGGCGCCGGAAGGCTCCGTGCTGAACTGCACGCGCCCCGCCGCGGTGGCGCTGCGTACGCGCACCGGCTGGTACCTGGCGCCGAACATCTTCCGGGCGCTTTCCGAGGCGGCGCGGGACCGGGTTCAGGCGCATACGGGCCTGCCGGTTTCGGTGAAGGTGCATGGGCTTGATGCGAAGGGCCGGCTCTATGCCGACCACTTCTTCATGGGCGGCGGCCAGGGGGCGAGTGCCGCGCATGATGGCAAGTCGGCGCTGCTGTGGCCGACCTCGGCCGCGAACACCTCGATCGAATTGTTCGAGACGCGGTCGCCGGTCCTGGTGGTGGAGAAATCCCTCGTCGCCGATTCCGGTGGCGTCGGCCAGCATCGCGGCGGCCTCGGCACGCGCACGCGCATGCGGAAGCTGCATGATGACGGGCTGCCGACCCAGGCTTCCGTCGCCGCGGAAGGTGTGGGCGTGGATTCACCCGGCCTGTTCGGCGGCCTGCAAGGTGGTGCGGCGCGCGGCGCGGTGCTGGACCGCGACGGCAATCTGATCCGGGATTGCGGCACCGGCGAATTGGTGACGCTGACCGATACCAGCCGGATGATCGAGGTGCGCCTGTGTGGCGGATCCGGCTTCGGCGACCCCGAGTCGCGCAGTGCCGCCCTCGTGGAACGAGACTTGCTTGAAGGCTATGTCAGCACGGCGGCGGCAAAGGCCGCGGCCCAGGCTGCGGACTAGGAGACGACGCATGAATCGCCGCGAACTCCTCCTCGGTGCAGGTGGCCTGGTCGCCGCCTCCTCGCTCAGCCCCGCCTATGGGTTCGAACGCGAGGGCAATCGCCGAATTCTGGTCTTTTCCGGCAACCAGCCGGTGCCGATCCTGGACCCGCATCAGCGCTACGATTGGTCAACGCGGATGATGCAGCGCTGCCTGTATGATCCGCTTGTGCGCTATGAAGGCTCACCCGCGCGCATCATCCCCTGGCTCGCCGAGAGCTGGGAGACCAGCGCGGATGGCCTGACCTGGACCTTCCGCCTGGTCGGCAACGCCAAGTTCAACAATGGCGATGCGCTGGATGCGGAAGCGGTGCGCTTTTCGTTCCAGCGCGGGCTGCGGCTGAACAAGGGCATCTCCTGGATGCTGTCGCGCCACCTGAAGCCGGAGAACATCGTGGCGGTGGATGCGCGTACCGTGCGCTTCACGCTGGAACGCGCCTATCCCGACTTCATCTCCTTCCTGCCTTTGTGGTTCGTGGTGAATCCGAAGCAGGTGACGGCGAATGTGGAAGGCGGCGATGACGGCCAGAAATGGCTGACCACCAATGCCGCCGGCTCCGGCCCCTTCCGCATCCGCCGCTGGGATGGCCAGACGGTGATGGTGCTGGAAGCGGTGCCGGAATACTGGAAGGGCTGGCCGATGGAGGATGCCGACCGCCCCGCCGGCGTGATCTATCGCGTCATGCGCGAATCCGCACCCCGCAAGGCAGCGCTGCAACGCGGCGAGGTGGATATCGCCGCCGGGCTGACGCCGGATGACCTCGAGCAGCTTGCCCGCATGCCCAACATGGTGGTGACGAACGACACGGGCGCCGCGCCCTTCGCCATCATGATGAACACGCAGAAGGGCCCGACCGCGGACATCAACCTGCGCAAGGCCATCGCCTATGCCTTCGACTATGAGTCGCTGATCGCCATCCACAAGGGCGACGCCAAGCTGATGGACGGCCCCTTCCCCTTCGTCACCGAGGGCCGCATCACGCTGGACATGCCACGCCGCGACCTGGACCGCGCGAAGCAGTACATGGCGCGCACGGCCACGCCGAATGGCGGGATCGAGCTGGAATACCTTCAGGTGGCGGGGCATGAGGTGCAGCGCCAGATCGGCCTGGTGCTGCTGAACGCCCTGCAACCGCTCGGTATCCGTGTGAACATCGTGGGCCAGCCCTGGCCGACACTGATCGGCCGCGGCGCCAACCCCGAGACGGCGGCGGCCATGACGGCGGTGTATGTCACGCCCGTCACCACCTCCCCGGACACGGTCGCCTCGCAATACGCGTCCACCGCCGCCGGCCAGTTCTGGGGCATCCACCATCTGCGCGATGCGGAGATCGACAGCATGGTGGCGGAGGCGGCGGTGGAGCTTGATGCGGCGAAGCGCACCGACCTATACGCTCGCATCCAGCGCCGCGTGCTGGAATTGCAGCCGGTGGTGTTCTGCATGACGGCGAACCAGCGCTGGGCCATGCGGAGCTATGTGCGCGGCTTCCGGCACCAGGCGCTGAACCTGACCGGCGAGGTCGATCTGTTCCCGCTTTTCGCCGCACGCGGATGAGCATGGCGCGCTACCTGGCCGGGCGGCTGGTGCATGTGGCGCTGATGCTGCTCGGCCTGGTGGTGATCACCTTCGTGATCGCCAATGTCACGCCCGCCGACCCGGCGGCGCTGGCCGCCGGGCCGGATGCGACGCCGGACATGGTGGCGACGATCCGCGCCGAATACGGGCTGGACCGGCCCTTGCCCGAACAGTTCGTGCGCTACGTGACGGATCTGGCGCAGGGCCAATTCGGCCGGTCGCTGACCAGCGGCAATACGGTGGGCGCGGATCTGGCGCGCTATGTGCCGGCCACATTGCAGCTCGTGATCCTGGCGATGGCCTTCGCCTGCGCGGTGGGCATTCCGCTCGGCATTCTTGCTGCCGTCTGGCGCGGTTCCTGGCTCGATCATGGCATTCGCGTGCTGGCCGTCTCCGGCATCGCGCTGCCGGCCTTCTGGATCGCGCTGCTGTTGCAGATGGTGGTGGGCGTCTGGTGGGGCTTGCTGCCGACCGGCGGCCTGATGTCCATCGCCGCCGATCCACCGCCACCCATCACCGGCATGGTGCTGTTCGATTCCCTGCTGACGGGGCAATGGGACAGTCTGCGGGATGCGGCCTCCCACGCCATCCTGCCCGCCTTCGTGCTGTCCCTGCCCTGCCTCGCCTCCGTGCTGCGGGTGAACCGCGCCGAAATGATCGAGGTGCTGGGCTCAGACCATGTTACCGCCGCCCGCGCGCATGGCGTGATGCCGGTGCGGGTGGTCGGGCTGCTGGCGCTGAAAAATGCCATGCTGCCGACACTGGCGATGATCGGCCTGCGCTTCGGCTGGATGCTGGGTGGCACGGTGCTGGTGGAGACGGTGTTCGACTGGCCAGGCATCGGTCTCTACGCCGTGAATTCCGCCATCTCCGCCGATTTCAAGCCGGTGATGGGGGTGACGCTGGTGATCGGGCTGATGTTCATGCTGGCCAATCTCCTGGTCGACCTCGCCTATGGCTGGCTCGATCCGCGGACCCGCGGCGCATGAGCGAGGCCGCCCTTCCCGCCTCCCGCCTCGCCCGCATTGGCACGGAACATGCCGGCAGCATCCGCCAGGCGCGCTTCTTCGTCTGGACCTTCGCGCGCAGCCCCTCCGCCATGCTTGGCCTGGTGCTGGTGCTGGCCTTCCTGGTGCTGACGCTGATCGGGCCGTGGATCGTGCCCTACCCGGACCATGCGCGCGGCGCGGTGGACCTCGCCAACCGCCTGCAGCCGCCTTCCGCCGCGCACTGGTTCGGCACGGATGAAATGGGCGGCGATATCCTGACCCGCGTCATCATCGGCACCCGCACCAGCTTCTGGATCGGCGTGACCATCACCGGGATCGCGATGCTGGTGGGCGTGCCGCTGGGCATCGCCGCGGGCTATTTCGGCGGCCGCATCCGCGCTGTCATCATGCGGATCACCGATGTGTTCCTGGCCGTGCCCGGCCTGGTGCTGGCGCTGGCCATCGTCGCGGCGCTCGGCCCCGGCATCATGCATGGCGTACTGGCGCTCGCCATCGTCTGGTGGCCCGGCTACGTCCGGCTGATCGAGGCGAAGGCGCTGACCTTGCGTAGCGAATCCTATGTGGAGGCCGCGCGCACCATGGGTGCCTCCCACGCGCATATCCTGTGGCGGCACATCCTGCCCAATTGCGTCAGCCCGCTGGTGGTGAAGGCGAGCATGGATATGGGCATGGCGATCCTGGCCGCCGCCTCCCTCGGTTTCATCGGCCTCGGCGCCAAGCCACCGGCGCCGGAATGGGGCGCGATGATCGCCGTCGGCCGCACCTACATGCCCGACTGGTGGTGGTATTCCGCCTTCCCCGGCTTGTTCATCTTCCTCACCGTGCTCGGCTTCAACCTGTTCGGCGACGGGTTGCGCGACACGCTCGACCCGCGGAGTTCGCGCGGGTGAGCCTGATCGAGATCGAGAACTATCGCCTCGCCTTCGATGGTTTTGAGGGCCGGGTCCATGTGCTGGACGGCATCGACCTCGCGATCGAGGCGGGCTCCTCCGTCGGTATTGTCGGCGAGACCGGCTGCGGCAAATCCGTGCTGGCGCGCAGCCTGCTGCGGCTGAACCCCGCGCCGCCTGCGCGCATCGTCTCCGGCGCCATCCGCTATGATGGCGAGGATATCCTGGCGATGGGCGGCGATGCGCTGCGCCGGTTGCGTGGCGGCATCATCGGCATGGTCTTCCAGGACCCCGTCACCTACCTGAACCCGGTCTTCACCATCGGCCGGCAGATGGAGGAGGTGCTGCGCGCGCATGAACCTTCCCTGTCCCGCGCCCAGCGCCGCGCCCGCTGCATCGAGCTGCTGGAGGCCGTGCGCCTGCCCGAAGCCGCGGCGCTGCTGGACCGCTACCCGCACGAATTGTCCGGCGGCATGCGCCAGCGCGTGCTGATCGCGGAGGCGCTGGCCGGCCATCCGCGCGTGCTGGTGGCGGATGAACCGACCACGGCGCTGGACGTCACCATCCAGCGCCAGATCCTGGCGCTGATCGACGACCTGGTGGCGCGGCTGGGGCTGACGCTGGTGCTCATCAGCCACGACCTCGGCGTGATCGGTGCGGCCTGCCGGCGCATCGTGGTGATGTATGCCGGCACCATCGTGGAGGATGCGCCGGCGGAATCGCTGTTCGGCGCGCCACAGCACCCCTATACGCGCGGCCTGCTCGCCGCCATGCCTGATCTGCGGCAGCCGGAGCATATGCCGGCGGGCATTCCCGGCAGCATCCCGAACCTGCGCGACCCGCCCCAGGGCTGCCGCTTCCATCCGCGCTGCCCGCTGGCGATGCCGGTCTGCCGCACCACCAAGCCGGTGCTGCGCGGTGCGCCGCATGCGGTGGCCTGCCACGCGGTGCCGCCCCAGGCGGAGCCATCATGATCCCGCTGCTGGAATTGCGCGAGGTCACCGTGCGGTTTGGCGCGCAGGCGGCGGTGCGCGATGTCAGCCTGGCGCTGAAACCCGGTGCGGCGCTCGGGCTAGTGGGGGAATCCGGCTCCGGCAAATCCACCCTGCTGCGGGTGCTGCTGCGGTTGCAGGAGGTGGCCTCCGGCCAGGTGCTGATGGATGGGGTGGATATCACCACCGCTCGCGGGGCCGCGCTGCGCGCCTTGCGCCGCGACGTGCAGGTGGTGTTCCAGAACCCGCATTCGGCGCTGAACCCGCGGCTTTCCGTGCATGACGCGGTGGCGGAGCCGTTGCAGATCCAGGGCGGGTTGAGCCGGGCGCGGCTGCGCGCGCGGATCGATGGGCTGCTGGAGGATGTGGGCCTCGGCCAGGAATTCCTCTGGCGCTTCCCGCATGAATTGTCCGGCGGCCAGAAGCAGCGCGTCTGCATCGCCCGCGCGCTGGCGCCCGGGCCGCGCGCGCTGCTGCTGGATGAACCAACCTCGGCGCTGGATGTCTCGGTCCAGGCGCAGATCATCGATCTGCTGCGCCGACTGCGACAGCGGCACCAGCTCGCCTTCCTGTTCATCTCGCACAACCTCGCCGTGGTGCAGTTGCTGTGCGAGGAGATTGCGGTGCTGCGCCAGGGGGAGGTGGTGGAGCGTGGACTGGTCCGCCAGGTGCTGCACGCACCGGCGCATGACTACACCAGGGCGCTGCTCGATTCCGTGCTGCCGCCCGGCATCAGCCGGCTCAGCCCCGCGGTGGAACCTGCACCAGCCGAACCCAGCCGCCGATGAGGCCGAGTACGGCATCCGGCGGGGCGGGCAGATCCGCCGCCTGCAGCGTCAAAACACCGAGCGGCCGCCCGGCTGCGGTGTAGGCCTTCAGTTCCAGGGCATCGCCGGTGATCGCCGGGTGGCAAACCACCTCCGCACCCGCCGCCTTGTCTTCCGCCTCGGCGAGGAGGTCGCGGATCAGGTCGAGGCCCTGCACCTGGCCTGCGGCCTCATCCAGGAAGATGGCGATGACATTGCCCGTTTCGCCGAGCGGCACCAGGTCGAGCGGCACGCTGCCACCGGTCTCGGCCGCGACAACGCCACGCCAGGCTTCGATGGCCTTGGTCTGGGCGCGGGCTTCGGGGGTTTCCTCCGCCTCGGTCTCCTCCTCCTCCGGCAGCCCGCCCGCGGCGGCGATCTCGTCCCAGATCGCCAGGTTCCAGTCGATCCGCAGCCCGACCAGCACGCCGAAGCCGTCTCGGACCAGGTCATCCGTGTCGCCCGGCGGCAGGTCGCGCGGCTCCCGCCCCTCGGTCAGGTCGAGCAGGATGCGGCGTATCGCCGGCGGGGACAGCGCGTCGATATCGGCGGGGGACCGCCAGCCAGGCAGGAAGCGCAGCTGCTCCGACGCGGCGAGCCCGCCCGAGGCGATCAACCCCTCCGCCAGGGCCGGCGCATCCGGCGCGGCGCCGATGGTCAGCGCCACCGGCAGTGCGACCATTTCGGCCCAGCCGGAGGGACCCAGCGCACCGCCGCCGGCGATGGCCAGCAGGTCCGCACCCAGTTCCGCGGCATTCTCCGCGCTGTGGCGATCCTCCATCTTGCGCAGCGCGAGGTCGAGGATGTCGTCGCGGCCACTTTCCAGCAGAGCATTGACCAGGCCTTCGAACTCGCCGTTCTCGCGATCCGCATAGGCGACCAGCAATTCCTCCGCGACAGGGCCGGGCGCGGCCGGGAATTCAGCCGGCGACGCATCGGGCGACATCGGCATGCCGAGCGCACGCCAGGCATCGGCCCCGCGCAGCACACGTTCCCGGTCCACCCAGGCGCGGCGCGTCTCCGGCGTTTCGGTGCGCGTGGCGAGCCAGCGGCGGAAGGCGCCGCGATCGGCGCGCTGGAGGAATATCTCGACGCCTTCCTCCGCCATCACCGCCGCCACGGCGCGGGTGATGGCATTGGCGGTGGCCAGATCCGTCTCGCCGGGGCGCAGCGTGTCCAGCGTCTCCGCATCGGGGTACAGCGTCAGCAGCACCGAATGCAGGTCCCCTGCCACCTCCCGCGCCAGCCAGGCCGCATCCTCCACCAGGCCTGCATCCGGCGCGGTCATGCGTGCAGCCCCGGCGCTTCCTGCCCGGTTCGCGCGACATATTCGGTGTAGCCGCCGCCATACAGATGCACGCCGTCCGGCGTCAGCTCCAGCACGCGGTTCGATAGCGCGGCGAGGAAGTGCCGGTCATGCGAGACGAACAGCATGGTGCCCTCATATTGCGACAGCGCGGTGATGAGCATTTCCTTGGTGCCGATATCCAGATGGTTGGTCGGCTCGTCCAGCACCAGCAGATTGGGTGGGTCGAACAACATGCGCGCCATCACCAGCCGCGCCTTCTCGCCACCCGACAGCACGCGGCACTTCTTGTCCACATCGTCGCCGGAGAAGCCGAAGCAGCCGGCGAGTGAGCGAAGCTGGCCCTGGCTGGCGCGGGGGAACTCATCCTCCAGCGCCTGGAACACGGTGCGATCGCCCTCCAGCAGCTCCATCGCATGCTGCGCGAAATAGCCCATCTTCACGCTGCCGCCGACCGCGACGCTGCCGGCATCCGGCGTGGTGGAACCCGTGGCCAGCTTCAGCAGGGTGGATTTGCCGGCGCCGTTCACGCCCAGCACGCAGCAGCGTTCCCGCCGCCGAAGCAGGAAATCCAGCCCCTCATAGATCACGCGGCTGCCATAGCGCTTGTGCACGCCGCGCATCTGCACGACGTCATCGCCCGAGCGCGGCGCCGGCAGGAATTCGAAGGACACGGTCTGGCGCCGCTTCGGCGGTTCCACCCGCTCGATCTTGTCGAGCTTCTTCACCCGGCTCTGCACCTGTGCGGCGTGGGAGGCGCGGGCCTTGAAGCGCTCGATGAACTTGATTTCCTTGGCCAGCATCGCCTGCTGGCGCTCGAACTGCGCCTGCTGCTGCTTTTCCGCCATGGTGCGCTGCTGTTCGTAGAATTCGTAGTCGCCGGAATAGCTGGTCAGCGACCCGCCATCGATCTCGATCACCTTGTTGATGATGCGGTTCATGAATTCGCGGTCGTGCGAGGTCATCAGCAGCGCGCCGTCATAGCCGCGCAGGAAAGTCTCCAGCCAGATCAGGCTTTCGAGGTCCAGGTGGTTGGAAGGCTCGTCCAGCAGCATGACGTCCGGCCGCATCAGCAGGATGCGCGCGAGCGCCACGCGCATCTTCCAGCCGCCGGACAGTGCGCCGACATCGCCATCCATCATCTCCGGGCTGAAGGACAGGCCGGCCAGAACCTCACGCGCCTTGCCGTCCAGCGCATAGCCGCCGAGGTCGTCGAAGCGGGCCTGCACCTCGCCGAAGCGTTCGATGATGGCGTCCAGCTCATCGGCCTTGTCCGGATCCGCCATGGCGGCTTCCAGCTCGCGCAGCTCGGCGGCCACGGTGCTGACATCGCCGGCGCCGTCCATCACCTCCGCCACCGCGCTGCGGCCGGCCATCTCGCCGACATCCTGGCTGAAGAAGCCGATGGAGACGCCGCGATCGACCAGCACCAGCCCCTCATCGGGCGGCTCCTGGCCGGTGATCATGCGGAACAGGGTGGTCTTGCCGGCGCCATTCGGCCCGACCAAGCCGATCTTCTCGCCACGTTGCAGCGCGGCCGAAGCCTCGATGAACAGAAGCTGGAGGCCGTTCTGCTTGCTGATGCTGTCTAGACGAATCATGGATGCTGCTGGCTTGGTGCGGTTTCGCCCGGCTTATGGCACGCCCATACCCTCTGCGGCGAGCACCGCCAGCGCTTCCTCCGCCACCACGCGTTCTTCATCCGTGCGGATCACCAGGGCGGCGATGCGGCTGGCCTGCGTGCTGACGCGGGCGGCATTTGTCTCGTTCGCGGCCGGGTCCAGCGCCAAGCCCAGCCAGCCCAGGCGATCGCAGACCGCGGCCCGGATGCGCGGCTGGTTTTCGCCGATGCCGGCGGTGAAGACCAGCGCATCCAGCCCGCCCAGCGTCGCCGCCAGCCGCGCCACTTCGCCGGCGATGCGGAAGGTGAACAGGTCGATCGCCTCCCGCGCCTCCGGCGCATCGCTGTCCAGCAGCACGCGGCTATCGGCGCTGATCCCGGACACGCCGAGCAACCCGCTGCGATGATACAGCAGATCCTCCACTTGCCCGAGGCTCTGCCCGCCCGGCCCCAGCAGATGCAGCAGCACGCCCGCATCCAGCGCGCCGCAGCGCGTGGCCATCGGGATGCCGTCCAGCGTGGAAAACCCCATGCTGCTGTCCCGGCTGCGCCCGCCCTCCAGCGCGCACAGGCTGGCCCCGCTGCCGAGATGCGCCACCACCACCTTCCCCGCCGCCAATTCCGGCGCATCCCGTGCCAGGCTCGCGGCGATGGAGGCATAGGACAGGCCGTGGAAGCCGTAGCGCCGGATCCCCGCCTCATGCAGCGCGCGCGGGATGGCGAAGCGGCTGACGAGGTCGGATTGCGTGCGGTGGAAGGCCGTGTCGAAGGATGCGGTCTGCACCACCTCCGGCCGCAATGCCGCCACGGCGCGGATCAGGCGCAGGCTTTGCGGCTGGTGCAGCGGCGCGTTCGGCGTCAGCGCCTCGATCGCCGCGATCGCCGCATCGTCCAGCCGCACCGGCCCGGCAAAGCCGGCGCCGCCATGCACCACGCGGTGGCCGATGGCCAACAGGCGATCGATCTCGAAATGCTGCGCCAGCCAGTCGAAGGTCTCCGCCACCACGGCCACCGCATCCTCGGAGGGTGCTCGCAGGTTGATGTCCAGCACCGCCGGCCCTTCATGCAGGTGCAGCCGCAGCGGGGGCTTGCGGAAGTCGATCACCCCGCTCGCCAGCCGCTCCGCCCCCGCCGTGAAGATGCCGATCTTGACCGAGGATGAGCCGGCATTCAGCGTCAGCAGCAATGGCTGTGTCATGCGTTGGCGACCAGCTTCGCCAGCGCGGCGGAGGCGATGCGCGTGGCCAGTGAATCCGCCCGGCTGGTCAGGATGATCGGCACCCGTGCCCCCAGCACCAGCCCCGCCGCCGAGGCGCCGGCCAGGTAGATGAGCTGCTTCGCCAGCATGTTCCCCGCCTCCAGATCCGGCACCAGCAGAATATCCGCCTGCCCCGCGACCGGGGAGACAATGCCCTTGCTGCGCGCCGCATCCGGGCTGATTGCGTTGTCGAAGGCCAGCGGCCCATCCACAAGCGCGCCTGTGATCTGCCCGCGGGCAGCCATCACCGTGAGTGCCGCGGCATCGAGGGTGGAGGGCATCGAGGGATGCACCGTCTCCACCGCCGCCAGCACGGCGACCAGCGGCTGCTCCATCCCCAGCTTTCGCAGCATGTCGACGGCGTTCTGGCAGATGTCCCGCTTGTGTTCGAGCGTGGGCGCGATGTTGATGGCGGCATCGGTGATCAGCAGCGGCTTGGCATAGGCCGGCACCTCCATCGCATAGACATGGCTGATGCGGCGTTCCGTCCGCAGGCCTGAATCCCTTGCCACCACGGCGCCGATCAACTCATCGCTGTGCAGGCTGCCCTTGGCGAGCACCGCCACGCGGCCGCTCGCCGCCAGTTCCACCGCACGCGCCGCCGCGGCGTGGCTGTGCGGGGCGGGCTCGATGGTAAAGCCGTCCAGCGAGACCTGCGCCTCCGCCGCCGCCGCGTGAATGCGCGCTTCCGGCCCGACCAGGATCGGGTCGAGCAGCCCCTGCTGCCGCACCTCGATCGCGGCGAGGATGGCGGCTGCGGAACAGGGGTGCACGATGGCGGCGCGCAGCGGCGGGCCGGCCTGGGCGCGTTGCAGGAAGGCATCGTAGCGATCATGCCGCCGCAGCGAGACATCCGGCAGCCGTGTGCGCGGCCAGGCGATGCTGCGGTCCGGCGCTAGGACCAGCGCCTCCCCCGTCAGAACCTCCTCGCCCTTCTGGTTGGTGCAGGTGGTGGCCAGCCGCACCATGCGCCGTTCCGCCAGCTTCTCCCGCACCGTGACGGTCGCCGTGATGGTATCGCCCGGCGAGACCGGCTTCAGGAAGCGCAGCGACTGGTCCAGGTAGATGGTGCCCGGCCCCGGCAGATGGGTGCCGAGCACGGCGGAGATCAGCGCCGCCGTCCACATGCCATGCGCCACGATATGGCCGAACCGCCCGGTGGCGGCGAAGGCGGCATCCAGATGCGCCGGGTTCACATCGCCGGAGACGCTGGCGAACAGCTCGATATCGTCGCGACCGACGATGCGGACCAGGCTGGCGGTCTCGCCCGGCTGCATCTCCTCGAAGGTTCGGTTGCGCAGCAATTCCTGATCCATCGCCCTCATCCTGGGCGCCATCGCGCGCCTGTCTGCCCGTAGCGTTTCATCTGCCGCGGCGTGTTGCGGCAGATCAAGGTTGGGGTCGATGACAGAACGCCACCCCGGCCTCGCGATCTCCGCGGCAAAGGGGGTCCACCTGGCCGGGCGCGGCACAGATGCCGCGCCCGTGACCCTGCTCGGCTTGAAGATGCGTCTGGCGCCATCCATCTACCATCCACCTGGATGGTGCACGGATGGCATGAACGAAACACAGCGGCCCCTGCGGCCGGCCGGCGACAGCGAGAAGATCACCGTCAATCTCGGCTATGTCGATCTCGGCCATATCGACCTGCTGGTGCAGGACGGCTTCTATTCAAACCGCACCGATTTCATCCGCACGGCCATCCGCAACCAGGTGGAGCGCCATGCGGAGGCCACGCAGCAATCCGTGCGGCGGCGCAGCCTGGATCTTGGCCTGCGCCACATCACCAGGCGGGATCTGGAAGCCGCGCAGGCGGAAGGCCGAATGTTAAATATTCGCGTTCTCGGCCTGGCCAGCATCGCCGCCGACGTCACGCCGGAACTTGCGCGCGCCACCATCGCTTCTGTCTCAGTCCTCGGCGCGTTGCAGGCCAGCCCCGCCATTCGCGCGGCGCTGGCCGACCGCATTGCCTGACCCCGCTTTCCCCGGAAGATCCCACCCAATGAACCGCATGATGCCCGCCGGCATGGCAGAGGCCATGAATCTGACCCGGCAGGGCCGGCTGCAGGAAGCCGCCGCCCTGTTGCAGGGCGTGCTCCGCCCCGCCGCGGCGGCGCAACCCGCGCCCGCCGCCGAGCCGCCGCCATCCGACGCACCGCCGAAGCCCCGCCCCGCCCCGCGCGGCCGGATCTTCGATGTCGATCCGGATGGCACCACGCACTTCCCCGGCCTCAAGCGCCGCGCACCCCGCCCCGCCGGGCCGCCCACGCCCGCCGGCGCCCAGTTCCTGTCCGGCGGCTTCAGCGGCGCGGCGGGTGAGCGGAAGTACCGGCTCTATGTCCCCGCCAACCTGCCTGCCGGCCCGGTGCCGCTGCTGGTGATGCTGCATGGCTGCACCCAGACGCCGGAGGATTTCGCCTCCGGCACAAGGATGAATGCCCTGGCGGAGGAAACGCCGCGGCTGGTGCTCTATCCGGGCCAGACCAAGGCGGCGAACGCCCAACGCTGCTGGAACTGGTTCAAGCCTGGCGACCAGGCACGCGACCGCGGCGAGCCTGCGCTGATCGCCGGCATGGTGCGGCAGATCATGGCCGAGCACGCGGTGGATGAAGGACGCGTCTATGCCGCCGGCCTGTCCGCCGGCGGCGCGGCAGCCGCCATCATGGGGGAGGCGTATCCCGACATTTTCGCCGCGGTCGGCGTGCATTCCGGCCTGGCCTGCGGCGCGGCGCGGGACATGCCCTCCGCCTTCGCCGCAATGAAGGGTGGCGGGCCGGTGCGGACTCCGGCGGGGCGCCCGGTGCCGACCATCGTCTTCCACGCCGACCGCGATGCCACCGTGCATCCGGTGAATGGCGACCAGGTGATCGCCCGCGCGGCCGCAGCCGGCCTTCGCACCACCACAACGCGCGGCGAGGTGCCGGGCGGCCATGGCTACACCCGCATCTGCCAGGCGGATGCGACCGGGCGGGTGCTGCTGGAGCAATGGCTGGTGCATGGCGGCGGTCATGCCTGGGCCGGCGGTGATGCCGCCGGCACCTATACGGATGCGCGCGGCCCCGATGCCTCCCGCGCCATGCTGCGCTTCTTCGCGCAGCACAGCCTGGAAGGCTGACGCTCAGGCTGCGCTGCTGGCCTTCGAGGCATCCAGGAAGGCAAAGCCGGCGCGGCCGCCATGGCGATTGCGAAGCTCCACTGGTCGGGGCGGCTGGCCCGCCATATGCAGCGTGCCGCGGGTGCCGGGTTCCACCTCCAACTCCCCCTGCACGCCGACGCCGCCCTGGCCGATATTCTGTATCTGCACCGTCAGTCTTTGCTGCCCGATTTCCAACACCGCCTGGCCCGTCTGCGGCGTGCGCGAATGGTTGCGGCGATCCACCTCCGGCACGGCGGTACGCAGGATGCCGACCACCTGGCGCGTCAGGCCTTCCGCTTCCGCCGCCAGGGCGGAGGTTTCCTCCCGGCTGCGGCCAGCGCGTTCGCCGGCCTCGCGGGCATCGGCCGAGACTTGGCCGATACGCTGCGTCACCTCTCGCGTCGCCTGGGTGGAGGAGGCGATGCTGCGGGCAATTTCCCGCGTCGCGCTGTCCTGCTGGCCGACCGCATCCGCCAGGCCCGCGGCCAGCGCGTCCAGCCGGGCGACGGATTGGGCGATGCGTTGCACCGTCGCCACCGCCGCCGCGGTGCGCTGGCTGACGGCCGCGATATGCTGCCCGATCTCCTCCGTCGCCTTCGCGGTTTGCGCCGCCAGCCCCTTCACCTCCCCAGCCACCACGGCGAAGCCCTTGCCGGCATCGCCAGCGCGCGCCGCCTCGATGGTCGCGTTCAGCGCCAGCAGATTGGTCTTGCCGGCAATGTCCTGGATCAGCCGCGTCACATCACCGATCTGCCCGACGGCGGCAGAAAGCGCGACGATCACCGTCTCCGTCTCCGTGCTGTCGGCCGCGGTGGCGCGGCTGACATCCGCGGCCTCGCGCACCTGCTGGGTGATGCCGCGGATGGAGGCGGTCAACTCCTCCGCCGCCGAGGCCACCGTCTCCGCCACGGCCAGCGATTCCTGCGCTGCATTGCCGACCGCGCCGGCATTCTGGTCCACCCGAGCGACAGCGCCGGCCATCGCCTCCGATTCCGCAGCCAGCTTGCGAGCTTGGCGGGCGATGCCATCCATTGCCGCCACCGTCTCGCTCTCCACCCGGTCCGCCATGCCACGCAGCGCGGCGACCTGCGTGGTGCGGGCAGCGCTGCGCTCGGTATCCTGTTCCGTACGCAGGCGGCGGGCATCCTCACCCTGGGTGCGAAACACCTCCACCGATTCCGCCATGCGACCGACCTCGTCGCGCCGGCCACGGCCCGGAACCTGCACGGCCAGGTCACCATCGGCCATGCGGAGCATCGCGCCCGACAGCGCCCGCAGCGGGGCGATGGCGCGCATTGACCAGAAGGCGATGCCGGCGCCAAGCAGCAGCCCGCCGCCCAGCAGGGCGAGCATTAGAAGCTGGAAGCCCTCCGCCACGTCGCGCGCCTGGCGGGCAATGGCTTGGTTCTTTTCCTCCTGCAAGTCGATGAACTGGTTGATCCGCGCCAGCCATTCGATGAAGGCCGGGCGCGCCTGTTCCAGAAGCATGCCGTGCGCCCGCGTGCCGTCACCCGCCTGCTGGGCCGCCACGACCTGTGCGACCAGCGGCATGGTCCGCGCCTCCGTCTCCTTGATCGAGGCGAGGATGCGCTGTTCGGCGGCCGTCACCTCTGCGCCGCTGGCGATCATTGCATCCAGCAGCGAGGCGCTGCGCGCGTAATCGTTGGCCAGCCTCTCGATATCGGCCAGCGCCGCTGCACCTTCGGCCGGCACTGTCACCAGCACCACGTCGCGCAGGCTGATCGCGCGGTCATGCACGCTGCCCCGGAAGTTGATGGCGTAGCGCTGCTTGACACTGTTGATGTCGTTGATCGTGGTCAGGCTGGCGTTGATGCCATTGACCCTTTCCACCGCCACCGCGGCCAGCACGACCATCAAGGCGAGGACGGCGATAAAGCCGGCGATCAGGCGCGTGCGGATACCGCCGCCGGCGGGCGTGGCTGGGGCGCGAACTGACATGTGAACTGGAGGTCTCCGGTTTGATCCCGTTATGACATTAAGTTGTTTTGGCTAACCGCTGATGAACGGGAGGTGATCGCGAGGCCGTCATCAAGGCTTGGAACAAAACCAGAATATGATACAGTGCGAGTCCCCTGAAAGGTGGATGATCATGGCTGCTCGCAAGCCGAGGCAGGTTCGTCCTGTCGATGCGGCGCTGACTCGGCTGCTGGCCCTGGCCGGCAAGGGCGCCGCGCCCGGCCGCATGGTGCGCGAAGTGGAGACGATCGCGGGCGAATGGACCGCGACCGCGGAGTTCGACCGCACGGAGGTCCGCGAATGGCTGGACGAGCTGCGCGAGCAGCTGAACGAAGGCGTCGGCCATGCCGAGGAACAGGTGTCCGACCTGGATTCGAGCGAGCCGGCCGCCGTGAAGCAGGCCGGCGCCATGCTGGCTGCCCTGGTGGCAACCCGGGACGCCGCGGCGCGGGCCATCAGCGCATTCCAGACCAGCGCTCCGGAATATGTGAACGCCGGGTAAAGCAGCCCGGACACGTTTCACGCGCCTGGAAAAGCATCTCCCAGCAGGTCTGAATCTCGCGCGACTGGATGATGGCCCCAGGCATTCATGCGGATAATGTACCGAAAGTGAGGCAAATCGCGGCCCTCAGTAAATCGAGGGTTGCGAGCCGCGAGGTGCGGGACGGAGGCAGGCGAAAGGTCGGCGCAGGACTGCGGGCCGCGTCTACGATTCGAGATCGCAACCTTGAGTAGACGGGTCCGCACGGCTCGGCATAGGGTCCGCCGCATGCAGCCAACCCTCCCCTCGAAGCGCCGGAAGCGCCTGCTGCGGTCAGCCCTGCTGATCGGTGCGGTGGTCCTGATCGCAGCCGCCAGCCTGGGGGCCGGGGACGTCGTGCGGGCGGCATTCGAACCCGCGACCCGGGTGCAACCCTACGATCCGTTACCGCGCTGGTAGCCAACCTCCGCCTGCTGCAACTGGCCGTGGCGCTGGGCGGCTGCGTGCCGGTCTTCGCCGGAACCGCGGGCCTGGTGCTGGGGCCGCAGATGGCCAGCGCCGGGCTTGGCGCAGACTGGGATGCGGCGCTGGATAGCCATTTCCGCTACCTCTCGGGCCTGCTTCTGGGCATCGGCCTCGGCTTCTGGAGCACGATTCCCGCGCTGCCGTCGCGCACGGCGCGGTTCCGGCTGCTGACCGCCATCGTCGTGCTGGGCGGCCTGGCCCGGCTGGCGGCGTTGCCCGGCCAGGGCTGGCCCGGCGGCCCGATGGCGGCGGCTCTGGTAATGGAACTGGTCGTCACGCCGCTGCTCTGCCTGTGGCAGGCGCGGGTTGCGCGCGAAGCGGAACGCAACACGGTGCCGCAAGCCGCCGCCTGACTCCGGTGGCCGCGGGGTGCTATCATCTCCCCCGTGAACATTCTCGCCCCACCTCGTGCCCGCTTGCAGATCGAGGTTGTCTTCGACCTGGTCTGCCCCTGGTGCTTCCTTGGCACGCGCCGGCTGCGGCGGACGCTGCGGGCGCGGCCGGACATTGCCGCCGATATCGCCTGGCGGCCCTTCCTGCTGAACCCGGACATAGCCCCCGGCGGCGTGCCGCGGCAGGATTACGTGATCCGCAAATTCGGCGGCGAGGACCGCGCCCGCCGCCTGCACGCCACCATCGCCGAGCTTGGCCGTGGCGAAGGCCTGGGCTTCCAGTTCGACCGCATCCGCCGCATCCCGCCATCCCTGGACGCGCACCGCCTAGTTCGGCTGGCGGACCGGCACGGCGTGGCGGCGGATGCCGTGGATGCGCTGTTCTCGGCCTATTTCTGTGAGGGCCAGGATATCGGGGAGCTGTCCGTGCTGGTCGCCATCG
The DNA here is from genome assembly GCF_051433165.1 of Falsiroseomonas sp. E2-1-a4. Lineage (NCBI taxonomy): Bacteria > Pseudomonadati > Pseudomonadota > Alphaproteobacteria > Acetobacterales > Roseomonadaceae > Falsiroseomonas > Falsiroseomonas sp. E2-1-a4. The sequence continues at coordinate 100,908 of NZ_JBHMFS010000002.1, read as the reverse complement.
CCGCCGGCCTCGGCATGGATGCAGGCGCCACGCGCCGCCTGCTGACCGGCAATGCGGAGACGGAGGCCGTGCATGCGGACAACCTCCGCGCCCATCGCCTCGGCATCAACGGCGTGCCCTGCTTCGTGGTGCAGGGGCGGCACGCCATCGCCGGGGCGCAGGAGCCGGAGGTGATCGAGCGGCTGCTCGATGTGGCGGTGGTGGAAGGCTGAGCACTTCCTGGCCTTGCGGCTACGCAAGGCGACTCGGAACATGCGTCAAACAGTGCCCTGAGCCCTACCGCTTCCACCGCCCCGGGAACGGGATCGGCTTGGTCGAGGCCCCCTTCGGCGCCGGCGGCACGTTGCCCGTGCGGAACACGGTTTTCTTGAAGGCCGGCGCGCCCTTGGCGGCGGGCTTCGCCGTAGCGGGGGGCGGCGGTGGCGGGGCGCTGGCCTTCGGCACGCGGCCCTGTGCCACCTCCGCCAGCGCGCTCAGCAATTCCCGCGCGGCACGCATCCGCGCCTCATAGGGCATCTCCTGCGCCCAGGCGAGCTTGTGGTCCGGCCGCAGCCGGGCCGCGCCATGCTGGCCGGTGACCCATTCGATCAGCCCGGGCGGGTTCGGGAAGCGGTTGCCGCGGAACCCCAGCACGATGCCCTTCGGCCCGACATCCAGCTTCTCCACCCCCACCTGCCGGCACAGCGCCTTCAGCCAGACGACCTGCAGCAGCGTCTCCGCCTCCGGCGGCAGCTTGCCGAAGCGGTCCGCCAGTTCGGCGGCCATCGCTTCGATCTCGGGCTCGGTCTGCAAGGACCCGATGCGGCGATACAGGCCGAGGCGGACAGGCAGGTCGCGCACATAGGCCTCGGGCAGCATCACCGGCAGGCCAAGATTGATCTGCGGCGTCCAGTCCCGATCCGCCCGCGCGTCATCGCGCTCGCCGGATTTCAGGGATTGCACAGCGTCTTCCAGCATCTGCTGGTACAGCTCGATGCCGACTTCGCGGATATGGCCGGATTGTTCGTCGCCCAGCAGATTGCCGGCGCCGCGGATATCCAGGTCGTGGCTCGCCAGAGTGAAGCCGGCGCCGAGATTGTCCAGCGTCTGCATCACCTCCAGCCGCTTCTCCGCCGCCGCCGAAAGCCGGTGCGTCTGCGGCCAGGTGAGATAGGCATAGCCGCGCAGCTTGCCGCGGCCGACGCGGCCACGAAGCTGGTACAGGCCGGCCAGGCCGAACATGTCCGCGCGATGGATCAGCAGCGTGTTCACCGCCGGCATGTCCAACCCGCTTTCCACGATGTTGGTCGATAGCAGGATGTCGTATTTCTGGTCCCCGAACTCGGTCATCACGCGCTCAAGCTCGGTCGGCGCCAGGCGGCCATGGGCTTCGGCGATTCGGGCTTCGGGGACGATTTCCGTCAGGCGTTCGCGCAGGCGGGGAAGGTCCTCTAGCCGCGGGCAGACGCAGAAAATCTGTCCGCCGCGGAAACGCTCGCGCAGGATCGCCTCGCGGATCACCACGCTGTCCCAGGGCGTGATGAAGGTCCGCACGGCCAGCCGATCCACCGGCGGCGTCGCGATCACGCTCATCTCCCGCACGCCGGTCAGCGCCAACTGCAGGGTGCGCGGGATGGGCGTCGCGGTCAGCGTCAGCACATGCACATCGGCCTTGAACTGCTTCAGCCGTTCCTTGTGCGCGACGCCGAAATGCTGCTCCTCATCGACGATCACCATGCCCAGATCGGCGAATTCGATGCTCTTCGCCAGCAGCGCATGGGTGCCGACGACGATGTTGATGGTGCCGTCCTTCACCCCGTCGCGCACCGCCTGCGCATCCTTCGCATTCACCATGCGCGATAGCTGCGCCACCTTGATCGGCAGCCCCTCAAAGCGCGTCGAGAAGATGCGGAAATGCTGGCGGGCGAGCAGCGTGGTCGGCACCACCACCGCCACCTGCGTGCCGGACATCGCCACCGCGAAGGCGGCGCGCAGCGCCACCTCCGTCTTGCCAAAACCCACATCGCCGCAGATCAGGCGATCCATCGGGCGACCGGCGGCGAGGTCCTCCAGCACATCGGCGATGGCGCGCTGCTGGTCCTCGGTCTCGGCGAAGGGGAAGCGGGCGCAGAACTCGTCCCAGGCGCCTTCGGGCGGGATGGCGGCGGGCGCGTCGCGAGTCTGGCGTTCGGCGGCGATGCGGATCAGCGCCGCCGCCATGTCCTGGATGCGGTTCTTCGCCTTGGCCTTGCGCGCCTGCCAAGTGGAACCGCCCAGCTTGTCGAGCGCCGCACCCGCAACCTCCGAGCCGAAGCGCGAAAGCACCTCGATATTCTCGACAGGAAGAAACAGCTTGTCGCCGCCGTCATAGATCAGCCGCAGGCATTCATGCGGCGCCTCGCTGATGCGGATCGTCTCCAGCCCGTCGTAGCGGCCGATGCCGTGGTCCTGGTGCACCACCAGGTCGCCCTGCGCGATTTCCGTCGCATCGGCGATGAACTGGTCCGCGCGTTTGCGGCGGCGCGGCGGGCGGGCGATGCGCTCGCCCAGAAGGTCCTGCTCGCAGACCAGCGCCAAGCCATCCGCGTGCTTGTCCGATGGTGCGACGAAGCCGCGCTCGATGCCGACGATGGCCAGCCCGACGGTGCCGAGCTTCAGCTTCTGGACATCGAGGAAATGGTCCACCGGCTCCGCCGGGACGTTGTTCTCGCGCAGCAGATTGCCGAGCCGCTCGCGCGATCCGCGCGTCCAGGCCGCCAGCACCGGGCGCATGTTGCGCTTGGCCAGCGCGGCGGCGTGTTCGCCATAGGCCTGGAAGACGTTGCGGCCCTCGGCGCGCACATCGTTGAACATGCGCCCGAGCCGCCCGCCGGCATCCAGCCCCGCGGCATGTTCCGGCTGGTCGAAGGGCGAGAAGCGGAAGACCCGCGCCTCCTCCAGCATATCGATCCAGCCATCATGGTCGATATACAGGCGATCCGGCGGCGCGGGGCGGTAGGGCACCTCGCCATCGCGCGTCGGCATGCGCCGCGCCTCATAATGGTCCACCACCATTTCCAGGCGAGCGCCGAGCGCATCTTCCGTCTGGTGGTCGAGGGAGACGGACACCCCCTCCCCCATATGGTCGATCAGAGTTTCCATCTGCTCATGGAACAGCCCGGCCCAATGCTCCATGCCGGGGTGGCGGCGGCCGGCGGAGACGCTGACATAAAGCGGGTCCTCCCCCGCCGCCGCGCCGAACAATTCGCGGTAGCCGGACCGGAAGCGGCTGATCGAGGCCTGGTCAAGGAACACCTCCCCCACCGGGCGCAACACCAGCGCATCCACCTTCTCGCCGCTGCGCTGGGTGGCGGTGTCGAAAGTGCGGAGGTCGTCGATCTCGTCGCCGAAGAAGTCGAGGCGAACCGGCTCGGCCTGGCCGGAGGGGAACAGATCCATAATGCCGCCGCGCACCGCGTATTCGCCATGCTCCATGACGGAGCCGGTGCGGTGGTAGCCATTGGCTTCGAGGAAGGCGGTCAGCGTCTCCGGCTTCGCCCGCCCGCCGCGCTTCAGCGCCAGTGTCGCGCCCCGGAAGGACGCGCGGGGCGGCACCTTCTGGACCAGGGCGTTGATGGTGGTCAGCAGGATGCGCGGCGCCTGGCTGGGCTCGGCCAACCGGGTCAGGGTGGCGACGCGTTCGGAAACGATCTCGGGGTTGGGCGAGACGCGGTCATAAGGCAGGCAGTCCCAGGCCGGGAAGCGCAGCACCTCCACATGCGGGGCGAAGAAGCCCAGAGCCTCCGCCATCCGGGCCATGCGCGCGTCATCGCGGCAGACATGCAGCACCGGGCCGGTCGATTCGGCGCGGCGGCGGGCCAGCAGCAGCGCGTCAAAACCTTCCGGCGCGCCATGGACCGTGAGGATGTTCATCGCAGGTGCGGCGGCAGCCCAGCGCCGGATTCGTTGCACTCGACCAGCATGCGGGACAGCAAAGGCGACGCGACCTCGGCCGGGATTGGGCGGCGCTGCATCAGCCAGTCGGCCAGATCCACATCCGGCAGTTCCAGGATCTGTTCGAGCTCATCCAACTCGGCCTCGGTAAAGGCCGCGATGTGGCGGGCGACGAAGGCGCCGACCATCAGGTCGGTCTCCTTGGTGCCGCGGTGCCAGGCCCGAAAATTCAGCCGGCGCCGTCGGGGGTCCAGCTCGGGTTCGGGCTGCGAAGTCGGATCGATGTCGGTCAGCTTGAGGGTCTCGGCGATCTGGGGGGTGTCGGGCTAAAGCACGCACAGTGGCATATAGGGGCCTATGGGAATCCTGTCAGCAAGCGGTCCGGCAAATGCGCCGGCTTATGTGACGCCCCTGCTGGCGCCGCTGGAGGGACTGCCGGGCGTGGGCCGGACGATGGCCGCCCTGCTGGCCGAGGCCGCGGGCGGGCCACGCGTGCTGGACCTGCTGCTGCATCTGCCGGAACGGGTGGTGATCCGCCGCCGCGCCGCCACACCGGCGGAGGCGCCGCTGGACCAGGATTGCGTTCTGGAAGTGGTCGCCACCGCCCACCGCGCCGCCCGATCCGGCCGCAGCCAGCGCATCTATGTGGAGGTGCGGGCCGAGTCGGGTGGGCAGCCTTTGGTGCTGCGCTTCATGAATGGCCGCCTGCCCTGGATCCTGAAGCTGCTGCCACCGCGCGAGCCGCGCTTCCTGGCCGGCCGGGTGCAGACGGAAGGCGCCAACGGCTTCGCCATGATGAACCCCACGGTGGCAGAGCAGGAATCGGCCCTGCCGCTGGTGGAGCCGGTCTGGCCCATGGTGCGCGGCCTGACCGGCAAGCGCATCGCCAATGCCATGGACCAGGCGCTGGCTTTGCTGCCGGATGTTCCCGAATGGGCCGATGCCCCGCTGGTGGCGCAGGAAGGTTGGCCGGGCTTTGCCGCCGCCATCCGCACCCTGCAACGCCCCACCGGGCCAATCCCGGCCCTGCCCCGCCGCCGCCTGGCCTATGACGAGCTGCTGGCCCACCAGGTCGCCGTCGCCCTGGTGCGCCAGCGGCAGCGGGACCGGCCCGGCCGCGCCATGCCCGGCACGGGTGTGCTGGCCGCCAAGGCGCTCGCCGCCTTCGGGCACACCCCCACGGAAGGCCAGACCCAGGCGCTGACCGAGATCGCGGCAGACATGGCCAGCCCCCGCCGGATGCTGCGGCTGGTGCAGGGCGATGTCGGCTCCGGCAAGACACTGGTGGCCGTGCTGGCCATGCTCCAGGCGGTGGAATCCGGCGCCCAGGGCGCGCTGATGGCGCCGACCGAGCTGCTGGCGCGCCAGCATCTGCGAACCCTGGAAAAACTCTGCATCCCCGCCGGCGTGCAGGTGGAATTGCTGACCGGCAGCGTAAAGGGCGCCGCCCGCAAGCGGGTGCTGCGGGGCCTCGCCGATGGCATGGTGCAGATCGTCGTCGGCACCCATGCCCTGTTCCAGGAGGCGGTGGTGTTCCGCAACCTCGGGCTTTCGGTGGTGGACGAACAGCACCGCTTCGGCATCGGCCAGCGGCTGATGCTGGCGCAAAAGGGCCAGGACGCGGACATGCTGGTGATGACCGCGACCCCCATCCCGCGCACCCTGCTGCTGACGCAATGGGGCGAGATGGCCGTCTCCCGCCTGGAAGGCAAACCCGCCGGCCGCCAGCCTATCGCCACCCGCATCACCAGCCAGGAAAGGCTGCCGGAGGTCATTGACCGCCTCGGCGAGGCGATCGCCCGTGGCGAGCGCGCCTATTGGGTGGTGCGCGCCATCTCTGGCGGAGAACGCGACGATTCGGTGGCCGCCGAGGACCGTTTCGCCGAACTCGCCGCCCGCTTCCCCGGTAAGGTCGGCATGGCGCATGGCATGCAGGACCTCGCGGTGCGGGAATCGGCGCTGGCCGATTTCGCCGCCGGCACCACCCAGCTTCTGGTCGCGACCACGGTCATCGAGGTCGGCGTGGATGTGCCGGATGCAACCATCATGCTGATCGAGCAGGCGGAACGCTTCGGCTTGGCCGCCCTGCACCAGTTGCGCGGCCGGGTGGGGCGTGGCGCAAAGCCCTCCTCCTGCCTGCTGGTCCATTCACCCGCCTTGGGCGAGGCCGAGAAGCGCCGCCTGCTGGTGCTGCGGGATACGGAGGATGGCTTCCGGATCGCGGAGGAAGACCTGTTCAACCGCGGCGGCGGCCAGGCGCTTGGCGCCCGCCAATCCGGCTTGCCCGGCGCCCGGCTACTGGACCCGAAGGAGGAGGCGGAGGAGATCGCCCGCCTCACCCACCTCGCCCACCAGGATGCGGCCCTGCTGCTGCATCGCGACCCACCGCTGGAGACGCCCCGCGGGCAGGCGGCGCTCGGCCTGCTGGCGCTGTTCGGGCATGATACGACGCTGACGACGCTGGATGCCGGGTAGGTGGGGGGTTGCATCCCTCCCCCCGTCTCCTTAATCGCGGCGCTGTGTATTCCGGGGGGGTGCCGGCTTTGACTGCGCTGATCGAGATCGAGCGCCTGACGAAACGCTTCGGGGCCTTCACGGCCGTGGATGACGTGACGTTTTCCGTCGCCAAGGGTGAGGTGCTGGGCTTCCTCGGCCCGAATGGCGCCGGCAAATCCACCACCATGCGGATGCTGGCGGGCTTCATGACGCCCACCTCCGGCACCGCCCGCATCTGCGGGGAGGATGTGGTGGATCGCCCCGTGCCGGCGAAGCGCCATCTCGGCTTCCTGCCCGAGGGCGCGCCGACCTACCCCGAGATGACCGTCACCGGTTTTTTGCAGTTCTGCGGCCGTGCGCGGGGCTTCCATGGTTCCGCGCTGGGTGACCGCGTGGCGCATGCCATGTCTCTCACTCAGCTCGAAGGCGTCCGCCTGCAGCCTGTGGAGACATTGTCGAAGGGCTTCAAGCGCCGCGTCGGCCTGGCCGCCGCCCTGTTGCACGACCCCGCCGTGCTGGTGCTGGACGAGCCGACCGATGGCCTCGACCCGAACCAGAAGCACGAGGTCCGCAACCTGATCCGCGCCATGGCGCCGGAAAAGGCGATCGTCATCTCCACCCACATCCTCGAGGAAGTGGCCGCCGTCTGCACCCGCGCCGTGGTCATCGCGCGCGGCCGCGTGGTGGCGGATGCGACGCCGGCGGAACTCGCCGCGAAGGGACCGACCATGGACGCCGTCTTCCGCGCCCTGACCTTGCCTGACGTGGAGGCCGCGTGATGGGTGGCCTGGTCACCGTCTTTCGTCGCGAATTGGCGGGCTATTTCGCCACGCCCGTCGCCTATGTGTTCATCGTCATCTTCCTGGTGATGGCCGGCGCGCTGACCTTCACGCTGGGCAATTTTTTCGCCCGCGGGCAGGCGGATTTGCAGCCCTTCTTCACCTTCGTGCCCTGGCTGTTCCTGTTCCTGGTGCCGGCGCTGACCATGCGGCTTTGGGCCGAGGAACGCCGCCTCGGCACCATCGAATTGCTGCTGACCCTGCCGCTGGCGCAGTGGGAGGCGGTGGTTGGCAAATTCCTCGCCGCCTGGGCGTTCTGCGCCATCGCGCTCGCCCTGACCTTCCCCCTGGTCATCACGGTGAACCTGCTGGGCAATCCGGATAACGGCGTGATCCTGACCGGCTATCTGGGCTGCCTGATGGTGGCCGGCGCCTTCCTTGCTGTCGGTGCCGCGATTTCGGCGCTGACCAAGAACCAGGTCATCGCCTTCGTCCTGGCCGTCGCCGCCTGCTTCTTCCTGACCGCCGCCGGCAGCCCGGTGGTGACGGAGTTCCTGTCCCAGCGCGTCCCGGAGCTGGCCGACATAGCGCGCGCCATCAGCATCACGGAGCGCCTGGGCGGCTTCACCCGTGGCGTGATCTCGGCGCGGGATGTCGTGTTCTTCGCCTCCTTCATGGCCTTCTTCCTGTTCGCGAACACCGTCGCGATCAACCAGCGGAAGGCGGATTGACGCTCATGAGCACCACCCTTTCCCCCGCAAAGCCGCAAGGCAAGCGTGGCTTGTCCGCGCTGCTGGCGCTGGCGCTGGCCGCCGTGCTGCTGGTCGGCGTGAACATGCTGGCCGACCGGCTGCTGTCCCGCGCCCGCATCGATCTGACGCAGAACCGCCTCTACACCCTGTCCGACGGCACCCGTCAGGTGTTGCAGGGCCTGGCCGACCCGGTGACCTTCCGCGTCTTCTACTCCCGCCGCCTCGGCGCCGCGATTCCGCTGTATGGCGCCTATGCCGAGCGGGTGCGGGCGATGCTGGAGGAATATGCCGCCGTCTCCGACGGCAAGGTACGGCTGGAATTCTTCGACCCGGAGCCCTTCTCCGAGACCGAGGACCGCGCCATGGCGCTCGGCATCCAGGGCGTGCCGGTCGATCAGTCCGGCGAGCAGGTCTATTTCGGCCTGTCCGGCGTGAACCTGCTGGACGACGAGCGGACCATTCCCTTCTTCCAGCCGGACCGCGAGCGCTTCCTCGAATACGATTTGACCCGGATGGTGTGGGAGCTTTCCAATCCGACGCGGCCGGTGCTCGGCGTGATCTCCTCCCTGCCGCTGAACGGCGACCCGCGAGCGATGATGATGCGCCAGCCGGGCGTCGGGCAGCCCTTCGTGGTGATGAACCAGATCCGCAATTTCTACACGGTGCGGGACGTGGCGATCGACGCGCAGGTGATCGAGCCGGATGTGCAGGTGCTGCTGGTGGCGCATGCCCAGGGCCTGTCCGACGCCACGCTCTACGCCATCGACCAGTTCGTCATGCGCGGCGGGCGCCTGATCGCACTCACCGACCCGCACAGCGAAAGCCAGGCCTCCCGCCCCTCCCCGGGCCAGCGGCCAGCGACCGATACCTCCTCCTCCCTGTCGCGGCTGCTAAATGCCTGGGGTGTTGAGGCGCCGTCGGACAAGGTGGTGCTGGATTTGCGCGGCGCCTGGCGCGTCCGCGCCGATCCGCGGGACCGCGTGCAGGCGGTGGACTACGCCGCCTGGTACAATGTGCCGACCGAGGGGCTGAACCGCACCGAGGTCGCCACCGCCGAACTGCAACAGGTCACCGTCGCCTCCGCCGGTGAGGTGCGCCGGCGCGAGGGGTCCACGGTGGAATTCACCCCGCTGATCACCAGCAGCACGCGTTCCATGCTGGTGGATGCGACGGCGGTGCGGACCGATCCGAGCCCATCGCGCCTGCTCGCCGAGTTCCGCCCGGACGACACCATCCGCACCATCGTCGCCCGCGTGCGCGGCCCGCTGAACAGCGCCTTCGAAGCGGCACCCCCGCCGCCCGAGGGCGCCGAGCGTCCCGCGGAGTTCCCGGCGCATCGCCCGCGCACCGAAGGCCCGGCCAACCTGATCGTCGGCAACGACGCCGATATTTTGGAGGACCGCTTCTGGGTCCGCACCCAGGATTTCTTTGGCCAGCAGGTGGCAACGCCGATCAGCGACAACGGCGCCCTGCTGATCAACCTCGCCGACAGCATGGCGGGCGGCGAAGCGCTGGTCTCGCTGCGGTCCCGCGGTGAATCGCTGCGCCCCTTCGCCATGGTGGATGACATCCGCCGCGATGCGGAGGCCCAGTTCCGCCAGACGGAGCGCGGCCTGACGGAACGGCTGGAAGCGACCGAGCGCCGCCTGCGCGAACTCCGCCAGGGCGGCGGCCAGGGCACCCAGGCGAACGCCGTCATCACGCCGGAACAGCGCGCCGAGATCGACGCGGCCCGCGCCGAGATCGTCCGCACCCGCGGCCAGCTTCGCCAGGTGCAGTTGGAACTGCGGCGGGATATCGAGCGGCTGGAAACCTGGCTGCGGCTGGTCAACATCGCCCTGGTGCCGGCACTGCTGACGCTGTTCGCCATCGGTCTTGGCATCATGCGGAACCGGCGTCGCGCGGGGGCACGGGCATGAAGCGCCGCACGCTGCTCATCCTCGGCGGCGCCGCGGCGGCGGCCGTGGGGGGCGCCATCCTGCTGACGCCAGATCGCGCCAGCCCGCCGCCAAGCTCGGCCAGCGACCTCGCCTTCCCGGGTCTTGCGCCGCGCCTGGCGAATGCCGCGACCATCGAGGTGCAGCGCCATGATGGCACGCTGCTGGTCCGCCGCGCCGGCGAGGCCTGGGTGCTGCCCGCCAAGGCGGACTATCCGGTGCGGCCGGAACGGGTGCGGGAATTGCTGGTCGGCCTGACCGAGCTGCGCCTGACGGAACCGCGCACCGCCAACCCGGAAATGCTGGACCGCCTCGGCCTGGATGACCCCACCCGCCCCGCCGCCACCTCCTCCCTGCTCCGCGTGCTGGATGCGCAAGGTGGCGCGATTGCGGAGCTGGTGGTGGGGCGCCGGCGCATGCGGGTGCAGGGCAATGTGCCGGAATCGGTCTATGTCCGTCGCCCGGCCGAAAACCAGGCTTGGCTGGCCGAGGGCCGGCTGCCGCTGGATTCGGACCCGAATCTCTGGATCGACCGCGACCTCGCCAATATCCCGCGCGATCGCGTGCGTGGCGCCAACATCCATCGCCAGGGTGAGGCGCCGCTGATCCTGCGTCGCGGCGCCGACACGGACGCAGCGCTGGCCGTGCTGGAACCCACCGAAACGCCGGAGCTGGACGAGATCAGCCTGGACGAGGTGGCGCGCGGCTTCGAATTCCTCACCTTCCTCGATGTGCGCCGTGCCACGGAAATCCCCGGCGAGCGCATCGGCGAGGGCCGCTTCGAACTGACCGACAACCTCCGCATCACCATCGTCGCGCATAAAGATGGCGAGACGCTGTGGGCGACAATGTCGGCGGAAGGCGATGCGGAGGCCGATCGGCTGAACGCCCGCTGGCAGGGCTGGGCCTATCAGCTCGGCCAGTGGAAGGAAAAGGCCTTCGTGCCGCGGCTGTCGGATCTGCGGAAGCAGGAGGCCAACGCCCCCGCCGCGCCCGAAGCGCCCCCGGAAGCAGCCCCCGAAGCGCCCGCCGCACCACAGTGACGGCCAACCCGCGCGAGTACCCGACCCGCCCCTGGGTCGGCATCGGCGTGGTGCTGCTGCGTGGCGATGAGGTGCTGTTGATCCGCCGTGGCCGCGCGCCGCGCCTCGGCGAGTGGTCCCTGCCCGGCGGCGGCCAGCGCCTCGGCGAAACGGCGGAGACTTGCGCCCGCCGCGAATTGCTGGAGGAGGCGGGCGTCGAAGCCGGCCCGCTGCGCCTGCTCGCCGTGGTCGATGCCATCACCCCGGGCGAGGCCGGGCGCGGCCCGCGCTTCCACTACACCATCATCGATTTCGCCGGCGCCTGGCTGTCCGGTACCGCCCGCCCCGGCGGCGACGTGACGGAGGTGGCCTGGGCCGGGCTGGATGCGCTGGAGCCCTTCGGCCTGTGGCCGGAGGCCCACCGCGTGATCGCCCTGGCACGCCAGCAGGCGTAGCGCTTCAGCGCCGCCGCCGCGCCAGCCCGCTCAGTAGCAGCAGCACGCCGAGCACCGCCGGCACCACCCAGGACGGTGCCTCCAGCACCGGCAGGAACACCCAATCCCATAGCTCCGGCAGAATGCGGCGCTGAACCCCGGCCTGGAGGGTGTTCAAGAATTCCGGCCAGATGCCGAAGATCACCGCGCCCAACGGCGTCCCTGCGCCGTACCAGCCGGCCAGGACCGCAGCGCCGGCCAGCAGCAGGATGCCGAGGATCTTCAGGCCCAAAGCCTCTCACCCTGGAGGTTGCTGTACAGCCCGGCGACGAAATCGCCGTAGCCGTTGAACAGCCGCGTCGGCACCCGTTCGTTGCTGCCGATCAGCCGTTCCGTCGCCTGGCTCCAGCGCGGATGCGGCACCTCCGGGTTCACATTGGCCCAGAAGCCATATTCGCTGGCCTGCAGCGTTTCCCAGAAGGAGACGGGGCGCTGGTCCGTCACCGTGATGCGGGCGATCGACTTGCCGGATTTGAAGCCATACTTCCACGGAAACACCACGCGGAACGGCCCACCATTCTGCGGCGGCAGCGGCTTGCCGAACAGGCCGACCGGCATGAAGGTCAGTTCGTTGCCTGCTTCCTCGATGGTGCAGCATTCAATATGCGGCCAGGGATACCAGGATTGCCGCAGGCCGGTCATCACCTCCGGCTTCTGGGCGGTTTCGAAACGCACGAATTTGGCGGAGCCCAGCGGCTTCACGAACTCCAGCAGCTTCGACAACTCGAAGCCGGTCCAGGGCACCGTCATGCCCCAGGCCTCGACGCAGCGCAGGCGGTAGACCCGTTCCTCCAGCCCGATGCGGCGGATGATGTCGTCCACGTCGAATTCGCCGGGGCTTTCGACCATGCCATCCACCTTGATGGTCCAGGGACGCGTCGGCATCCGCAGCGCGGTGGGCCAGATGCCCTTGTCGCTGCCGAATTCGTAGAAATTATTGTAGGTGACCGCATCACGCTCCGGCGACAGCTCGCGGCCAGCCGGATAGCGAGTGTTCCGCATGGCCGGCGGCAGGTCCGGCAGGTCTTCCGGCAGGCGGGTCCAGGGGTCGGCCGGCGCGCTGCGGCGCCAGAATTGCGCCTCCGCCGCGCCGGGCGCCAGCATCGCCCCGGCGCCGGCGGCCGCCATCAGGGCGCGGCGCCCCAGCACCAGATGCTCCGGCGTGGCCTGGCTTTCGGGGATTTCCCAGCCGCGCGGTCGCTTGATCAGCATGGATATCTCCGCCTTCAGTTAGCCTACAGCTTCGATCGCGACCCTGTTTCGTCAAGGACGCGGCAGGATGGCCGTGGGCGGCAGATCCGGCCGCGTCTCGATGCGGAAGGCGCGATAGCGCTCCGCCTCGATCCCGCGCCGGCTGCGCAGCAGCGGGCCATCGGCGCGCAGAATAAGCCGGGCTTCCGGCCAATCCGGCGCGCTGTCACGTCTTTCGCTCTGCACCAGCAGGCCGGTTACGCCGGGCACGGGGCGCGGCAGATTAAAAAGCGCCCATCGCGGATTCAGCGCCACCACCGGCACGCCGGGCGGCAGGTTCAGGGCGAGCTGCGCGGCCAGGCCATATTCCTCCGCCGCCACGAAAAGCGCGCCCTGAGCGCGGCGCTCCGCCTCCACCGCCGCGGCCAGTTCCGGCCAGCCGCCAAGCCGCGCCAAGGTCGGATCCTGGCGCCGGCCGAGCGGCAGCGGTGCGAAGGCCGCCTGGATATAGACCGCCAGCGCCAGCACCGCGCCGAGGCCCACCGCCGGCCGGCGCCAGGACAGCAGGCGCGGCGGGATGCAGGCGGCGGCGGCGATGCAGGCGGCGGGGTAGAGCATGGCGGGCCAATTGCCCTGCACTCGGCTGCCGGTGGCCTGCCAGGTGAACAGCGCCACCCCCGGCAGCACCAGCGCCGCCAGCAGCCCGGCCGCCGCATCGCCCCGCCACCAGCGCCGCGCCGCCACCGCCACCCCCACCACGCACAGGATGAAGACCAGCGGTGTCGCCAGCCCGAACTGCCCGCCCAGCAATTCGCCGAGGTAACGAAATGTGAAGCCGGCCTCGTCCGTGCCCGCGCGGCCGCCCTGCTTGGCGAAGGAGGCCCATTCGTTGCGCGCGTTCCACAGGACCACCGGCAGGAACACCAGCGCGGCCAGCGCACCGCCGGCGTAAAGCCGCCAGTCCCGCCACCAGCGCCAGGCCTCCCGGCTGGCCAGCAGCCACAGTACCACTCCGGCGCCAAGCAGCGCGGCCGTATATTTGGAGAACAGCGCCAGCCCCGCCAGCAGCCCGAAGGCCAGCCACCAGCGCCCATCCTGGCTGGCATGCAGCCGCGCCAGCGCCCACAGAGCCGCAGTCCAGAACACCAGCAGCGGCAGGTCGGGCGTCATCAACAGGCCGCCGACGCCGACCAGCAGCGTCGCGTTGAACAGCGCCGCCGCCCAAAGCCCGGGCCGCCGTTGCGGGAACAGCGCATCCGCCGCCCGCGCCAGCAGCACCGTGGCCACCGCGATGGAGAGCGGCCCGATCAGCCGGATGCCGAGGGCGTTCTCGCCCGCCAGCAGCGTGCCGGCGCGGATGAACCAGGCGACCATCGGCGGATGGTCCAGGTAGCCCCATTGCAGGCTATGCGACCACACCCAGTAATACGCCTCATCCGGCGCCAGCGGCACCAGAGCGGCCACCCCAAGCCGCAGCGCCGTGACGGCCAGGAGAAGCCAGAGCACGCTCATCGCGCCCGCCACACCAGGGTGGAGGATACGGCGTAGTTCCACACCACCGTGATCAACGCGCCGGCCGCCCCCGCCGCGCCCCAGGCCAGCAGTCCGTCCCGCACCAGCAGCCCGGCAATGCCGACATTGGCCGCGGCGCCGATGCCGCAGACCACGTAGAACAGCGCCAGGCCCCGCCAGAGCGCCGGCCCGCGCAGCCTGGCATCCCGATAGGTGATGCGGTTGTTCAGCACGAAATTCGCCGTCATCGCGACAAAGGTCGCGGCCCATTGCGCCGCCCCGAAGCCCAGCGCGCCCACCAGCAGCGCCAGCGCCGCCATATGCACCACCAGCCCCACCGCGCCGACCGCGGCGAAGGCCAGGAAACGCATCGGCACCGCGCCACCGGTCGCCTTGTCCAGCAGCAGCCCGGCGAATTCCAGCAGCACCGTGGCATCCAGCTTGCTTTCGCCGGCGAGGCGGGAGCGGAAACTATAGGGCACCTCCGCCACTACCAGCTTGCGGCGGGCCGAAAGCAGGATATCGAGCAGGATCTTGAAGCCGCGCGCCGCCAGCCTCGGCGCCACATCCTCCACCACATCCCGCCGCAGTAGGAAGAAGCCGCTCATCGGGTCCGCCACCGGCACCGGCAGCAGCATCCGCGCGAGCCGGGCGCCGCCATCCGAAAGCGCGCCACGCGCGGCCGAAAACCCGCCCGAGGCGGCGCCGCCCGTCACATGGCGGCTGCCGATGGCGATATCGGCCCCCGCCTCAACCGCTGCCAACATGGCGGGCAGGATGGTTTCGTCGTGCTGGAGGTCGCCATCCATCACCGCGACGAAGGGGGCGGAGACCGAAAGCATGCCCTCGATGCAGGCGGAGGCCAGTCCGCGGCGGCCGATGCGGCGGATGCAGCGCACGCGCGGGTCCTCCGCCGCGATGGCGCGGGCGGCGGCGGCGGTGCCATCGGGGCTGTCGTCATCGACGAACACCGCCTCCCAAGCCAAGCCTGCCAGCGCGGCATCGAGCCTGGCGACCAGGGGCGCGACATTGGCGGCCTCCCGGAACACGGGGATGATGATGGCCAGACGGGCAGGCTGGAGCGAGCGCACGCGGGGCCTCTACAGCACTCTCCCCCGCCTGGGAATCGCCGCCCGGCGATTCCCAGGCGCCGGTGAGGATGCAGCCCGGCAGGCGACCCCGCAGGCCCGGCCAACCAACACTACAGATTATACGAAGGGTAGCGTGACGGGTCGGCGCATGTGATGAATCCGCATCATGACGATGCCGTGGACAGTCTCGAATTCGGTCACCCGGTCGCGGCCACGGTGCTGGGCGTGGTGAACCCGCCACCCGATGCCGCCGCGGCAACCCGGCTGCCCTGGCGCGGGCTGCTGTTGCTGCGGGCCTCCGCGGTGCTGCTGCCGCTGGGGGCCCTGGTCGCCATCAGTTTCAGCACGATGGCCACGGTGGAGCAGGCGGCGCGCGGACGGGTGGAGCGCGTGGCCGAGATGCTGCACGAGCACGCGCTGCGCGCCTTCGATGCCCAGGAACTCACCATCGCCGCCATCGTCCATCACATGCGGGGTCTGGCGTGGCAGGATGTGCCCGCGGATGTGGGTGTGTACGGCTTCCTGCGCGCGCTGGATGCGGTGAACCTCAATTCTGGCGGCCTTGCGCTGGTCGCCCCGGGTGGCCTCATGGTGATGTCGAGCGCGCAGCCCTTCGGTGCGCCGCCGCGCGATGTCGCCCACCGGGACTATGTGGCGGCGCAGCGCGCGGGCAGTCCGATCCCCGAGACGGTCTTCATCGGCCAGGTCGTGCGCGCCTCCGATCGAGGCATGCCGCTGTTTCCCGTGGTCCGCGCCAGGCCCCGCGCCGATGGGCTGAGCGATGGCGGCACCATCCTGGCCACGCTCTGGCCCGGCAATTTCCAGACCTTCTACCGCAGCATCCTGGAATCGCCGGAGGATCAGGTCACGCTGTTCCGCCTGGATGGCGCGGTACTCGCCGCGGTGCCGGAGCCGGCGGAGCCGGTGGGCGCCGCCCTGCCGCGCAGCGCCGGGGGCATGCTGCGGGCGCTGCGTCGTGGCCCGCTGGAGGTGCTGCAAGGCCCCTCCCCCTTCGACGGCGTACCGCGGATGACGGCGATCAGGCGGCTGGCACGGCATGATGTCGGCATTGCCTACGGCCTGTCGCAGCAGGCCCTGTTCCGGGACTGGCGGCGCCGCATGCTGGGCCCGCTGACCGGCGCGACGCTGTCCATGGTGGTGCTGCTGGCCGCCATCTGGCAGGCGGAACGCAGCATGCGAAGCCGCAGCCTGGCCGAAGCGCGCGCCCGCGGCGCGGAACGCCAGGCCACGCTCGGCCTGCTCGCGGGCGGGTTGGCGCATGATTTCGGCAACATCACCCAATCCGTGACTGCCGCGGCCCGGCTACTGCAACGCCATGCGGAGGACGCCGCGCGGGTACGACAGGTGGCCGACCTGCTGCAAAGCCATGCGACGCGTGCCACCGCCCTGTCCCGCCGCCTGCTGGACACCACGCGGCGCAGCGACCCCCTGGCGCTGGAGTCGGCGGGCGCTGTGGACATCACCACCTCGCTGCGCGAACTGACCGGCCTCCTGGACGCGACACTCGGCGCCGGTACCCGCGTGCGCTGCGACGTGCCGCCCGGGCTGCGCAGCGCGCCCGGGCTGGACCGGGCGGAGCTGGAGACGGCGCTGATCAACCTGGCGGCCAACGCGCGTGATGCCATGCCGCAGGGCGGCGAGGTGTGGATCACGGCGCAGCGCTTTCAGGTCCCGCCGCGCCCCGCCGGGGCGCCTTCGCTGACACCGGGCAGCTACCTCCGCATCACGGTGCGCGACTCCGGCCAGGGCATGTCGGCGGAGGCGCTGGCCCGGCTCGGCGAGCCCTTCTTCACGACCAAGCCGCCGGGTCGCGGCACCGGCCTTGGGCTGGCGATGGTGGCGGCCTTCCTGCGCCGCGCCGATGGGGCGCTGTTGGCGGATAGCCGGCCCGGCCAAGGCACCGCGGTGCATATGCTGCTGCCGGCGGGCTGAGCCGGCGGGCTGGGCCAAAGGGGGCCCCGCACAATCCCTTACACACGCCTACGTTGTCTGAACTACCGGCGTAAGGGCAATTTGCCTTCCAATGAAGCGACCCTTAATGTCTGATGCTACCAGGAGTTGCTCTCAGTAAATCGTTGCCACCCTATAGGGAAGCGCCCCCCTCTTTGCCGCCCGCCGCATTGCCCGCAAACGAGACTGAGCGCCTCCGGGCATTGCGTGCCACGGGCATGCTCGATACTCCGCCCGAGGCGCGCTTCGACGGCTTCGCCCGCCTGGCCGCGCATCTCGTCGGCGCACCGATCGGGCTTGTCAGCCTGGTGGATGCCGACCGGCAGTGGTTCAAGGCGGCCGCCGGGCTGGACCTGCGCGAGACCCCCCGCAGCACGTCCTTCTGCGCCCACGCGATCCTCGCCCCGGACGAGGTGATGGTGGTGGAGGATGCGCGGCTGGACCCGCGCTTCACCGACAACCCACTGGTCACCGGCCCCCCGCATATCCGCTTCTATGCCGGCGCGCCGATCATCAACCAGCATGGCCACGCGCTCGGCACGCTTTGTGTGGTGGACCATGAGCCCCGGCAGATGCCGCCCGCCGCATCGCGCGCTCTGGCGGACATCGCCCAGGGCGTCGCGGCCGCCATCGAATTGCGGACCAGCCTGGATTCGGCCCAGTCTGCGGCGCTGCGTGACCCGTTGACCGGCCTCGGCAACCGGCCGCTCTTCGAACAGAGCCTGATGGCCGCGATCACGCTGGCGCGGGGCCCGGCGCAGCACGGCTTCGCCGTGTTCTGCCTCGATCTCGATCGCTTCAAGGCGGTGAACGACCTGCTCGGCCATGCCGGCGGCGACGCCCTGCTGCGGGAGGCGGCGCGGCGGCTGGTGGGCTGCGTGCGCGCCGATGATACCGTGGCGCGCCTCGGCGGCGACGAATTCGCCGTGATCCTCTCCGGCCCGGTGACGCATGCGGAAGCCGAAGCCCTGGCGGTGCGGCTGATCGAGGCGCTGAGTGCCCCCTTCGAATACCAGGGCCAGCCGGTGCCGATCCGCACCTCCGTCGGCTATGCGCTGGCGCCCGCCGATGGGCTGGATGCGGATGCGCTGCTGCGGCGCGCGGATAATGCGCTGTATTCCGCGAAGAACCAGGGGCGCGGCCGGCAGATGCGCTTCGACCCGGCGATGGAGGGCCAGCTCGCCAGCCGCCAGTCGCTGGAGCGGGATCTGCGCGCGGCGCTGGCGCAGGGCACCTTCCGGTTCGAATGGCAGCCGGTGGCCGATACCGTGACCGGCGAGGTGACGAGCTGCGAGGCGCTGTTGCGCTGGGACCGGCCCGGCTTCGGCCCGGTTTCCCCAACCATCTTCGTGCCGATCGCGGAGGCCTGCGGCCTTGGCGGCATGCTGGATGAATGGGTGCTGCGGGAGGGCTGCCGCCAGGCCGCCGCCTGGCCCTATCCGCTGAAGGTGGCGTTGAACGTCTCCGCTTCGCGCTTCCATCTCGGCGGGCTGGCGGGGCTGGTGTCCAGCATGCTGCGCGATTCCGGCCTGGCGCCGGACCGGCTGGAGCTGGAGGTCACCGAAGGCACGCTGATCAAGGACGAGGCCGCGGCGGCGGTGACGATCGAGGAGCTGCACGTGCTCGGCGTGCGTGTGGCGCTGGATGACTTCGGCACCGGCTATTCCTCGCTCGGCTACCTGCACGCCCTGCCGCTGGACAAGGTGAAGCTGGACCGGTCCTTCATCCGCGACATTGATGGCAGCGAACGCGCCCGCAGCGTCATCCGCGCGGTGCTGCAACTGTGCCGCGGCCTCGGCATCAAGGCCTGCGCGGAGGGGGTGGAGACGCAGTCGCAACTCGATTTCCTGCGCATCGAGGGCTGCGACCTAGTGCAGGGCTACCTGATCGGCCGGCCAAACCCGAACCCGCCGCTGCCGCAGGGCTCTTCGCCTTCCGGCACGACCTGGACCCTGGCGCCACGCCCGGCAATCGCCGCCGACCCGGCCGGCGCCGCCACCGCGCCCCCCCGCCCGGCCGCGCGCACCCCGCCCCGCGCCTTGCCGCCTCAGCGCTGGGGCCTTGGCATCAGGCGGCGCTGGGCGAGCTTTGCGGTGCTGGCGATGCTGCCGATGCTCGCCTTTTCCGCCTGGCTGTTCGAAACCGAGACGCATGACCGCATCCTGACCGCCGAGACCGAGGCCGCGACCGCCGCGGCGCGCGGCGCGCGGGAGGTGGAGGCACTGGTCAGCCAGGCCCGCACCCTGCTGACCGCCCTGGCCCGCGTGCCGGAAGTCTCCGGTACCTTCGATGCCGGCGAGGCGGGCCGGGTCGATGCCCCGGCCGGCGCCCGCGCCTGTCGCGCCGTGCTGCAGCCGATTGCCGCAACCGCGCCGTGGCAACGCTCGCTGAGCGTGATCCGCACCGACGGCACACTGATCTGCCATAGCGGCGATTCGCCCGGGACGGCGTCGGCCGATGTTCCGCAGTTCCACCGCGTGCTGCAGACCGGCACGGAGGTGCTATCCGATCTCGTGCCGGCTGGGCCGGACGAGCCGCCGATGCTGCACCTGCTGGTGCCGGTGCTGGGCCAGGATGGGCAGGTTGCGGCGGTGCTGGGCGCGGGGCTGGATCCGGACTGGCTGCGCGGCCTGCTCATCGCCGCCGCGCCGCGCGATTTTCGCATCGCCGTGATCGACGGCACCGGCCGGCTAGTGGCGCTGCATGTGCCGGGCGCCGGGCCCGAAAGGGCGGCCGGCTGGCGGCCCGGGGTCGATGTCAGCACCCATCCGGCCGCCCGTGCCGCCCTGTCCAGCCCTGGCCCAGGGCTGCTGCGCGCACCGATGCTGGAAGGTATCACCGGAATCTTTGCCCATGCGCCCGTTGGCCGGACCAGCCTGCGGGTGATCCTTGGCGTGGATGAGGAGGCACTGCTCGCGCCCGTCCGCCAGCGCCGCCTGCTGTCCTATCTGCTGCTCGGCCTGGGTGGGCTTGCGGTGCTCGGGATCATTCTGGGGCTGGGCGAGGTCATGGTGCTGCGGCCGATCCGCCGGCTTGGCCGTACCGTGGACCGGCTGGCGGATGGCGACCTCTCGGCCCGGGTCGGGCTGGACCGCCGGGTGGCGACGCCGGAACTGGCGGCGCTGGCGCAGCGTCTGGACCACATGGCCGCGCGCCTGGCCGCGGCGCTGGAGACGGCGCGGGCGGCCAGCGCGGTGAAGTCCCGCTTCCTGTCCGCGGCCAGCCATGAACTGCGGACGCCACTGAATGGCATACTGGGCTGGGCGCAGCTTCTGCTGCGCGACCGCAGCCTGGGGCCTGACCATCGCGAGCAGGTCCGGACCATCGTCGAGGCGGGGGAGCACCTAGCCGGCGTCGTCGGCCGCCTGCTGGAGATCAGCACCATCGAGGCAGGGCGCGCCGAGGCGCCGCGGCTGGAGGCTGCCGATGCGGCGGCCCTCGCACGGTCCTGCATCGACCTGCTGCGGCCCGGCGCGGACCAGAAGGGCCTGGCGCTGCGGATCGAGGTGGCGGCCGATGTGCCACGCGCCGTGCTGCTGGACCGCGCAAGGGTGCGGCAGGTGCTGCTGAACCTGCTGGGCAATGCGGTGAAGTTCACCGATCACGGCGGCGTCACGCTGCGCCTGTCAAAGCCGCTGGAGGGCAGGCTGCGCTTCGAGGTGACGGATACCGGCCCTGGCGTCTCACCCATGCTGAACGGGCGGCTATTCCAGGATTTCGTCCGCTATGACCCGCGCGGCACCGGCGCCGCCGGCTCCGGCCTCGGGCTTGCCGTCTCGGCCCGTTTCGCGGCGCTGCTCGGCGGGCAGATCGAGTATGAGGCCGGGCCAGGCGGGCACGGCAGCGTCTTCTGGTTCGAGCTTCCGGCCGCGGTGGCAAGCGAGCCGGCGGGCGCGGCGGTACCTGCGCCCATCCTCGCCCCGGTTTCCGGCATGACGCCCCCGGCCGCGCCGCTGGTGCTGCCGCTGCGGGGCACCGTGGTCAATGCCACCGCCGTGCCGAACACCGCCGTGCCCGACGCCGCCATGGCGGTGGCGCCGGCGCCGTGGGCCGATGGCCGGCGGCTGCGGATCCTGGCCGCGGATGATGTGGCCGCGAACCGCCTGCTGCTGCGTGCGACGCTGGAGGCGGTGGGCCACAGCGTGGAGTTGGTGGCCGATGGCGCCGCGGCGGTGGAGGCGGTGTCGCGGGAGGCGGCGGGCTTCGACGCGGTGCTGATGGATGTGCAGATGCCCGGCATGGACGGGCTGGAAGCCACCCGCCGTATCCGCGCCCTGCCCGGCCCGATCGGCCGGGTGCCGATCCTCGCCGTCACGGCCGGCGCCTTCCGGGAGGATATCGCCGCCTGCCACGAGGCCGGCATGGATGGGCATGTGGAAAAGCCGATCCGCGTCGCCACGCTGGAGAAGGCGCTGGCGCAGATCATCGGCGCCAACCCGGCGGGTGGCGAAGCCAGCAGCCCCCGCGAATCCGAGGCGGTGCTGGAACGTCGCGCCTCCGCCTGAGGGCGAAGGCAGCGCGGTCCTACAGCAGCCCGCGGGCGATGCCGCCATCCACATTCACCGTCTGGCCGGTGACATAGGCGGCACGCGGGCTGAGCAGCCAGACCACCATCACCGCCACCTCCTCCGCCGTCGCGAAGCGGCCGAGCGGGATTTCGTGGCTGAACTCCGCGATCACCTCCGCCACCGCCACGCCGCGTTCCGCCGCCAGCTTCTCCGCCCGGTCCTGCCAAAGCCGGGTCAGGGTGCGGCCGGGGGCGACGCAGTTCACGCGGATTCCCTCCGCCGCATATTCGCCGGCCAGCGTCTTGGTCAGCCCCAGCAACCCGGCCTTGTGGACGTTGGAGACGATCTGGTTCGGGTAGGGCATGCGCGATGCCGCCGCGCCCAGCAGCACGATGGCGGGCGCCGCGCCCTGGCGCAGCAGCGGCAGCGCGGCGCGCACGGCGCGGACCGCGGACAAGACGTTGAACTGGTAGTTGCCCAGCCAGTCCGCATCGGTCAGCGCCTCGAACGGTGAACGGATGGAGCCGCCCACGGCGTCCACCAGTGCATCCAGCCCGCCGAGCCGTGCGGCGGCTTCTGCCAGCAGCCGGTCGGCGGTGCCTTCCTGGGTGATGTCGGCCACCGCCGTCGCGGGGGTGCGGCCCACTTCCGCGCCGATGCGCGCCGCTGCCGCAGTGATGCCGGCGGCATCGCGGGAGGCGATCATCACCTCCGCCCCTTCCCCCATCAGCAGCCTGGCCGTGGCAAAGCCGATGCCGGTGGAGGCGCCGATCACCAGCACCCGACGCCCCTGATATCCCAGATCCACGCTCAACCTCCTTCGTCCCCGGCCTTACACGCGCTCATGCGTCTGCCGTTGACTGTCAGCAGTAGGGTGTCTAGGTGACTTGGAGAAGACCAAGAGCCGTTCGGCCACAGTGTCGACGTCCAGGGAGATACCGCCATGACAAAGCTCATCCAAGCCGTTTCGCGCCGTCAGGCGCTGATGCTGGCCGCCGGTGCCGGCGCGGCGCTCGCGGCGCCGGGCATCGCCCGCGCGCAGACCTTCCCGGATCGCCCGGTCACGCTGCTGGTTCCCTTTGCGACCGGCGGCTACAATGACCGCCTGGCGCGTGCCATGGCGCCCTTCCTGCAGAAGCAGCTCGGCCAGCCAGTGACGGTGGTGAACCGGCCGGGTGGCGGCACGGTGCTGGGCAACACCTTCTACATGCAGCAGCCGGATGACGGCTACATGATGATGGTGCATTCGGCCGGCCCCTTCATCCCGCTGTCGATCATCACCCGGAATGCCCGCTACAAGGCGGAAGACTTCCACATGATCAACCTGCCCTCGCGCGACCTGACGCTGGCGGCTTCCGCGACGAGCAAGGGCATCAACTCGATCGACGAGGTGATCTCCCGGCTGAAGGCGGACCCGCGCAGCCTGTCCATCGGCATTCAGCCGGCCTCTGCCGACCTCATCAACATGGCGCTGCTGTTCCAGGCGCATGGCATCGACCGGTCGCGCGTGCGCATCGTCACCTATGATGGCGGTGGGCCGGCGCGCACGGCGACGGCGGGCGGGCATGTCGATGTCGGCTTTGTCGGCGGCGAGGGCTTCCTGCCGATCAAGGACCGCATCAAGCCGTTGCTGCTGTTCACCGACGAGAAGTCCACGGATTACCCGGATGTGGCGCTGCTGAGCGACCACGCCCGCACCGCCGGCTTCCAGCCGCAATCCGTGGACGGGTCGCAGCGCGGCTTCGTCGTGCTGAAGCGCTTCGTCGACGCGCAGCCGGAGCGCTACCGCATCCTGGAGCAGGCGGTGGAGCGTGCGACCAAGGACCCGGAATGCGTCAGCACGCTGGGCAACCAGCAGCTCGCCACCACCTGGTACGGGCCGGAGGCGTCGAACCGCGCCTACCTGTCCTCCGCCGCGCTGATGGCGCAGTATGCCGACCTGCTGAAGCAGGCCTGAGCCACCCCAGCACCCACACCAGGACGAGCGTCGCACCATGCCGGATACCGTGATGCGACGCCGCGTTTCCTGGGCGCCGCTGCTGCTCGTCACCCTGCTGGCCGGGGTGACGTTCGCCTATCTGATCGAGGCGCGCGGCGTCTCGCTCAGCCCGCAGAACCTGCTGCTGCTCCAGCCCACCGCCTGGCTGGTCCTGTTCCTGTGGGCGGTGCTGGCCATCGGCTATCTCCGCACCCCGGCGCAGCTGGAGGAAGGGCCGGCCGAAAGCTGGCCGGATGTCGGCCGTGTGGTCGCCATGGTCGCGGCCTTCGGTGGCTTCATCCTGGCGCTGGAGCCGCTGGGATACGACATCGCCATCTGGGGCTTCACGCTGATCGCGCTGATCATCGGGGGCGAGCGGAACAAGATTGCCCTGGCGATCTTCCCGCTGGTGTTCAGCCTGGCGATCGTCACCGGCTTCCGCCTGCTGGTTCCCTACCCTTTCCCCACCAGCCTTCTCTAGGGCCGCCGCGATGATTGATTTTCCGGCGCTCGGCTCTGCGACGGCCATGCTGCTCGGCTCTCCGGCGGCGTGGATCTGGGTGGTACCTGGCCTGCTGATCGGGCTGCTCTTCGGCGCGCTGCCGGGCATTTCCGTATCCATGGCGATGGCGCTGGTGCTGCCGGCCTCGCTCTACATGGATTTCCTTCCGGCGATCATCTTCCTGACCTCGGTCTACACCGGGGCGGGCTTCGGCGGGTCCATTCCCGCCGTGCTGATCAACATCCCCGGCACCTCCTCCGCCGTCGCCACCACCTTCGATGGCTACCCGATGGCGCGGAAGGGCCAGCACAGCGAAGCGCTGGGGGCGGCACTGTTTGCCTCCTGCATCGGCGTGCTGATCTCCTACGTCGTGCTGTTCCTGCTGGTGCAGCCGCTGGCCGAGATCGTGCTGCGCATCGGGCCGTATGAAATGGCGGCGATCGGCATCTGGGGCCTGGTGCTGCTCGGCTCGATCGGTGGGTCCACAGTCGCCAAGGGTCTCTTTGCGGCCGCCATCGGCGTGCTGTGCGGCACCGTGGGTATGAACACCGCGGGCTACATGCGCGGCGACATGGGCATCCCGTGGCTGCTGGACGGCGTGCCCACCATTCCGGCCATGGTCGGCCTGCTGGCCGCAAGCCAATTGTTCGGGCTGGTGAATGCGAAGTTCATCGTGGAGTCGGAGGAGCATCGCACCATCAGCCTGCGCCGCATCCTGGACGGCGGCGTGATGGTGTTGCGCCATCCGGTCACACTGCTGCGCGGCACCGCCATCGGCGTCTTCGTGGGCGCCGTGCCCGGCATCGGCTCCTCCATCGCCAACCTGATCTCCTATGGCGAAACCCGGCGCGCTTCGAAGAACCCCGAAAGCTTCGGCAAGGGCAATCCGGAGGGCGTCATCGCCGCGGAGTCCGCCAACAGCTCCTCCGAGGGCGGGTCCATGGCGACCATGCTGGCGCTGGGCATCCCGGGCGGCGGCGCCACGGCGATCCTGCTGGCGGCTTTCGCCATGCACAACGTCATCGGCGGCCCGCGCTTCATGGAGCAGAACCGGGACATCGTCTACGCGATCATCCTGTCCAACTTCGCCCAGGCCTTCGTGCTGCTTCTGATCGGCGGCGCCTTCGTCTTCGTCGCCAGCACCATCGTCCGCCTGCCGTTGCGCTACCTGATCCCGTCCGTGCTGGTGATGTCCACCATGGGCGCCTTCGCCATCGAGGGTTCCATTGCCGGGCCGCTGACATTGCTCGTCTTCGCGGTGCTGGGCTGGCTGATGTCCCGCTACGGCTTCCCGGTGGCGGCCATCGTGGTGGGGCTGCTGCTCGGCAAGCTGATCGAGACGGAGATGCTGCGCGCCTATCAGCTTGCCGGCGGCGAGGCGATGCGCGTGTTCGACTACCCGGTCGCGGTCGGCATCATCATACTGATGATCGTCTCGCTCGGCCTGTCGCTGCGCCGGGACCTGCGCCGGCGCGCCGCGCTGAAGACGGACACGGTCGCCGCGGTGGATTGAACCCGTTCGGCGGACGTGCTGACTGGTCGCCGCCGCCAAATGGGAGACGCTGCGATGACCCACCCCCTGCTGCCGCAACTCCGCGCCGCGCGCGTCATCCCGGTGGTCCGCACGAGCGATGCGAGGCTGGCGGCGCTGGCTGTGGAATGGCTGCGCGGGGCGGGCCTGACCATCTTCGAGATCACCCTGACCGTGCCCGACGCCACTGGGCTGATCCGCGCCCTGTCCGCCGACCCGGCGCTGACCATCGGCGCCGGCACCGTGCCGGACCAGGCGGCGGCGGAGGCCTGCCTGGCGGCTGGGGCGCGCTTCCTGGTCGCGCCCTGGGTGGACCCGGCGGTGGCGCAGGCCGCGCGCGCTGCCGGCGCGGTGTCCATGCTCGGCGCCATGACGCCGACCGAGGTGCGCGCGGCACTCGCTGCCGGGGCCGATGTGGTGAAGCTGTTCCCGGCGAGTTCAGCCGGTGGCCCGGCGCATGTGAAGGCGCTGCGCTCGGTGTTCCCGGATGTCGCCTTCTGCCCCACCGGGGGCGTCGATGCGCGCAATGCGCCGGACTACCTGGCAGCCGGCGCCGCCTTCGTCGGCATCGGCGGGCGGCTGGTGGATGAGGCGCTGCTGAAAAGCGGCAATCGCGCCGGAATCGAGGCCGCGGCGCGCGATGTGCTCGGCCTGAAGCAGGCCTGAACGCCGCGCGCCTCATTGTCTGCGTGCAACACTTGCCGCAGGCTTGGGTGGAGACCGCCGTCTGAGTTCCGGAGCATTGCCGCCCATGCCTGACATTCTCTGCCTCGGTGAGCCGATGCTGGAATACAACCAGCAGCCCGTCGGCGCGGATGGCCGCACCCTGTATCTGGAAGGGCATGGCGGCGACGTCTCCAACGCCGCCATCGCCGCCGCGCGTAGCGGTGCCGATGCCGGCATGATCGCCCATATGGGCCGCGACCGGCCGGGCGAGAGCTTCGCGCAGCTCTGGGCGCTGGAAGGCGTGGATGCGACCAGCGTGCGGGTGGACCCGGATGCACCGACCGGCATCTATTTCGTCAGCCACGGGCCGCAGGGCCACGACTTCACCTTCTACCGCCGCGGCAGCGCCGCCAGCCGCATGCGCGCGGCCGATGTGCCGGAGGAGGCGATCCAGGGCGCGCGCATCCTGCATCTGTCCGGCATCAGCCTCGGCATTTCGGACACCGCCTGCGACGCCGCCTTTCACGCCATCCAGGTGGCGCGCAAGGCGGGCGTCACCGTGTCCTTCGACACCAATCTGCGCCTGCGCCTGTGGCCGCTGCGGCGGGCTTCCGCCTGCATCCACACCGCTGTCGGCATGTCCGACCTGGTGTTCCCCTCGCTGGATGATGCGCGGCTGCTGACCGGGCTGGTGGAGCCGGAGGCGATTGTCGATTTCTACCTGAAGCTGTGCCCGCTGGTGCTGCTGAAGCTGGGCGCGGCGGGGCTGATGGTGGCCAGCCGCGAGGCCCGCGCCCATGTCCCCGGCTTCCCGGTGGAGGCGGTGGATGCGACCGGGGCGGGCGATACGCTGGCCGGCGCCTTCCTGGCCCGCGCCGTGGCGGGCGACGACATCTGGCAGGCCGCCCGCTACGCCAACGCCGCCGCGGCGCTGTCCACCACCGGCTATGGCGCCGTCGCGCCGATTCCGACGGCGGCGGAGGTGCATGCCTTCCTGGAGGTGCACCGGAACTGACCCGGCTTCACATGCTGGCGTGTGCGACATGGCGAAGAGGCTGCCCGACAAGGCAAAGGCTCCACCTCAGCCGGCCGATGGAAAGCCCGTGCTCCTGTCGGGCGGCAATCCGCAGATCGCGAAGGCGGATGGGGACGCCCCGGTCCAGGCCTATATCGCCGCCATGCCGGGCTGGAAAAGCGATCTCGGCCGCCGCCTGGACGGGCTGATCACCGCCACGGTGCCTGATGTAAGGCGGTGCGCTGGAATTCCCCCTTCTATGGCATCGAGGGTCATGGCTGGTTCCTGAGCTTCCATGTCCTCACCCGCTACGTGAAGGTGACCTTCTTCCATGGCCTTTCGCTGCAGCCCATCCCGCCTGGCGGCACGGAGCGCAGCAAGGATGCCCGTTGGATCGACATCTACGAGGGCGATGAATTTCCCGAGGCGCAGATGGCGGCCTGGGTCCAGCAGGCCGCGTCCCTGCCCGGCTGGATCCCCTGAGGGTCAGTCCCCGGCGGCCGATGGCACCGGGTCCGGCAACGGATGGACATGGGTTGCCGACTGCTCCCCCACCGCACGCAGGAAGCCGCAGCTTTCGTAGAAGCCGAAGGCCGAAACCGGCGCGCGCACCCGCAGCCGCGGATAGCGGCAGCTCGCCGCCTGGGCCACCACGGCCTGTACCAGTGCGCGTCCAATGCCGAAGCGGCGGGCAGCGCGCAGCACATAAAGCCGCCGCACCCGCCCCACCCGGTCCTGCGACAGGTAGGGATCGCGCGTCAGCGCGCAGACCCCGACCAGCGCGCTACCGACATGCGCCGCCAGCAGCGCATCCCCCAGGCCATCGAAGCGCAGCGTGCCGGCCTGCCAATCCTCGCGCAGCACCTCAAGCATCCGCTGGCCGTCGCCCAGGGCGTCGGCGGCGAGATCCTCGAATTGCTCCGGCAGGGCGTCGATCCGCGCGATGCGGATCGCGGCCGGAGAGGCTCCGCCATCGTGGCGCAGGGTGCGTAGCAACGTCTGGCATGCCTCGGGAGATGAGATTCGCCACTTAGGCGTGCAGCCACCGCCATACCAGCCCCGGGCGCCTCAGGCCGTGCGGCGGTTGTCGCCCGGGCGCAGCCGCAGGCCGGGCCGCAGGCTGGTGAAGGGCAGCGTGGCCGGGTCCGCCACCACCGGACCGGGGGCGGCGACCACCAGCACAACCTCCGCGATCGGCTGGAAATCCGCGCGAAAATGCACGCTGGACTTCAGCGCCAGGATGCGTTGCGCGGAGGGCTCGACGCCGAGATGGCGGAACAGAGCCTGGTCATAGGCCTGCATCTTGCGCGAGGTCACGATCACGCGAACGCCCGGTGCCGGGCTGATCAGCGCAGTCGGGCCTAGATCGGCCGCGTTGCCGCCGGCCATCGGACCGGTGCAGACGAATCGCCCATCGGTCAGCTTCAGCACCCGCGCGGTGACGGCGAGCGGCGCGCCATCGGATTTGCCGCCGAGGCTCAGCGAAACCTCCGCCCCCTCCCCGGCCGCATGGAAGGCGCGGGCGCTTTCGGCATCGTTGATCAGCGCCAGCACCGCGCCTTCCGCCTTTTGGCGGATGAGTTCGGCCAGCAGGCCGGTGGTATCGCCATGGCCGCCGCCGCCGGGGTTGTCCTGGGTATCGGCCAGCACCACCGGGCGGCTTGCCCCGGCGGCGATCTGGATGGCCTTGGCGACGCCGGCCGCGGCATCGTGGATGTCCGGCGCGAAGGCGGATTCGCGCGCGGCGAGGTCGGCCAGCAGCGCCTCCGCCGCCGCATCGGCGCTGGCCTGGTCGGTGGCGAAGGCCGCGAAGGCGGCGCCGCAATCGGCGAAATCGGCATAGGGGAAACCGAAGCAGAGGCCGAGCTCAGCCACACCGTGGCGCGCCGCGATCGCGGCGCGGGCTTCCATGGCATCCGCCATCGGCGGCACCAGCGTGCATTGGCCGGTGATCGGGATCAGGTAGTCGAGCTGCCGGAACGCCTTGGCGAAGGGGCGGCCGAGTTTGATGCGGTCGAACAGCAACTGCATGGCCCGCGCCCCGGCCTCCTTCATGTCCACATGCGGGTAGGTGCGGAAGGGCGCCAGCGCGTCCGCGTGCTGCACCATCGCGGCCGTCAGGTTGCAATGCGGGTCGAGGCTGGCGGTGATCGCGACATCCGGGCCGAGGATGGCCCGCGCGCGGCGCAGCAATTCACCCTCCGCATCCGGGAAATGCTCCGCCACCATGGCGCCGTGCAGGTCGAGATACAGGCCATCGATCGGGCCTTCATCCAGCGCCGCCTGCAGGTCGTGGAAGATCAGCGAAGCGAGGCGCTCGAACGCTTCCGCGGTGACAGGGCCGGCCGGATTCGCAAAACCCCAGGATAGCGGGGCGATAGTGACGCCGGCTTCCTCGGCCACGCGGATGGCGCCGGCGGCGGGCACCGCGGAAGAGCGCAGCGTGTTCAGCAGCGTCGCCGGGCGCTGCACCGGGGGCCAGCCGCCAGGCGCCAGGAAATCCGCCCAGCGGGTCGGGATCTTCGCGAAGGAATGGCTCTCGTGCAGGAAGCCGCCGATGGCGATACGCATGGGAATCAGGGTTCTCCGAAGCCGGTGCCCGGAAGGCTGCCAGCCATGGCGGCGGGTGGGAAGGCGGGCCAGCATGCGGGGCCGAATCGAGAGGAGCCACCATGCCCGACGCCGCACTGCGCCACCCTCTGCCCGCGCCCGTGCCGGCCGCCTTGCGTCAGGTGCCGGTGCCGGGCGGCAGCCTGGCCTGCTGGGATACGGGCGGCGACGGCCCGGCGGTAGTGCTGCTGCATCCGGGCACCGGAAGCCATGCGGTCTGGGGGTATCAGCAGCCGGTGCTGGCGGCGGCGGGCTATCGCGTCATCGGCTATTCGCGGCGCGGGCATCTCGGGTCTCCGGCCACGCAGGACCCGGGCTGCGCGGGGGAGGATCTGGCGGCGCTGATGGAGGCGCTGGGCGTGGCGCGGGCGCATCTGCTGGGCTGCGCGGCAGGCGCCATCGTCGCCTTCGATTTCGCGCTGAGCTTTCCTGAGCGCGTCGGGCGGCTGGTGCTGGCCTGCACGCATATGGGACTGGAGGATGCGGATTACGCCGCGCTCAGCGCCAGCCTGCGGCCCAAGGGCTTTTCCGAATTGCCGGCGACCTTTCGTGAGGTAGGCCCGAGCTACCGTGCTGCGAACCCCGAAGGCACGGCGGCCTGGCTGGCGCTGGAACATGCCGCGATCCAGGGGCCGAGGGTGGAACAGCGCCGGCTGAACCGGCTGGACCGCGCGGCGCTCGGGCGGCTGGCGATGCCGGTGCTGCTGGTCGGCGGCGACGCCGATCTGTGGGCGCCGCCTTCGGTGTTCCGGCAGTTCCAGCGAGCGCTGCCGGGGAGTGAATTGCTGATCCTGCCGGAATGCGGTCACGCGGCGCAGTGGGAACAGCCGGAGGCCTTCAATGCGGCGGTGCTGGGGTTTTTGGGGCGGGGGTAGCACCACCCGCACCCCGTCCAGCCTTTGGCGTCGCGACAGTGCCGCGCCCCCCCGCGATGCGGGAGAGGGTTTCTGCTCCCTCCCCCGCTTTTGCGGGGGAGGGTCGGGGTGGGGGCGAGGCCGCGTTCTATCCTTTCGCCACCCCCGCCGTCGCCAACACCGCATCCGCCACCACCAGCAGCCCGGCCTCCGCCCATTCCGGCGTGATGCTTTCGGCCTCGTTGTGGCTGATGCCGCCATGGCAGGGGGTGAAGACCATCACCGTCGGCACGCGCCGCGCGCAATACACCGCGTCATGGCCGATGGCAGTTGGCATCTCCTGATATGGGATCTGCCGAGTCTCCGCGGAGTCACGCAGCCGGTCCACCAGCGCCGTCGCGAAGGGCGTGGCGGGGGATATCCAGAAATCCTCCACCGCGATCGCGACATTCCGCCGCGCGCCGATCGCCGCTGCCTCCCCGCGCAACACGGCGGCCAGGTCGGCCAGCATGTGCTCATCGTCATGGCGCGTATCCAGGCTGAACCACACCCGGTCCGGCACCACATTGCGGCTGTCCGGATGCACGGTCAGGCGCCCCACCGTGGCGCGTGCGCCGGCCGCCAGCGCGGCTTTCTCAATGGCCAGCATCATTTCCGCCGCGCCCATCATGGCATCCCGCCGCCCGGCCATGACGCTGCCGCCATGCGCATTCTCGCCGGTGACGGTCACCTCGAACCAATGCTGGGCCAGGGCGTGAGTGACGATGCCCAGGTCGAGGCCGCGCTTTTCGAGCTGCGGCCCCTGCTCGATATGCACCTCGAAATAGGCTTCCAGATCCTGCAACGCCGCCGGATCGGCAGCCCCCGCCCAGCCAATTCGGGAGAGTTCGTCGCCAAAGACCGCACCGGCACTGTCCGTCTTCGCCAGCACCTCGGCTTCCGGGAAGATTCCCATGGCAGCGCCGCTGCCCATCATGGGCGGGGAGAAGCGCGCGCCTTCCTCATTGGTCCAGTTGATCAGCATGACGGGCGCCTCCGTCTCGATCCCCGCCTCGTCCAAGGCGCGCAGGATTTCGAGGCCAACCAGCACGCCCAGCACGCCGTCGAACTTCCCGCCGGTGGGCTGCGTATCCAAATGGCTGCCGATGGCGACCGGCTTGCGGGACGGGTCGCGCCCCGGCCGGGTCAGCGCCATGTTGCCGACGCGGTCGAGCACCAGCGTCGCACCCGCCGCCTCCGCCTGGCGTTGCAGCAGCGCGCGCGCCTCACCGTCGAGGTCGGTGAGAGTCTGCCGATTGTTTCCCCCCTTGGCGGTGGCGCCAATTCGAGAAAATTCCATGAGGCTGTCCCAGAGACGGGCGCCGGAGGGTCTGAAATTGCTCATGCCGCTTCCACTCCACACCATTCGGCCATGGTGATTGCGATGGTCCGGGTGATGTCGTGCATGCTGTCCATGCCGACGCTTTCGTCGATGCCGTGGATATCCTGCGCATCCGGCCCGAAGCAGGCCACGGGCGTGTTCTGATACAGGGTGAAGAAGCGCCCGTCGGTCAGGCCGGTCGCCGGGTATTTCCGCAGCTGATGCCCGGTGAGATCGGCGAAGTTGCGCATCGAGGTCTGCACGATCTCCGCCTGCATGTCGAAGACGCAGGGATCCGCCATGAAACCCTTGAACTCCACCTTCACCTTGGCGCCCTTCAGCGCCGCATCACCGCGCGCTTCCTGCACGATGCGCTCGATATCCGCGCGCACGTTGCTCGCCGTATTGCCCATCATCACGCCGACCCGCAGGCCGAGCGTGGCGCGTGTCGGCACGGAGGAATTCCACTCGCCGCCCGTGAAGGTGCCGAGGTTGACGTTCACCGGATGGTTCACGCCGCGGAAGCTGGCATGGATCAGCTCGCCGCGATTCATGTCCCGCTCATAGGCCTCGAAGCGGGTCCAGATGGACATCGCCGCCTCCACTGCATTCACCCCCGCCTGCTTGTCCCGCACATGCGCCGGGCGGCCCGTGACCGTCACCCAGGCCCAGACCACGCCGACCTCCGCGCTGTACATCGCGGGCAGGCCGGGGCCGGGTTCGGGGATGATGACGGCGTCGGTCCGTGGCAGCGCCAGCATGCAGGCGAGCGCGCCATTGCCGGTGCATTCTTCCTCGATCACCGACTGCATCTGCACCTCCGCCGCCGGTTGCAGCCCGGCGAGCTTCAGGGCGCGGAAGGCGGTGACATACGACAGAATGCCGGCCTTCATGTCGCCCGCGCCGCGGCCATACATGCGGCCCCCACGGATGGCGGGCTCATAGGGCGGCGTGGTCCATTCATCCTCGGCGCCTTCCGGCACCACATCGACATGGCCCTGCAAGGCGAGCGACCGGCCCCTCGCCGCGCGCGGCCGGTGCACCGCGACGACATTGTCCCGCCCCTCATAGGAAACGAGCGGCGGCGAGAAGCCGGGATGGTTCGCCAGCGCCGCCGGATCGGTCGGCACGCGCTGCGGGGCGAGGCCGAGGCTTTCATAAACCCGCGCCATCTCGTTCAGCGCGGATTGCTCGTTCCCCAGCGTCGAGGGGCAGCGCACCAGGCGCATCAGCGCCTGCTCACCCTCCCCGCGCAACGAATCACAGGCATCGAGGATGGCGCGGCGGGCGCCGGGGTCGAGCGGGATGGCGTCGGTCATCATGAACCCTTGGGCAGCAGTCCGCGCAGTCAGCCCCCATGAGGGCGATCTGTCCAGCGGCGCCCGATGGACAGTGTCGGCCATGCGCCCCTACCGTCGCCGCTATGAAAGCTTTCGCCGATGCCGCCCATGCGGCGCACGCCCCGAACTTCTTCCTCATGCGCGGACGCATCCGCCCGAATTTCGAGGTGCCGGCCCGCGCCGCCTCCCTCTCCGAGGGGCTGACTCGGCTCGGCATCACGCCCACCACGCCGCCCCCTGTGCCGCAGGTCGCGCTGCTGCGCGCGCATGATGCGGGCTACCTCGATTTCCTGCGCGATGCGGCGGCGGGCTGGGCCGCATTGCCGGATTCTGGGGCGGAGGTGGTGGGCAATGTCCATCCGACGCCGGAAATGATCGCCCAGGGCGCGCGGCCGCCTGCGGGCCTGGTCGGCCGCGTCGGCTGGTACACGGCGGATACCGCCTGCCCGATCGGCCCCGGCACCTGGGCGGCCTCGATCGGCGCGGCCGCCTGCGCAGTGGCGGCGGCGGAGGAAGCCAGCGCCGGCCGCACTGCCTATGCCCTGTGCCGCCCGCCTGGCCACCACGCCTATGCCGCGCGCGCCGGCGGGCATTGCTACATCAACAACGCCGCCATCGCGGCGGAGACTCTGGTGGCGGCCGGGGCGCGGCGCGTGGCGGTGCTGGATGTCGACAGCCACCACGGCAACGGCACCCAGGCCATCTTCTGGAAGCGGGCGGATGTGCTGACCGTCTCCATCCATGGCGACCCCAACGCCTATTACCCCTGGTATGTCGGCCATGCCGGCGAACGCGGCGCCGGGCCGGGCACCGGCTGCAACCTGAACCTGCCGCTGGCGCAGGGCAGCGGCGACGCGGAATGGCTGGCGGCGATCGACACCGGGCTGACGGCGATCCGCAATTTCGGCGCGGATGCGCTGGTGGTCTCGCTCGGCTTCGATGCCAGCGAGCATGAGCCGCTGGGTTTCTTGCGCGTGACGGAAGACGGTTTTGCGCGCGCCGGCGCGCTGATCGCCGGGGCGGGGCTGCCGGCGGCGATCATCCAGGAGGGAGGCTACAACGTCGATCTGCTGGGCCGGCTGCTGGAACAGTTTATGGGCGGTTGGAACGGTTGATTTAATCCCAGATTAATTCAACCCTGGATGCGTGAGTTCCATCGCCCGCATCCAGACCTTCGCCTTCGCCGGCATCGAGGCCGTGCCCGTCGAGGTGCAGGTGCAGATCGCCCCTGGCCTGCCGGCCTTCCTTATCGTCGGCCTGCCCGACAAGGCCGTGGGCGAATCGAAGGAGCGCGTCCGCGCCGCGCTGACCGCCATCGGCCTGTCCCTGCCGCCAAAGCGCGTGTTGGTGAACATGGCGCCCGCCGACATCGCCAAGGAAGGCAGCCATTTCGACCTGCCCATCGCGCTGGCCGTCTTGGCCGCGATGGATGTGCTGCCGCGCGACGAGCTGCATGATTTCGCCGCCCTCGGCGAATTGGCGCTGGATGGCAGCCTCGCCCCGGTGGCCGGCGTGCTGCCCGCGGCGATGGCGGCCTCGGCGCGGGAGCTGGGGCTGGTCTGCCCGGCGCAGCAGGGGCCGGAGGCGGCCTGGGCCGGACGCATCCAGGTGCTCGCCCCGCCCGATCTGCCCGCCCTGATCAACCACTTCCGGGGCATCCAGACCCTGGCCCAGCCGGTGCCGCCGCGGCTGGATGATGCGCCCTGGGCCGGCCCCTGCCTCAGCCAGGTGCGCGGCCAGGAAAGCGCCAAGCGGGCGCTGGAGATCGCGGCCGCCGGCGCCCACAACCTGCTGATGGTCGGCCCGCCCGGTGCCGGCAAATCCATGCTCGCCGCCCGCATGGCCGGGCTGTTGCCGGACCTCACCCCTGCGGAGGCGCTGGAAATCTCCCTGGTCCATTCCGTCGCCGGCATGCTCACCGAGGGCAAGCTGCTAAGGCGCCCACCCTTCCGGGACCCGCACCATTCGGCCTCCGTCCCCGCGCTGGTCGGCGGCGGCGCCCGGGCGCGGCCGGGGGAGATCAGCCTGGCCCATCTCGGCGTACTGTTCCTCGATGAATGGCCGGAATTCCCCCGCGCGGCGCTGGAGGCGCTGCGCCAGCCGATGGAGACCGGCCGCACCACCGTCAGCCGCGCCAACGCCCACGTGACCTACCCGGCGCGCTTCCAATGCGTCGCCGCCATGAACCCCTGCCGCTGCGGCTATCTGGGCGAACCTTCCCGCGAATGCGCCCGCGCGCCGGTCTGCGGCCAGGACTACCAGCAGCGCCTGTCCGGCCCGCTGCTGGACCGCATGGATGTGGTGGTCGAGGTGCAGCCGCTGGCCCCCGCCGAACTCACCCGCGCCCCGCCTGGCGAGCGGACGGAGGTGGTCGCCGCCCGCGTCGCCGCCGCACGCGAACGCCAGCGTGCCAGGGGCGGCGCCCGCTGCAATGCGGAGGCCGAATGGGACGTGCTGCAACCCCTGGCCGATGCGGATGCGCTGGCTTTGCTGGAGACCGCCGCCACCCGCCTGCGCCTGTCCACCCGCGGCCAGGTGCGAACGCTGCGCGTGGCGCGGACGATCGCGGACCTCGCAGCGGTGGCGCGCGTCGGCCGCGCCCATGTGGCGGAGGCGCTGGCCTTTCGGCACCGCATGCCGGGACGTGGCGCCTGATCTGCGCGTAGCGGGCTGGACGGCGGGTGAACCAACCGCAACCTTCCGCCCCACCAAAGGGGAACCGTCATGCAGATCATCCGCGACCTCGCCACGCTGCGCGCCGCCAGCGCCGAAGCGCGACGCGACGGGCGCCGCCTGGCGCTGGTGCCCACCATGGGCGCGCTCCACCAGGGGCACCTCGCAATGGTCACCGCCGGGCGGCAGGTGGCGGAGACGGTGGCGGTCTCGATCTTCGTCAACCCGTTGCAGTTCTCCCCGACCGAGGATTTGTCCCGCTACCCGCGTGACGAGGCAGGCGACCTGGCGAAGCTGCGCGCGGTGGGCTGCGACATCGTCTGGATGCCGGACGTCCCCACCATGTACCCGCCCGGCAGCGCCACCCGCATCGAGGTCGCCGGCCCCGCCGAGGGTTTCGAGGGCACCGCCCGCCCCGACCATTTCCGCGGCGTCGCCACCGTCTGCACGAAGCTGTTCAGCCAGACCCAGGCGGATGTGGCCGTGTTTGGGGAAAAGGATTGGCAGCAGGTGCAGGTCGTCTCCCGCGTCGTGGCCGACCTTGACCTGCCCATCCGCATCCTGCCGCATCCGACGGTGCGGGAGGCGGATGGCCTGGCCTGTTCCTCCCGCAACATCCGGCTGACGCCGGAACAGCGCGCTTTGGCGCCGCTGCTGCCGCGGCTGATGGTGACGGCGCTGGACACCATCCGCGCCGGCGCCGCGCCCGGCCCGGTGCTGGACCGGGCAACGCGGCAATTGCAGGAGGCCGGCTTCACGCCGGACTATCTCGCAATGGTGCAGCCGGAAACGCTGCGGCCCTGGGAAGGCGGCCCGGGCCGGCTGCTGGCGGCGGCCCGGCTGGGCGAGGTGCGGCTGCTGGACAATATGGCGCTGTAACTCAGCCCGCCCGAAAAGCGTCCGCCACCCGGCGCACCCGTCCCTGCCCATCCACCAGCAGCACGTCGAAGCGCACACCCTCCGCGCCATGGCCCGGGTTGGCCGCCATCCACGCCTCGGCGGCGGCCATCAGCCGGGCCTGCTGGCGTGGGCCGAGGGCGAAGGCGGCATCGGTCAGCGTGGCGCGCGCCTTCACCTCGACGAACACCAGCAGCCCGGCGCGTTCCACCACCAGATCAATCTCGCCGGCCCCGGTCCGTACCCGGCGGGCCAGGGTGGCAAAGCCGTCCTGCGCCAGCGCGGCCTCCGCCGCCGCCTCCGCCTGGCGGCCGCGCGCCTCGGAGGCCTGTTTCACGGTACGGCGCATGACGCTGGCTTCGGGCATAACCTAGACTAGCCGCATCACGCAGGTGGTCCCAATGGCGCTTCGAGTCCTTCTGCTTCTCCTTCTCGCCTGGCCCGCTTTGGCGCAGCCGGCGCAGCGGCACATGGCGGCCACCGCCAATCCGCACGCCAGCCACGCGGCGCGGGAGGTGCTGCGGGAGGGTGGCTCCGCGCTGGACGCCGCGATCGCCGCCGCCGTGCTGCTGACGCTGACGGAGCCCCAGGCCAGCGGCATCGGCGGCGGCGCCCTGCTGCTGCACCAGGATGGCCAGAGCCTGGAAATCCAGGCCTGGGACGGCCGGGAAACAGCACCCGCCGCCGCCACCCCGCGCCTGTTCCTGAACCCGGATGGCACACCGATGTCCTTTGCCCAGGCCATGGAAGGCGGCCGCAGCGTTGGCGTGCCCGGCCTGCTGCGGATGCTGGAGGCGGCGCATCGCGAACATGGCCGCTTGCCCTGGGCGCGGCTGATGGCACCCACCATCGCCCTCGCTGAGCAGGGGTTTGAGGTCTCCCCACGCCTCGCCGCCGCCATCGCAGGCAGCGCCGACTCGCTGCGGCGCGACCCTGGCGCACGCGCCTATTTCTTCGGTACCGATGGCGCGCCCTGGCCGGCCGGCCACCTGCTCCGCAACCCGGCGCTGGCCGCGACGCTGCGCCAGGTGGCGCAGCAGGGGGCGGATGCGCTGCATCGCGGCACGCTGGCCGAGACCATCGCCACAGCGGTGCAGACCCATGCGAACCCTGGCGGCATGACGGCGGCTGACCTGGCCGGCTACGCGCCCGCCCGCCGCGCCCCGGTCTGCGCCCCCTACCGCACCTGGCGCCTCTGCGGCTTCGGCCCGCCAAGCTCCGGCGGCGTTGCGGTGGGCCAGATCCTCGGCGTGCTGGAACATTTCGACCTCGCCGCCCTGGCCCCCGACAGCGCCGATGCGGCGCATCTGCTGGGGGAGGCCGGACGCCTCGCCTTCGCCGATCGCAATCTCTACCTGGCCGATGCGGATTTCCAGCGCGTGCCGGTCGCCGGCCTGCTGGATGCCGCCTACCTCACCAGCCGTGCCCAGCTTCTGGATCGCGACCGCGCCATGCCCCCGCCCCGCCCCGGCAATCCGCGCTGGCGGCAGGCCGGGCTGGCGCCGCAGCCGGCGGAACATGGCAGCGGCACCAGCCATCTCTCGGTGGTGGATGGCGCCGGCAATGCCGTCTCCATGACCTCGACCATCGAATCCGCCATGGGCAGCCGCATCTTCGTCGGCGGCTTCCTGCTAAACAACGAACTCACCGATTTCAGCTTCTTGCCGGAGGTGGAGGGCCGCCCCGTCGCCAACCGGGTCGAGGCAGGCAAGCGGCCACGTTCCTCCATGTCCCCCACCATCGTGGTGGATGCGGAGGGGCGCGCCGCGCTGCTGCTGGGTTCCGCCGGCGGCGCGCGCATCATCGGCCATGTTGCGCAGTCCCTGGTCGCCATGCTGGATTGGGACCTCGCGCCGGACGCCGCGCTGGCCCTGCCGCGCATCGGCGTGGTCGGCACAGCGGCGCTGGAACTGGAAGCCGGCACGCAAGCCGCCGCCCTGGCTCCGGCGCTTCAGGCACGCGGTCATCGCGTGGATGTGCGGGACATCAATTCGGGTCTGACCGCGATCCGCATCACGCCCCGCGGTATCTGGGGGGCAGCCGACCCACGGCGCGAGGGCATCGCCATCGGCGATTAAGTCCAAAACCCTTGGTGATTAAAGGAAAACGACCCATGCACCGCCTGCTCGCCTGCCTGCTGCTGCTGGCCGCTACCCCCGCCTGGGCCGATGAGACCAAGGAGATCGGCCATGTGAACACGGCCATCACCAATCTCGGCCTGACCCGCAGCCACCGCGTGGTGGTGGAACGCTTCAACGACCCGGAGGTGCGGGGCGTGTCCTGCTACATCAGCCAGGCCCGCACGGGCGGCCTCTCCGGCATGCTGGGCGTGGCCGAGGATCCGGCCCGTTTTGCGCTGAACTGCACCGCGACCGGCCCCGTGGAAGTGCAGCCCGGCGCCCGCCGCGGGGACCGGGGCGAGGTGGTGTTCGAAAGCAGCACCAGCCTGTTCTTCAAGGAAACCCGCGTGCATCGCTTCGTGGATGAGGAACGCAACGCGGTGGTCTATCTCGCCTGGTCCACGCGGCTGATCGACGGCTCGCCCTACAATGCGGTCTCCGCCGTGCCGATCCGATAGGGTTCGGCGCTGCTACGGCCAGCATCGGCCGATCGCGCCGGGTATGATACTCCGCATCACCGGAGGGGCGATCAGGCGGCGCAGCGCCGCCTCCGGCCAATGCACCACATAGTGGGACCAGTTGGTGGCATTGAAGACCGATTGCGCCGCGGCCTCCGGCAGTGAGCAGTCGCGGCTGGGCGCCCAGGCGGCATGGGACAGTGCGGACGCCTCCATCCCCTGTCCCACCGCCGCCACCAGCAGCAACCCCGCCAACAGCCGCCGACGCCACTCCGCCGCGAGCTGCACCGCGCAGCCAGCGGCCACCGCCAGCACCGCCAGCGGCGCCATGCCGGTCCGCATCGTCATCTCATTGCCCGGTCCGAACATATACAGCGGCAGGAGCGCCAGCATCACCAGCCCCGACTCCAGAAGGCGGGACCGCAACACCAGCAGCGTCGCGGCGGCGATGACGCCGAATTCGATAGCGAGAAACAGCGCCAGGCGCGGCAGTACCCCCAGCCCGTGCTGCGCAACCAGCGCGGCATGTGGAATTTCGCTGGACCCGGCGGTGAGGAACCAGGCCAGCGGCACCGCCAACGCCACGCCCAGCCAATTCGCTGGCCCGATGAGCGCTGCGCGCCAGAACCCGCCGGACAGCGCCACTACCCCGGCCATCAGCCCCGCTCCCAGCGCCCCCAGCGGCGACCAGGCCGCCGCCGCAGCCAGGGGTACCGCGACGACGCGCAGGAATTCCGGCCGCCTCGCATGGCGCAGCAACAGCAGCGCCGGAATCCAGGCTGCCAGCGCATGGTTCGGCACCCAGAGCAGCAGCGTCACATGCCCCGAATACTGGAAGATACGCGCCCACCATTCCCCGCCACGGCCCCAATAGCTGGCGAGGCCCGTGCCATCCGTCAGGTCGAGCCAGATGTTGGGCAGCAGGTCCAGCCCGCCGAAGGTCAGGAAGACCAGCACCAGCCAGCGCGCCCGCACCCCCGCCTGCCGCGCCAGCGCCGCCAGCAGCGCGAGCACCAGCGCCAGGCCAAGCGCCGTCCAGACGAACAGCGCCGCCTGCGCCACGCCCAGCCCACCGATCCGCCCGGCCAGTGCGGCGGGCATGTAGTAGCCGAGCGGCGCGCGCAGCAACCAGACGGCATCGCCCACCACATAGCCCACCGGCCAGGGGCCGAGCGCCAGGTCGCGCATCACCGCATCGCGGATCTGCCAATCCATCGGCGCATAAAGAAGATGGTGGGTGCCGCTGCTGCCGACGCACCAGGCAAGCCCGCCGATGAGGCAGGCCATTGTGGTACCACGCGCCAGCGGCCAGGCGCCACGCCAGCCTGGCACCATCGCCAGGCCGACTGCGCCGGTGAGGACGGAGGCGATGGCCCAGGGCCAGGCGAAGAACCCGGCCGCGAAGATCAGCGCCGGGACCAGCAGATAGGCGGTGCAGGCAACCAGCAGCCGGTCCGGCGCCGCATCGCCGAGCTTGGCATCGAGGTTCAGGCGCGGCTTTCCCGCACCGCCGCGCGCTTGCGGGTATCCTGCTGAAGCTTCGTGCCCAGCCCCGGCCCCTGCATGGGGTAGCAGAAGCCCTTCTCTACGCGCGGCAGTTCCGTCACCAGGTCGCGGTACCAGGTGGCGAGCGTCGCGCGCACCACCTCCTGGAAAATCGCCGTCGCGGCGTGCAGCGCAAAGTGCAGGCTGGCCACCAGCGTCACCGGCCCGGTGCAGTCATGTGGTGCGACCGGCCGCGCCCAGGACTCCGCCAGCGCCGCGATCTTGCGCGCCTCCGTCAGCCCGCCGCACCAGGTCAGGTCCACCATCACCACATCGGTCGCGCCGGCCACCAGCAGGTCCCGGAAGGCGACCTTGCCCCCCAGCGTCTCACTGGCGCAGATCGGCACGCCCGGCACGCTGCGGCGCAGCTCCACCAGGGCGGCGGTGTCGTCCATCTTGCAGATCGGGTCCTCCACCCAGAAGGGCCGGATCGGGGCCAGCGCCTGGCAGATGCGGGTGGCCGCGGGCAGGGAGAAGATGGAGTGCAGCTCCGCCATCACCTCCATCCGGTCGCCCACCGCGCGCCTGATCTTCTCGAACGGCTCCATGCCCTTCTTCAGATCATCCAGGTTCATCACCTGGCCGCCGGAGGCCGGCGCATAGACGTCGAAGGGCCAGATCTTCATCGCCGTGAAGCCTTCCTCCAGCAGCGAATGCGCCAGTTCATCGGCGCGCTGCATGAAGGCGACCTGATCGTCATAGGGGCCGATCGCGGCCTCCCCGTCCCGGACGTCGCGGCGGTCCCGGGCCGAGTTGTAGTCGTAGCCGGCGCAGGTGTTGTAGGCGCGGATGCGGTCCCGGCTCAGCCCGCCCAGCGCTTCATGCACCGGCACCCCAAGCCGCTGGCCCATCAGGTCCCACAGCGCGATATCAACCGCGGAGGCCGCGCGCATCTCGGCGGAGGACGCGCCGAAGCCGACATAGGGCGTCATCAGGTGCCGGTGGATGCGCTCGATGTTCCGCGAATCCTGGCCCAGCAGGTAAGGGGCGACCAGTTCGTGGATCTGGCCCTCCACCGCCGCGGCGCCGCGAAAACTCTCGCCGAGGCCGGTGAGGCCCTCGGCCGTCTCGATCTCGACCCACAGGATGTTGGCGCGTTCCGGCACGCGCAGGGTGCGGACGCAGGTGATGGTGGAGGGGGTCATTCGGCGCGGATTCCCTGACGGCGAACCACATCGGCCCAGCGAGCGACTTCCGCCCGCACATGCGTGCCCATCGCCTCCGGCGTCCCGCCGAGTGGCGCCACGGCCAGATCCGCCATGCGGGACCGCACGCGCGGGTCGGACAAAGCCTGGTTGAAGGCGGCGTTCAGCGCGGCGATGGCCGCCGGCGGCGTGCGCGCCGGCACCATGAAGCCGAACCAGCTATCGATCGCCATGCCCTGCACGCCCTGTTCCGCGAAGGTCGGCACATCCGGCAGCTCCGTCAGCCGCTGCTCGCTGACCGCGGCCAGGGCGCGAACGGACCCGGCGCGGATATGCGGCAGGATGGAGGGCAGATTGTCGAAGAACACGTCGATCCGCCCGGCGATCAGGTCGGTGATGGCGGGGCCCGAGCCACGATAGGGCACATGCACCATCTCGATCCCCGTCACCGCCCGCAGCAATTCCGGCCCGAGATGGTTGGACGCGCCGACGCCGGAGGAGCCGAAGCTGACACCTCCGCGCAGGCTGCGGGCGAGCGCCAGGAATTCCGCGACATTCTGCGCCGGCAGATCGCGGCGCACCGCCATGACGTTGCGGACCGCGCCGGTCAGGATGACCGGGGCGAGATCGTTCAGCAGGTCATAGCCGGCATTGGGATACAGCGCCGGGTTCGCGCCGCAGGGCCCGAAGGCGCATTGCAGCAGCAGCGTGCCATCGGCCGGGCCGCGCGCCACCTCCGCCGCGCCGATATTGCCGCCCGCGCCTGCCT
The DNA here is from genome assembly GCF_051433165.1 of Falsiroseomonas sp. E2-1-a4. Lineage (NCBI taxonomy): Bacteria > Pseudomonadati > Pseudomonadota > Alphaproteobacteria > Acetobacterales > Roseomonadaceae > Falsiroseomonas > Falsiroseomonas sp. E2-1-a4. The sequence continues at coordinate 57,780 of NZ_JBHMFS010000002.1, read as the reverse complement.
TGTTCTCCACCACCGCACCGCGCGGCAGATGGGCGGAGGCCGCCTCCGCCAGCACGCGGGCGACGATGTCGCTGGTGCCGCCCGGCGCATAGGGCACCAGAATGCGAATGGGTCGGTCCGGCAGGTCCGCGGCCAGGGCGGTTCCGCCCAGAAGCAGGGCCGCCAGCATCGGCAACACCCTGCGCGTGATGTCCTGGATCAGCATGTTTCCCCCGCAAAGCTTGTCGTTGCGTTGCGGCAGGTTAGGCGCAGCCCAGAGGCCATTGGAACCCCGGCGGACCCCGGCGAGGTGGGTGCGACTTGATTCCCTGGCGTTCCGGGACAAAAGTCACCGCATCATGATCCTCCTGATCGACAACTACGACAGTTTTACGTTCAATCTCTATCACTTCCTCGGCGATCTTGGGGCAGTGGTTGAGGTTCGGCGCAATGATTCCCTCTCGGTGCAGGCCGCCATGGACCTGCAGCCGGAGGCAATCGTGCTTTCGCCCGGCCCCTGCACACCGCATGAGGCGGGCATCTGCCTCGACCTGATCGGCGCGGCGGCGGAAGCGCGGCTACCGCTGCTGGGGGTCTGCCTCGGCCACCAGGCGATCGGCCAGGCCTTCGGCGGCCGTGTCGTGCGGGCGCCGGAGCCGGTGCATGGCAAGGTGTGGGAGGTGACCCATGGCGGCACCGATATCTTCGCCGGAATCCCCTCCCCGTTCCGCGCCACGCGCTACCATTCCCTGGTCGTGGAGGATCTGCCGGAAACGCTGATCCCCACCGCCCATACGGCGGACGGGCTGGTGATGGGCCTGGCGCATCGCGACCTGCCGATCTGGGGCGTGCAGTTCCACCCGGAGAGCATCGCCAGCGAACACGGCCACGACCTGCTGCGCAATTTTCTCGCGCTGGCCACCCGCCGGAACAGCGTCCCCGCATGAAGAAGATCCTCGCAAGGCTCGCCGCTGGCGAAAAACTGGCGGAGAGCGAGGCGGAGGTCGCCTTCGGCATGATCATGGCCGGCGAGGCGACGCCGGCGCAGATCGCAGGGCTGCTGATGGCCATGCGGGTGCGTGGGGAGACGGTGGCGGAAATGACCGGCGCCGTCCGGGCCATGCGGGCGCGGATGATCGCGGTGGATGTGCCGCCGGGGGCGATGGATATCGTCGGCACCGGGGGCGATGCCGCCGGAACGCTGAACATCTCGACCGCCACCGCGCTGGTGGTGGCCGGTTGCGGGGTGAAGGTGGCCAAGCACGGCAACCGGGCGCTGTCCTCCCGCTCCGGCGCCGCGGATGCGCTGTCCGCGCTCGGCATTCCGGTGATGGAGACGCCGCTGGAGGCGCTGCCGCGCGTGCTGGCGGAGGCGGGGATGGTGTTCCTGATGGCGCCCCGCCACCATTCCGCCCTCCGACACGCCGCCGGTCCGCGGGTGGAACTCGGCACCCGCACCATCTTCAACCTGCTCGGCCCGCTGGCGAACCCCGCGCGTGTCACCCGGCAGATGACCGGCGCCTTCGCCCCCGAATGGCTGCACCCGATGGCCGAGACGCTGGCCCGCCTCGGCACAGAACGCGCCTGGCTGGTGCATGGCATGGGGCTCGATGAGCTGACTCTGGCCGGGCCATCGCAGGTGGTGGAACTGCGCGACGGCCGCATCACCGAGTTCGAGGTGACGCCGGAACAGGCCGGGCTGCCGCGTGCGCCGGTCTCGGCGCTGCAGGGCGGCGAGCCTGCGGAGAATGCCGCGGCGCTGCTGGCGCTGCTGGAAGGCGCGCCCGGCGCCTATCGTGATTGCGTGCTGCTGAATGCCGCCGCCTCCCTTGTCGTGGCGGGCCGGGTGGACGACATCCGTGCGGGCGTCCCCCTGGCTGCTGCATCCATCGATGGCGGCGCGGCGTTGAACGTGCTGAACCGGCTGCGAACCAGCGCCGCCCTGCCCCCTGAAGCCGAGCACCCTGCCCGATGAACGTCGCCACCCCCGTGATCTCCGACACGCTGGCCCGCATCCTCGCCGACAAATACGAGGAAGTGCGGGAGCGTTCCGCCGCCATGCCGCTGGCCGAGGTGGAAAGCCAGGCGCGCCATGCCGCCCCGCCGCGCGACTTTACCGGCGCGCTCTGCGCCGCGGTGGCGGAAGGCCGGGTCGGGCTGATCGCCGAGATCAAGCGCGCCTCCCCCTCCGGCGGGGTGATCCGCGAGCCTTTCGAGCCGGCGGAGCTCGCCCGGGCCTATGAGGCGGCGGGTGCGGCCTGCCTGTCCGTGCTGACCGACGCGCCCTGGTTCCAGGGCGACCTCGGCCACATGGTACAGGCGCGCGCCGCCTGTTCCCTGCCGGTGCTGCGCAAGGACTTCATGGTGCACCCCTGGCAGGTGTTCGAGGCCCGCGCGATGGGGGCGGATGCAATCCTGCTGATCCTCGCGGCGCTATCCGATGAGCAGGCGCTGGAGCTGGAGCATGTCGCCCGGTCTCTCGACATGGCGGTGCTGGCGGAAGTGCATGACCAGCGGGAGCTGGACCGGGCGCTGGGGCTGGAGACGCGGCTGATCGGCGTGAACAACCGTAATCTCAAGACCTTGGTGACCGATCTTGCGACCTCGGACGAGCTGATCCCGCAGATCCCAGCCGACCGTATCCCGGTTGGCGAAAGCGGTATCCGCACCCCGGAGGATGTGCGCCGCATCTGTCGCGCCGGCGCCCGCTGCCTGCTGGTCGGCGAACACCTGCTGCGCCAGCCGGATGTGGAAGCGGCGGCGCGCGAGCTGATCAACGCGATCTGACGCGCGTGACCCTCACCCATTTCGATGCGGCCGGTGCGGCCGCCATGGTCGATGTGTCGGACAAGGATGCAACGCAGCGCGTGGCCGTGGCGCGCGGCCGCATCACCATGGCGCCGGAGACGCTGGCGCTGATCCGCCAGGGCCAGGTGGGCAAGGGCGACGTGCTCGGCATCGCCCGCATCGCCGGCATCATGGCGGCCAAGCGCACCAGCGACCTGATCCCGCTCTGCCACCCCCTGGCGCTGACCAAGGTGACGGTGGAACTGACCATCGCGGAGCCGGATGCGGTCGAGATCGAGGCGCTGGCCAAGGTGACGGGCCAGACCGGCGTGGAGATGGAGGCGCTGACGGCCGTGACCGTCGCGGCGCTGACCATCTACGACATGTGCAAGGCCGCCGATCGCGGCATGCGGATCGAGGCGGTGCGGCTGTCGCATAAATCCGGTGGTAAATCCGGGGTTTACGAGGCCACCTGATGATCCCGCTGGAAGACGCCCGCACCCGCATCCTGGCCGCCCTCCGCCCCACCGCGGCGGAGACGGTGGCGCTGGCGGAGGGTTGGGGCCGGGTGCTGGCGCAGCCGGTCATGGCGCGGCTGACGCAGCCGCCGGCGGATGTCTCGGCGATGGATGGCTACGCGGTGCGGGCCGCCGATGCGGTGGCCGGCGCGCGCCTTGCCGTGGTCGGCGCTGCCCCGGCGGGGCACCCCTACCCGGGCGAAATCGGGCCGGGCCAGGCCGTTCGCATCTTCACCGGCGGTTTCGTGCCGCAGGGCGCCGACGGCATCCTGTTGCAGGAAGATGCGGAGGCCCAGGACGGCCAGGTGACGGTGCGGGAGTCCGTGCAGCCTTCGCGCTGGATTCGTCGCCAGGGTCTGGATTTCGCGGCGGGCGAAGTGCTGCTGCCCGCCGGGCGGCGGCTGACGGCGCGCGACATCGGCCTGGCCGCCGCCGCCAACCACCCCTGGCTCGCGGTGCATCGCCGCCCCCGCATCGGCATCCTCGCCACGGGCGATGAGATCGCGCTACCCGGTGAGCCGATTCCCGCGGGCGGCATCGTCAGCTCCAACGCCCATGCGCTGGCCGCCCTGGTGCGCGCCGGCGGTGGCGATCCGCTGGTGCTGCCCATCGTTGCCGATGACCGGGATGCGATTGCCGCCGCCGCCGCCGCCGCGCGGGGCTGCGACCTGTTGGCAACCACGGGCGGCGCCAGCGTCGGTGAGCATGACCTGATCCAGTCGGCGCTGGGCGAGGAAGGCTTCGCGCTGGATTTCTGGAAGATCGCCATGCGGCCGGGCAAGCCGCTGATCTGGGGGCGGCTCGGCGCCACGCCGGTGCTCGGCCTGCCGGGCAATCCGGTCTCAGCCCTGGTCTGCGGCGTGCAGTTCCTGCTGCCGGCGCTCGCCGTGCTGTCCGGCCTGCCTGCCGCGCCGCCGCCCACCATCCTAGTGCGCACGGGCGCGGCATTGCCGGCGAATGACCAGCGCTTCGATCACCTCCGCAGCAGCCTCGCCCCCGATTCGGACGGGCGGCTGGTGGCGACGCCCTTCGCCATGCAGGACAGCTCCATGATGAAGACCCTGGCCCGCGCCGAGGCGCTGATCCTGCGCGCGCCCTTCGCCCCGGCGCTGCCGGCGGGCGCGGAGGTGGAGGCGATCGCGCTCGGCCCGCTCGGAATCTGAGGCGCTCGCGCCGTGCATCGTGGCGCGGATGTTGAAAGGATTTGACGCGACGCGGAGAACCTACCTAGAACATCTCCACCGGTTGCCCGTTTGTTCGCCGCCCTTTCGGGTAGGGCGGGAAGGCCGCGGAGGAGATGCCATGCTGACGCGCAAGCAGCACGAGTTGCTGATGTTCATCGACAAACACCTGCGCGCCACCGGGTTCTCCCCCTCCTTCGAGGAAATGAAGGAAGCGCTGCGGCTGAAATCGAAATCCGGCATCCATCGGCTGATCACGGCGCTGGAGGAACGCGGCTTCCTCAAGCGCCGCGCGCATCGTGCCCGGGCGCTGGAAGTGGTGCGACTGCCGGAGAACGTGGCGCCGCGCCGCACTGAACCGGCGCCCGCCCCTGCCGCGACCCAACCCGCTTTCAGCCCCAATGTGATTCGTGGCCACTTCGCCCCCGGCCTGGCCGGGGTGCAGAAGGCGGCGAATGAGGCGGGGTCAGTCGCCCTGCCGTTATATGGCCGCATCGCCGCCGGCCTGCCGATCGAGGCGACGCGCGATACCGCCATGGTGGACGTGCCCGCAGCGCTGCTGGGGGGCGGTGAGCATTACGCGCTGGAGGTCGCCGGCGATTCGATGTCGGAAGCCGGAATCCTCGATGGCGACACGGTGATCATCCGGCGCGGCGAGACGGCGGATAACGGCGCGATCGTGGTGGCGCTGGTGGATGACCAGGAAGTGACACTGAAGCGCCTGCGCCGGCGCGGCAATTCGGTGGCGCTGGAGCCGGCGAACCGGGCCTATGAGACGCGCATCTTCGGACCGGACCGGGTACGGGTGCAGGGTCGGCTGATCGGCCTGCTGCGACGCTACTGAACGCGGGCTCCGGGACCCCTCAATAGGGGTCCCATTCCAGCTTCCGCGCCTCCTGCCAGCACCGCAGCCGCTGCCATGCGGTCATCAGTGCCGCACCGGCCGCCATGCCCGCGCACAGCATGAGGGTGGTGGTCATTCTGGTTTCCTCCGCTCTGCGTTCAGACGCACAGTTTGTGTCCGTCGGTTTAAGGAAGCGTTACCGCCCGGCGTCATCAACGTTGGCGAGGGGTAAAGTTTCCGCTCGGCCTGGTAACGGTTCCGCTGGCACCCAGGGGCGGTCGCCGCGGATATCCCGGTCGCTGGCCAGGCGCGGCGCGGCGCCGCGCAGCCAGGCGGCCTGCGCGCCGTTCCGCCACATGCTGAAGCGGTCGATGCTGTCGCCGGTCGCGCAGCGCGGCCGCAGCGGCTCCAGCGCCACCACCAGCGAGGCACAATGGGCGGTGGCATCGATCGGGGCGGAGCGTTGGCCACGCGGCACCGGCGGGCCGCGCCGCAGCACCACCTCCGCACCGCCCGGGTGCGGGCGGAAGCGGCAGGCGCCCGGCTCGCAGACCAGCGTGCCGCCGGCCAGGGCGCCGTGCGCCGGCAGGGGCAGCGCCTCGGTCGCGCCCATCGCGCGCAGCATGTTCTCCTGCACGAAGGCCCGCGCGCCGGGCAGGCGGTGCAGATAGACCCCCTGCCCGGTGCGCAGCGCGACGATCCGCGCATCCTCGGACACCAGCAGGTCCGGCGGCGGGCTGACCAGGCCGGCGGACAGGCCGAGCAGGATCACCGGCACCCCCCCGGCGCGCAGCAGCCCGCGCCACAGGCACAGCCAGCACAGGCCGAGGCACACCAGCGCCAGCCCCCAGCCCGGCAGCGGCGGCAAGGCGGGCGCGGCACCGGGCCAGGAGGCAACCTCCCGCGCCACCAGCAGGATCCCCTCGACCCCCCAGCCCATCACGCGCAGCGGCCACTCGGCCAGGCCCAGCGGCAGGGCCAGCATGGCGATCAGCGCCGCCGGCATCACCAGCAGCGAGGTCAGCGGCACCGCCACCGCATTGGCCAGGATCCCGAACACCTGCAACCGGCCGAAATGGTGCCACCCGGGTGGCGCCGTCGCCGCGCCCGCCAGCAGCGAGGTCAGCATCAGCCCGAGCACGAACAGCAGCGCCGGCCGCCACCAGCGGGCCTGCTGGCGGATCCGCGCCAGCCAGGGCCGCAGCGCATCATGCCCCGCGATCAGCACCAGCACCGCGGCGAAGGACATCTGGAAGGACGGCCCGAGCAATTCCGCCGGCGCCAGCACCAGCACGGCGGCCGCGGCCATGGCGAGGCTCCGCAGCGAAACCGCGCGCCGCCCGGCCAGCAGCGCCAGCGTTACCAGCACCGCCATACCGAGGCAGCGCTGCATCGGCACCTGCGATCCCGTCAGCAGCATGTAGAAGGTGCCCGCCGCCAGCGCGCCCAGCGCCGCCACGGCCTTGCCCGGCAGCCGCAGCGCGACAAAGGGCACCAGCGCCACCGCCAGCCGCAGCATGAAGAAGACTAGCCCCATGACGATGCTCATGTGCAGGCCGGAGACGGCCAGCAGATGCGACAGGCCGGCATCGCGCATCGCCGCGATCTCAGCCGGCGGAATGCCGCTCTGCGTGCCGGTGATCAGCGCCGCGGCCACCGCGCCAGCCGGGCCGGGAATGGTCTCCGCCACGACCCGGTTCAGACGGGTGCGCAGCCGGGCAATGCCGGGCAGGCCTTGTTCCAGCATCTCCACCGGCCCCAGCGCGAAGCCGGAGCCGTCGAGGCCGGAGAAATAGGCGGCGCGCTGGAAATCATAGCCGCCAGGCACCACCGGCGCGCCCGGCGCCCGCAGCAGGGCGCGCAGGCGCAGGCGGTCGCCGGGCTGCGGGCGGGCCGGGTCGTTGTTGCGAAGCCGCACGCGGATGGTGCGGGCCAGTGGCGGCCCGCCATCCAGCCGCGCCTCCCGCAGCGTGATGCGCTGCCCCTCCGGCAAGGGCTGCACCTGGGTCACCACGCCTTCCACCACCAGGGCGCCGAAGGGCAGGAACAGCGGCGCCGGTTGCCGCGCGGCGTGCCAGCCCGCCAGCCCGGCGCCGAGCAGGAAGGCCGCCACCAGCCCCACGCTCCACCCCGGCAGCAGCCAGCGCCGGGCCAGCCAGAACCCGGCCGCGGCCATCGGCGGCACCAGCCACAACGGTTGCCAGGTCGGTTCTTCCGGCAGGCTGAAATACCACAGCACGCCCGCGCCCAGCGCCACGGCCAGCCACGGCGCGAACCGCCCCTGCTGCGCACCCAGCAGCGACGCAGCCCAGCCGCCAATGCGCGCAGCCAGGTCTTGCCGCTCCACCGGGGAAATCGCCAGGGACATTCAACCCATGGTGGAGAGATTTCCCCGCAACTGCAACGCTGTCCCTGGGGGCGGCTTTGGCGCGCGGGCGATCCGCGCTAATCAGCCGGTCAGATTCCTCCTGCCGGGACACGGAACACCATGTCGGTCCGCACGCGCTTCGCCCCCTCGCCCACGGGCTACCTGCATATCGGCGGCGCGCGCACCGCGCTGTTCAACTACCTGTTCGCCCGCCACCACGGCGGCCAGTACCTGCTGCGGATCGAGGATACGGACAAGGCGCGCAGCACGCAGGAAGCCGTGCAGCAGATCCTGGACAGCCTCGAATGGCTCGGCCTCAGCCCGGACGAGCCGCCGGTGATGCAGACCAGCCGCGAGGCCCGCCATGCCGAGGTCGCGCGCGAATTGCTGGCCGCCGGCAAGGCCTACCTCGCCTACGACACGCCGGAGGAGCTGGCGGCGATGCGGGCCGAGGCCGAGGCCGCCAAGCGCCCCTTCAAATATGACGGCAGCCGCTGGATCAACCTCGACCCGGCGCAGGCCCAGGTTCAGTCCCTTGGCCTGCCCGGCGCCATCCGCATCAAGGCCCCGCGCGGTGGGGAGACGGTGGTGGCGGATCTGGTGCAGGGCGAGGTGCGCGTCGCCGATACCGAACTGGATGACATGATCATCCTGCGCTCCGACGGCACGCCCACCTATCTGCACGCGGTTGTGGTGGACGACCATGACATGGCGATCACCCATGTCATCCGCGGCGATGACCACCTGACCAACACCTTCCGCCAATGCATGGTCTATGACGCGATGGGCTGGCGGCGGCCGCATTTCGCGCACATCCCGCTGATCCATGGCGCGGATGGTGCCAAGCTGTCCAAGCGCCACGGCGCCGTGGGCGCGCTGGAATTCGACGAGCAGGGTTTCCTGCCGGAGGCGCTGTGCAACTACCTGCTGCGCCTCGGCTGGGGCCACGGCGATGAGGAGATCGTGCCGCGCGACCGGGCGATCGAGCTGTTCGACCTGAAGGATGTCGGCCGCGCCGCCTCCCGCATGGACTACGCCAAGCTCACCCATCTGAACGGCGTCTATATCCGCGCCGCCGAGGATGACCGCCTGGTGCGCGACGTGATGATGCGCTTCGCCCGGCGGAAGATCGATTTCGGAACCGATGCCGCCGCCCGGGTGCGCGCCCTGATGCCGGATCTGAAGGCGCGGGCGAAGACGCTGGTGGAACTGGCGGACGCCGCAGTCTTCGTGGTGGCGGAAGGCGCCCCGGTGCCGGATGCCAAGGCCGCCGCCCTGCTGACCGAGGAAGCCCGCGCACGTCTGGCGGACCTCGCGGAATTCCTGGGCGATGCACCCTGGGAGCGGTCGGACCTCGAACAATGGCTGCGCGACTACGCCGAGGTGAAGGGCGTGAAGCTCGGTCAGGTGGCGCAGCCGCTGCGCGTCGCGCTCACCGGCAGCACGCAAAGCCCGCCGATCGATGCGGTGCTGGTGGCGCTGGGCCGCGCCGAGAGCCTCTCGCGCATCCTGACCGCGGCGGGTGAGGCGGTGTGAAACCAGATTGCGCTTGACGCAACTCTCGGGCGAAGTCTAAAAAATGGATTAACGAGCAAAAATTACTCGCTCGCCCCTCGTCCGGAGTGCGTGATGCGTACCGTCTCCATGCTCGGCTATTGGCTGGTCAGCTTCATTGGAACCGCGCTCTGGACCGGGGCCATCATCACCCTGACATCGCTGCCACTGCCCACCCAGCTTGCCTTGGGTGGCATGGGGCTGGTGGCCTTCATCTGGGGCCATTCCGTGCTGTTTCCGAAGGAACGCCCGGTCGCGACCGTCACCGCACCCGGCCGGGCTCCGCGGCCGGAACCGGCGCGCACCGGCACGCCTGCCAGCCCCCCCTCCTCAACCGGCACGCCCCGCATGCCCACCGGCACACTCCGCATGCCGACCACCCGCTCTCCCCGCAATGCCGCCGGCCTGCCGCCGCCGGGCGACCTGCCGCCGCTGCTGCGCACCCCGCTGGAGGAAGCCGCGCGGATGGAGGCGCACCGTCTGGCGGAGGTGGTGACAGCCTCCGGCCTGTTCGGCCCGGTGCATGTGCGGCTGGAGGCCGATGGCACCGCTCTCATCGCGCCGGTCGTGCCGGAGCGCGGCGTGCGACTGCACACGGACAAGCTGGTTCGCTTCGCCGCCTACGCCACGCTTCCCGATGGGCTGGTCGAGGCTGGCCGGCATGGTGGCGGCACCTGGTCCGGCGCCGACCTGCTGGCCGCCATTGATGCCCATCTCGCCACCGTTGCCCCTGCCCAGCCTGGCGTCACCGCGGCGGCTGCCAGCCGGGGCACCCCCGCTCCGCCAATCCGGCCGGCCGGGCTCGCAGCGCCGCTCGCCGGTTGATCGATGCCGCAACGATGCCGTTGTGCGCAAGACGGCACTGGGCGATAGTCGCCTCTCATTAACCTCCCGTTAACTCAGGAAATCGGCATGGCGACGATCGTCGGGACGGATAATGACGATGTCATTACGCCAGGCTTCATCAGCGGTGGGGTCAGCGGCGCGCCAACCGCCGGGGCGGACACGATCTATGGCCTGCTGGGCAACGACACCATCGATGGCGGCGGTGGCGACGATCAGATCAGCGGCAATGCCGGGGCCGACCTGCTGAATGGCGGCGAGGGCGCCGACACCATCTTCGGCGACGAGGACAACGACACCATCACCGGCGGTCCCGGCGCCGACAGCCTGTTCGGCATGGACGGCGCCGATTCCATCGATGGCGGCGCCGGGGCCGACACGATCTATGGCGGCGCCGACCAGGACACGCTGCGGGGCGGCGACGGCAATGACTATCTGGATGGCGGCACGGGCGCGGATTTGCTGTTCGGCGGCGCCGGCGCGGATACGCTGTTCGGTGGGGATCAGGCCGATGCCATCCTCGGCGATGACGGCGACGATCTGGCTTTTGGCGGCGAGGGCGCGGATGCCATCGCGGGCGGTGCCGGCAACGACACGCTGCATGGCGGCACTGATGCCGATACGATGGATGGTGGCGCGGGCGATGACCTGCTCTATGGCGAAGCCGGGGTGGATTGGCTGATCGGTGGCGCCGGCGATGACACGCTGGATGGCGGCGATGACGGCGACAGCCTGGCCGGCGGCGATGGCGATGACCAGATCTTCGGCGGCCAGGGCCAGGACACGATCCATGGCGAAGCCGGCAATGACAGCCTCTATGGCGGCGATGACGGCGATACGCTGGATGGCGGCCCGGGGAATGACTACCTCGATGGCGGCGGCAGCGCCGATCTGCTGCGCGGCGGCGATGGCAACGACACGCTGCGCGGCGGCGATGGCGTGGATACGCTGGAGGGCGGTGACGGCGACGACAACCTCGATGGCGGCGCCAGTGCCGACATCCTGGCGGGCGGCAACGGCAACGACATCCTGATCGGCGGCGTCGATGCCGATACGCTGCTGGGCCAGGCCGGCAACGACACGCTGATCGGCGGCACGGGCTATGAGCTGCTCGATGGCAGCGACGGCGATGACTATATCCGCAACGGCGCCGGTGAGGACACCATCATCGGCGGCGCCGGCATCGACCTCGTCGATTTCACCGATGCCACGGGCGCCCAGCCCGGCTCCGTCTTCATGGTGGACCTGCCCGGCGGCATCTTCGGCACCGGCGCCTTCGCCACCGGCACCATCACCGGTGTCGAGCATGTTGGCGGCAGCGCTTACGCCGACAGCATCGTCGGCGATTCGGGCAACAACCAGCTTTTCGGCTTCGCCGGCTTCGACACGCTGGCGGGCATGGAGGGCAATGACAGCCTGTTTGCCGGGGATGACGGCGCCAGCCTTTCGGGTGGCGAGGGCGACGACTACCTGCATGGCGGCACCGGCCACTCCACCCTGCTGGGCGGCAACGGCAACGACACGCTCCAGGGCGGCACCGGCAATGATCTGATGGAGGGCGGCGCCGGGGATGACCTCATCATCGGCGGCCTCGGCGACGACACCATGCTGGGTGGCGAGGGCCTCGACACCATCTCCTATGCCGATGCCACGAGTGGCGTGGTGGTCGACCTCGCCGCGGGTACCGCCACACGCGCCGGCGGCACGGACTCGATCGACGGGTTCGAGGCGGTCTTCGGCACCGCCTTCGCGGACAGCCTGACCGGCGGCGCCACAAGCTCCCTGCTGCGCGGCCTGGCTGGCGATGACACCATCACCGGTGGCGCCGGCGGCGATACCATCGATGGCGGCGCGGGCGACGATGTGCTCGTGGGACTGGAGGGCGATGACCGGCTTGAAGGCGGCGCCGGCGCGGATGACATGCTGGGCGGCGGCGGCAACGACACGCTGACCGATTCGGATGGCAATGCCTCCATGCTCGGCGGGGCTGGCGATGACTGGCTGCAGGGCGGCCACTTCATGCGCGGCCAGGATGGCGCGGACACAATCATCGGCAGCGGCGCCGCGACGCTGTCCGGCGGCCAGGGCAACGACCTGCTGCAGGGCGGCACCTGGCTGCATGGTGGCGATGGCGACGATATCCTGATCGGCCAATTCGGGTCCGAGTTGTTCGGCGGCACCGGCAACGACACGTTGCAGGCGGCGGGCGGCGGCGTGGCGGATGGCGAGGCGGGCGATGACTATCTGGCGGGCGGCGGCACGCTGATGGGCGGTACCGGCGACGACACGATCCAGGGCAATGCCGATGCCGTGCTGCTGCAGGGCGGCCTCGGCAACGACACGCTGAGCGGCCCGGCCGGGGCGCTGGAGGGGAATGACGGCGATGACGTCATCTTGGGCGGCACCACTCAATCCGGCGGCCAGGGCAACGACACGCTGACCGGCGGGCCCGCCACCATCCTGATGCAGGGCGACGATGGCCATGACGTGCTGACCGGCGGCGCCGGCGCCGCCACGCTGGAAGGCGGCGCGGGCGAGGACACGCTGACCGCGATGGGGGCGCAGCTGCTGCTCGGCGGCGATGGCGACGACTTCCTCCGCAACAGCGGCGGCGTGGCCGCCACCCTGTCCGGCGGCGATGGCGATGACCGGCTGGAATCGGGCGCCGCGGGGGATGTGCTGCTCGGCGGGCTGGGCCATGACCTGCTGATCGCGATGACCAGCGCCGCGCTGCTGGATGGCGGCGACGGCAACGACACGATCCAGGCCAGCGCCTATGTCGATGCGCTCTCGGGCGGTGCCGGCGACGATGTCCTCGATGCCCAGGGCGGCGCGCGTCTGCTGGATGGCGGCGATGGCGCGGATACGCTGACCGGCGAGGCGGCGATCTTCCTCGGCGGCAACGGCAACGACGTGATCCTGGCGTCCGGCGGCAATAATCTGTTGGTAGGCGGCGCGGGTGACGACCGGCTGGATGGCGGTGCGGGCAACGACACGCTGATCGGCGGGCCAGGCGCGGACACCATGATCGGCGGCGCCGGCAACGACATCTACTTCGTCGACAATCCCGGCGATGTGGTGGTCGAGGCGGCCGGCGCGGGCAGCGCCGATCAGGTGATCTCCACCGTAAGCTTCGTGCTGTTCGACCAGCTTGAGAACCTGATGCTCAATGCCTCCGTCGATGGCGGCCGGGCCATCAACGGCTATGGCAATGCGCTGGACAACATCGTCCACGGCAATGACCTCGGCAATCTGCTGGCTGGCTTCGGTGGGGCCGACACGCTGTTCGGCGGCGATGGGGCGGATACGATCCTGGGCGGGGATGGCCGGGATGAGATCTACGGCGATGACGGCGACGACTTCATCCTGGGCGAGGCCGGCGACGACGTGATCAATGGCGGCCTGGGCGCGGACAGCCTGTTCGGCATGGACGGCAACGACATGCTGTTCGGCGGCTTCGGGGACGCGGTGGATGTGCTGGTCGGCGGCGCCGGGGATGACACGCTGGACGGCCATCTGGGCGCGGACCGGATGTATGGCGGCACCGGCAACGACCTGTATCGTGTCAGCGAACGCAACGACCTGGTGTTCGAATTCGCCGGCGAGGGCAATGACACGGTGGTCGCCGATAGCGCGGCCGATGGCTACTACCTGTTCGAGCACATCGAGAACCTGGTGCTGATGAACGGCACGCCCTTCGGCGTCGGCAATGCGCTGAACAATGTGATCACTGGCGATGCCACCGCGAATTTGCTGCTGGGCGGCTCCGGCGACGATACGCTGATCGGCGGCGGCGGCGCCGATGTGCTGTTCGGCGAGGCGGGGCGCGACACCTTCATCGTCGATGTCGGCACCGGACTCGTCACCATCGGCGACTTCAACCCCGCCGAGGATCTGCTGGTGCTGCGCGGCACCGGCCTCACCTCCGTGGCGGAGGTGAAGGACCGTCTGTTCGAATACGACCGCGACATGGCGCTGGACCTCGGCAATGGCGAGGTGCTGCATCTGCGCGGGGTGGATTGGGAAGCGCTGAACGAGGGCAATGTCAGCCTGGGGTGAGGCGGCCCTCCCCCCAGGCTGGGCTTCGTCCCGCTGGGTTTCTTCCGGCCCGGCTTCAGCCGACCCGGAAGAAGGCCAGCGTGACCAGGACGAACAGCGGCACCAGGAACACCAGCGCCCAGCCGCAATAGGCGAAGAAGGACGGCATGCGAACGCCGCTTTCCTCGACGATCGCCTTCACCATGAAGTTCGGTGCATTGCCGATATAGGAATTGGCCCCCATGAACACCGCGCCGCAGGAAATCGCGGCCAGTGTCAGCGCGCCCTGGGTCATCAGCATCGCCGGGTCGCCGCCGGCCAGCTCGAAGAACACGATGTAGGTCGGCGCATTGTCCAGGAAGCTGGAAAGCACCCCGCTCATCCAGAAATACACCCACGGCACTGGCTCGCCATCCGGCCCGGAGGTCAGCGCGACAAGCCCGGCGGCCGCGCCCTGGCTGCCGGCCTGGAGAATGGCGAGCACCGGGGCCATGCAAATGAAGATCGCCGCGAACAGTTTCGCGACCTCGAGTATCGCGCCCCAGGCGAAGCCGTTGGCCTCCCGCAATGCCGTGCTGGTGAAGGCGACGGAGACGCCGGTGATGGCCAGGAACAGCAGGATGCCCAGCACCCGCTCCACCTCCATCGCTTGGCCCAGCACATTCATGCTGCCGAGCTTGACGTAGCCCATGCCGATGACGACGGCGACGATGGCAACCACCAGCCAGACATTCAGCCAGCCTTCCAGCCCCACCGCTTCCTTGGCCACCACCGGCACCACCGGCTTTTCCCGCCTCCAGGCCAGCGTATCCAGCACCCAGTAGACGGCCAGCAGGATCACGGCGGCGAAGGCGAAGGGGCCGAACAGGTGGGTGGTGGGCCAGAAGAAGGACACGCCGCGCAGGAAGCCGAGATACAGCGGCGGGTCGCCCACCGGGGTCAGGCTGCCGCCGATATTGGCGACCAGGAAGATGAAGAAGACGAAGGTGTGGGTCTTGCGGGTGCGGAAGGCATTGGCCCGCAGCACCGGGCGGATCAGCAGCATGGCCGCCCCGGTGGTGCCCATCATGCTGGCCAGGATGGTGCCGATGGCCAGCAGCGCGGTGTTCACGGTGGGCGTGCCCACCAGCGAGCCCTTCAGCAGCACGCCGCCACCCGCCGTGTACAGCGCCAGCAGCAGGGCGATGAAGGGCACGTATTCCAGCACCATGACATGGGCGAATTCGTACCAGGCGGCGCTCGCGCCGAAGACCGCGGCGAAGGGCAGCAGGAACAGCGCGGCCCAAAGGGCGGCGATCTTGCCGTAATGGTGGTGCCACAGATGGCCGGCCACCAGCGGCATCAGCGCGATCGACATCAGGATGCCGACGAAGGGAATGCCCCAGGCCAGCGAAAGCGCCTGCCCCGGCACACCGGCCGCCATGGCCGGGCCTGGCAGAATCGCGACCAGCACCAGGCCAGCCACCACCATCCGGCGCAGCGCCGTCATCCCCCCCATGCCTCGATCCCCAATCCAGCCAATTCCCCGGGCAGCCTTAATCCCTTCGCCGCGGATCGTCACGATGCCGCGCTGCACGCCGGCCTCGGCAGGTTCTGCACCGCCTGCCCTTTCCGAGCCGCGCTGCCGGGCCTACCTTCCGCGGCTGCAAGGCGGAGATCCCACGCATGGAAATGACCGGTGAACGGCGCATCGGCGCAGCGCGCGAACGGGTTTGGGCGGCATTGAACGATCCCGAGGTCCTGCGGGCCGCGATTCCGGGCTGCGAGAGCGTCGAGCGCATCGGCGAGGATCAGTTCCAGGCCAAGGTCTCGATGAAGCTCGGCCCGATGTCGGCCAAGTTCGGCGGCAAGGTGCAGCTTTCGAATATCGTGCCCCCGGAATCCTACACCATCTCGGGCGAGGGCCAGGGCGGGGCGATGGGCTTCGCCAAGGGCGGCGCGGATGTGGCGCTGGATGAGCTGGGGCCGACGGACACGCTGCTGCGCTACAATGTGAAGGCGCAGGTTGGCGGCAAGATGGCGCAGCTCGGCGCGCGGCTGATCGACAGCACGGCCAAGTCCATGGCCGACCAGTTCTTCGACCGCTTCGCCGCCCAGCTTCAGCCGGCGGAGCCCGTCGCCGTGGCGGGGACGGATACCGAATACCTGGCCGACCCGGGTGCGGCCGCGCCGATCACCCAGCATGGCGCGGATGGCATGTCTCCGGGTGGTCCGGTGCAGCGCCCGAACCCGGCGCCGGCGCAGATGCCGCTGCCGCTGCGGCTGCTGACGCAGGATTTCTTGGGCTTCCCGGCCCAGGTCTGGATTGGCGGTGCCGCGATGATCGTCGTACTCGCGCTGATCTTCCTGACGTGAGCATGCCCGCTGACGTGCCAGCCACACAGCGCCTGCTGGCGGAAGGCGGCTATGTCGCCGATCGCCAGCTGGCCACCACCATCCACCTGGCGCTGCGGATGCACCGGCCGATCTTCCTGGAAGGGGAGCCCGGCACCGGCAAGACGGAGATCGCCAAGGTCCTCGCCGCGCAACTGCCGCGCCGGCTGGTGCGGCTGCAATGCTATGACGGCATGGACCTGGCCTCCGCCGCCTATGAGTGGAACCACGCCCGCCAGCTCATGGCGATCCGCCTGGCGGAAGCCAGCGGCGAGGCCGGGGACCGCGCGGCGCTGGAACGCGGCATCTATGACCGCCGCTTCCTGCAATCCCGCCCGCTGCTGGATGCGCTCGAAGGCGAGCCGGCCGTCCTGCTGATCGATGAGCTGGACCGGGCGGATGAGCCGTTCGAGGCCTTCCTTCTGGAAATCCTGGCGGATTTCCAGCTTTCCATCCCGGAACTCGGCGTGGTGAAGGCGGCGACGCCGCCCGTGGTGGTTATCACCAGCAACCGGACGCGGGAGGTGCATGACGCCATCCGCCGGCGCTGCCTGTATCACTGGGTGGACTACCCCGACGCGGCCCGCGAGCGCGCCATCCTGAAGATCCGCGCGCCGCAGGTGGGCGATGCGCTATCCGCCCAGGTGGTCGCCTTCGTGCAGGCGGTGCGGGGTGCCGATACCTTCAAGCCGCCAGGCGTGGCCGAGACCATCGACTGGGCCGCGGCGCTTTCGGCGCTCAATGCCCGCGAACTCGAACCGGCCCTGGTGGATGAAACGCTGGGCGCGCTGCTGAAATACCAGGACGACATCGCCAAGATCCGCGGCGCCGAGGCGGCCCGGCTGGTGGCCGAGGCGAAGCAGGCCAGCGCGGCGTGATTCCGCCGAAATCATCGCTGTCCCTGCCCCCGGTCCAACCCGGCGGCGCTTTGGCGGTGAATCTGCTCGCATTCGGCCGCCTGCTGCGCCGCGCCGGCGTGCCGGTGGGGCCGACGGAAATGCTGGCGGGGGCGGAGGCGCTGACCGCCATCGATATCGGTGACCGCAGCCAAGCCCATGCCGCGCTGCGCGCCACCATGGTGCACCGGCACGAACATTTCTTCGTCTTCGATCAGGCTTTCGGCCTGTTCTGGCGCGACCCGGAGGCAGCCCGCCACGCCACCGCCATGGCCCTGATGGACGGCTTCAAGGAACAGGCGAAGCCCGCCCCGGCCCAGCGCCGGCTGGCGGAAGCCATGCAGGGCGACCGGCCGAAGCCGCCCAAGCCCACCGAGGAACCGCCCGAGGAACGCGTCGACATGACCTTCACGGTCAGCGAGCGTGAACGGCTGCAATCGATCGATTTCGAAGCGATGTCCGCCGCGGACCTCGCCGCCGCCAAGCGCGAAATCCGCCGCCTGGTGCTGCCGCTGGATGCCCGCCCCACCCGCCGCTTCCGTGCCGATCCGCGCGGCCCGGTGACCGATCTGCGCGCCACCGTCCGTGAAAGCCTGCGCACGGGCGGCGAGATCCTGGATATTTCCCGTCGCCGCCGTGTGGTGCGGCCGCCGCCGCTGGTGGCCCTTTGCGATATCTCGGGCAGCATGGCCCGCTACGCGCAGATCCTGATCCATTTCCTGCATGCCGTCGCCCATGACCGGGACCGCGTTCACACCTTCCTGTTCGGTACCCGCCTGACCAACGTCACCCGCCCACTGCGCCACCGCGACGCCGAGGTGGCGTTCGAGGCGGTGGCCCATGCGGTGCCGGACTGGTCGGGCGGCACCCGCATCGGCGATTCGCTCGACCTGTTCAACCGGCTATGGTCGCGCCGGGTGCTCGGCCAGGGCGCGGTGGTGCTGCTGATCACGGATGGGCTGGACCGGGAGGGGGCGCGCGGGCTGTCGGAGGCCACGGACCGGCTGCAGAAATCCTGCCGCCGGCTGATCTGGTTGAACCCGCTGTTGCGCTACGCGGCCTTCCAGCCCAAGTCTCAGGGCATCAGGGCGATGCTTCCGCATGTGGACGAATTCCGCCCGGTCCATAATCTGGCGAGCCTGCGCGACCTGGTCTCCGTCCTGTCGGATCCGCGCGCCGGGCGAATGAGGAGCGCGGCATGAGCGCGGAATCCGAAGACCTTCTCGCCACCGCCGCCGCCTGGCGCGCGGCCGGGGAGGATGTGGCGATTGCCACGGTGGTCGAGACCTGGGGGTCCTCCCCGCGGCCTGCCGGCTCACGCCTGGTGGTCACGGCCTCCGGCCGGATGGAGGGCAGCGTCTCCGGTGGGTGCATCGAGGGGGCGGTGGCCGATGTCGCGCGGCAGACCATGCAGACCGGCACGCCGCAACTGCTCGATTTCGGCATTTCGGATGATCGGGCCTGGGAAGTGGGCCTGGCCTGCGGCGGCAAGTTGAAGGTCTTTGTCGAGAAGCTCGGATGACGCCCGACCTTCTCGCCCGGCTGAACGCCGCCCGCGCCGCCAAGCGCCCGGTGGCGCTGCTGACCCGCCTGCCCGATGGCGCGCAGCGCCTGTCCATCGATGATGCGGTGCCGGAGGCCCTGGCTGCCGCGGCCGCCGCCGCGCTGCGCGCCGACAAGGCCCGGAATGTCGCGCTGGACGGCGAGACCTGGTTCATCCATCCGCACAACCCGCCACTGCGGCTGGTCGTGGTGGGTGCGGTGCATATCGCCCAGGCGCTGGTGCCGATGGCGGCGACGCTCGGCTATGCCGTGACGGTGGTAGACCCGCGTCGCGCCTTCGCGACCGAGGAACGGCTGGGCGCCGAGGTTGCCATTTCGGGCGACTGGCCGGATGAGGCGATGACAGCGTTGGCGCCCGATACCCGCACCGCGGTGGTCACGCTGACCCACGACCCGAAGCTGGACGACCCGGCGCTGGAGGTCACGCTGCGTAGTCCTGCCTTCTATATCGGCTGCCTCGGCAGTCGAAAGACGCATGCCAAGCGCCTGGAAAGACTGCGCGAGGCCGGGCTGACGGAGGCGGAGCTGGCGCGTATCCACGCGCCGGTCGGGCTCGATATCGGCGCCATCACTGCCGCGGAAATCGCGGTCTCCATTCTCGCCCAGATCGTCGCGGCCCGCCGCGGAGCGGCATCTGAGAACCTGCTTCGCGGCGCGGCATCTGAAACCGCCCGCGGGCCAAAGCCGGACAAGACATGAATTTCGGTCCCACTCCGCTGGATGAAGCCCGCGGCGCCGTCCTCGCCCACACCGTCCGCCTGACCGGCAAGGTGCTGAAGAAGGGCATGGTGCTGGATGACGCCGCCATCGCCACCTTGCGGGAAGCCGGGAGGCGGGACGTCATCACCGCGCGTCTCGAAGCCGGCGACGTGCCGGAGGATGAGGCGGCGGATCGCCTGGCCGATGCGCTCATGGCGCCGTTGGTCGCACGGTCCCGCGCCGCCACCGGCCGGGTGAACCTGTTCGCCGAAAGCCCCGGCCTGTTCACGCTGGATGCCGCGCTGATCGAGCGCATCAACGCGGTGGATGAAAGCATCACCATTGCCACCCTGCCGAACCACACCGTGGTCGAGACGAAGGAGATGCTGGCCACCATCAAGATCATCCCCTTCGCCGTGCCCGGAAAGGTGCTGGCGGTGGTGGAGGCGCTCGCGCGCGGCCGTAAGGCCGGCCAGGCGCTGGCCGTGCACCCCTTCCGGCCGCTCAGCGTCGGCCTGGTGCTGACGGAACTGCCCGGCATCAAGGAAAGCGTCATGGAAGGCGCGGTGGAGGCAACCGAGACCCGCATCCGCGCTCTGCTTGGCACCATGCTGCCGGTGGAACGCGTGCGGCATGAGGAAGGGCCGGTGGCGGATGCGCTGACGCGCCTGAAGCGCGCAGGGGCGGAGCTGCTGCTGATCGCCGGCGCCTCCGCCGTAGTGGACCGACGCGATATCGGCCCCTCCGCCATCATCCGCGCCGGCGGAACCATCGAGCATTTCGGCATGCCGGTGGACCCGGGCAATCTGATCTGCCTCGGCCGCATCGGCGAGGTGCCGGCCATGGTGCTGCCCGGCTGCGCCCGCAGCCCGAAGCTGAACGGCTTCGACTGGGTGCTCGCCCGCTTCTTCGCCGGCCGCAAGGTCACGCCGCGGGACATCATGGGCATGGGTGTCGGCGGGCTGCTGAAGGAGATCGAGCAGCGCCCCCTGCCCCGCGCCGAGGCACCGCGCACCCCGCCGCTGACCAACGCGCCGCGCCGGGCGCGCACCGTCTGCGCCCTGGTGCTCGCCGCCGGACGGTCCCGCCGCATGGCGCCGCTGAACAAGCTGCTGGTTCCGGACAGCAAGGGCGTGCCGATGATTCTGCGGGTCGTGGACAATGTGCTTGCCTCCCACGCCTCCCCGGTCATCGTCGTCACGGGGCATGAGCGGGAGCGCATCGAGGAAGCATTGGCCGGGCGGCCGGTGCTGTTCGCGCATGCGGACGCCTATGCGGAGGGCCTGTCCTCCTCCCTCAAGGCCGGGCTGGCGGCGGTGCCGGCGGAGGCGGAGGGCATCATGGTCTGCCTCGGCGACATGCCGCTGGTCACTGCCGCCATGTTCGACCGGCTGATGTCCGCCTTCGATCCGGATGAAAGCCGCGCCATCGTGCAGCCCACCTTCCGCGGCAAGCAGGGCAACCCGATGCTGTGGTCGCGCGAATTCCTGCCCGATATGCTGGCCATCACCGGCGATATCGGCGCCCGCCACCTGGCCGCCAAGCACGCGGACCGGCTGGTCGAGGTCGAGATGGCCAGCGACGCCGTGCTGCGCGACTTCGACACGACGGAAAGCCTGAAGGGCCTGCCGGACATGGCGGCGCGACGGTGAGTTCCGCGGCAGACAAGCCCATCGATGTCCGCCACCTGATCGCGGAGCTTCCGTTGGCCGAACATGCGCGGCGCGCCGATGCCTCCCATGCCGATCTGACGCCGGAGCACTGGAGCTTCCGCAAGCCCTTCGCGCCGCTCGACAAGGCCGGGCCGAACCTGATGCGGCTGGGCGCGATGCTGGAGGCGGCAGACCTCTCGCCCGGCCTGCGGGTGCTGGAATTCGGCTGCGGTGTCGCCTGGCTGGGGCGGGAACTGGCCCAGGCGGGCTGCCGGGTGGTGGCGACGGATATCGCACCCAGGGCGCTGGAGGCGGCCGCGGCGCATGATGCGCGCTACCATCCGGAACTCGCCGGCAAGCTGCGCTATGCGCCCTATGACGGCATCCGCCTGGCGGTCGCATCCGGCAGCCAGGACCGTATCCTGTGCCACGAGGCCTTCCACCACGTGCCGGACCAGGCCGCGGTGATCGCGGAATTCGCCCGCGTGCTGGCGACCGATGGCAGCGCCATCTTCATGGAGCCCGGCCCACGCCATTCCGGCGCCGCCTCCTCCCAGGCCGAGATGCACCGGCATGGCGTGATCGAGAACGACATCCACGTGCAGGCGATCTGGGAAGCGGCCCAGGCGCAGGGCTTCGTGCGGATGGAGGTTGGCCTGTTCACCGTCCGGCCGCGCATGCTGCCGGTGGCGGAATTCCAGGCCCTTTACGCGCATGAGTTCGAGCGCGGCCCACCACCGCCGCGCCCCGCCGCGGACACCTATCGCGAATTGGCGCGGCCGGTGCTGGAAGGCTTCCGGATGTTCGTGCTGCATCGCGGCGCGGCCGCCGTCGATATCGGTCCGGACAGCCGGCAGCGGGATGGGCTGGTGGCCGGGATCCAGGTGCTGTCGCTGCGGCCGGATGCGAAAGGGCTGGACCTGCTGCTGCGGGTGGAGAACCAGGGCAGCGCAGACTGGCTGCCCTCCGGCGCGCATCGCGGCGCGGTCAATCTCGGCCTGCTGCTTTTAAAGCCGGATGGCACGCTGGCCGACCGCAACTGGCGCCGCCACCAGTTCCTCAAGGCGCCGCTGCCGCCCGGCGCCTCCGTCGAGACGCGGCTGCAGATCGCCCTGCCGGAGGGCGCGGCGCTGTCGCTGGACCTGGTGGCGGAGCATGTGCGCTGGTTCGGCGAGCCGGGGTTCGGCCGGCGGCTCAGCCTGGGTGGCTGAGCCGCGCGAAGGCCGGCGGGTCCGCCGCCAGCCGCTCCGGATCGCTGGTGAGCAAAGACCCTGCGACCTCAGTGTTCCAGCGCCGCCTGCACCCAGCGTGTCGTCCCCAGCAGCGCCGGATCCTCGCCGATCCGGCCGACGAGCTGCACGCCCAGCGGCAGCCCGGCCGGGCCGGTGCCGGCGGGGATGGTCACGTTCGGGCCAT
The DNA here is from genome assembly GCF_051433165.1 of Falsiroseomonas sp. E2-1-a4. Classification (NCBI taxonomy): domain Bacteria; kingdom Pseudomonadati; phylum Pseudomonadota; class Alphaproteobacteria; order Acetobacterales; family Roseomonadaceae; genus Falsiroseomonas; species Falsiroseomonas sp. E2-1-a4. The sequence goes on along the minus strand of NZ_JBHMFS010000002.1, from coordinate 35,069 downwards.
GCAGCAACGTCCAGAGCAGGTTGAAGGTGGCATCACCGGTATAGGCCAGCCCCGCAGGCGCCTCGCCGGGGGCGGAGGGGGTCAGCACCGCGTCGAAGCCGGCGGTCCAGTCCAGGAAGGCGGCACGGGCGGCCATGGCGGCGCGGCGCGCCTCATCCAGCTTGGCAGGAGGAAAGCCACCGGCCCAGTCCATCCGGTCGAGCAGCACGGCCGACATCTGCGCCCGCGCCTCGGCAATCTCCCAGGCCAGGCCCTGGCGGGTTTCCATGTTCATCATGAAGGGGTGCAGCTCGGCGGCTTCCAGCAGGGCGGGCGGCAGCGGCGCTTCCACCACCTCCGCCCCGGCGGCGCGGGCGGCGTCTGCCACGCGGTGCAGCAGCGCCACCGTCTCCGGCGCCGCATCGCCCGGCGCCTGGCCCAGGCTGAGCAGCAGGCGCGGCGGGCGATCTCGTTTCGCCTCGGGGTCGGGGTGGTCGCGTCCGGTCATGGCGCCCATCGCCAGCGCGCAATCGGCCAGGCTGCGGGACATGATGCCGATGGTGTCGAGGCTCTCGGAGCATACCTTCATGCCGCCGCGATGCAGGGTGCCGTAGCTCGGCTTGAAGCCGACCACGCCGCAATAAGCCGCCGGCCGCACGATGCTGCCCGCGGTCTGCGTGCCGAAGGCGACCGGCAGCATGAAATCCGCCACCGCGGCGGCGGAGCCGGAGGAAGACCCGCCCGGCGTATGCGCCGCATTGTGCGGGTTGCTGGTGGCGCCCGGGCTGCGGGTGGCGAATTCGGTGGTGACGGTCTTGCCCATGATGACGCCGCCGGCAGCCCGCGCCGCGGCCACGGCAGCCGAATCGCCCCGCGGCGGGTGCCCGGCCCAGATCGGGGATCCATAGCCCGTGGGCATGTCCGCCGTATCCAGCACGTCCTTCACGCCCACGGGAATGCCGTGCAGCGGGCCGGGCCGGGCCTTCGCCGCGTTGCGCCGCGCCTGCGCGGGGTCCAGGTGGACGAAGGCGCGCACCGTCGGCTCCCGCGCCGCGGCGCGGGCCAGGCAGGCCTCCATCAGTTCGGTGGCGGAGAGCCGGCCGGCGGCGATCGCGCGGGCGGCTTCGGTGGCGGTCATCCGGTTCGGTTCGGTCATGCCCGCATCAGGGCACGTGGAGGGGCGTTTGCGAAGACGCTGCGCGGTGCCACATAGACCGCATGCTGGAAAACGCGATCACCCTGGCCGCCGCCGATGATGGCAGCCTGTCCTACGCCATTGCGCTGTCGCCCACAGACCTGCCCGCGGTGACCCCCACGGCGCTGCTCGGCGCCTGGGATGCGGCGCGCGCCCATGCGCAGTCCGGCCAGTGGGGTCCGGTGCGCCGCCTGCTGTTCCGGGGGCCGGAGGGGGCGGCCATCGTCTTCGCCATCGCCGACCGCGATGCGCGGTCCTGGGCCGAGGCGGTCGACCGCCGCGCGGACCTCGCCACCCTGCCCGGCCTGGCGCTGTGCCTGCGGCTGCTGGCGCTGGTCGAGGTGATGGGGCGCAGCGCCTGGATGGCCGGGCTGTTCCGCGTGACGGCGGATGGCGTGGAGTTGCACCCATCCCTGCTGCGCGCCGCGGCTGCCATGCCGCTGGATGCCGGCGCCAGGTTCGACGCGGAGGCGCTGCGGGGGCTATTGTCTCGCGCGCTGCCCGCATCCCGCGTCCCGGCCTGACGCCCGCCCGAAAGTCCCCTCGATGCCCCGCCCCCGCGCCCTTCCGCTGACCGCCCTGCTGCTGGGCCTTTCGGCCTGCAACATCCCGCTGCCAACGCCGATTTCCGCCCCACCGCCGCCGCCCGCCGGGCAGCGCGACGCCGCCTATGAGGCCTGCCGGGCTGAGGCGACCCGGGTGGTGCAGTTCCGCGAGCGCGGCCAGCAGATGCGGACGGATGAGACCGAGTCGAGCCGCGGCACCCTCTCCGTCGCGCCCTACAGCCGGATCGAGTCGGATCGCGGCGCGGCGCAGATCGACCGTGACCGGCTGATCGCCGATTGCCTGCGGGCCCCGCCGGCCACCCGGATCACCGCCCCCTCGGCCCCGCCGCCACGCACCCGCTGACGCGGGGTGGCATCGTCCAACGCGCTCGCCCGCGCACTATCGACGCGCGATTCGCGGCTGTTCTTCTCCGGCTCCATGGTCGCCTGGACCGGGCTGTGGATGCAGCGGATCGCGGTGTCCTGGCTCGCCTGGGAACTGACGGGCAGCGCCTTCTGGGTCGGCATGGTGGCCTTCTGCGACCTGGCGCCGGCGGTGCTGATCAGCCCGCTGGCCGGCGCGATGGCGGACCGGGTGGACCGGGTGAAGCTGGCGATGTGGACGCAGGTGGCGATCGCCGTGCAGTCCGTGGCCGTGGCCGGGCTGACCTTCAGCGGCCACATGACCATCACCCTGCTGCTGGTGCTGGAGGTGTTCGGCGGCATCGCTGCCAGCTTCGCCCAGCCGGCGCGGCAGACGCTGATGCCCGGCATCGTCTCCCGCGCCGACCTGCCCGCAGCGGTGGCCGCGAATTCGCTGTGCTTCGCCGTGGCCCGCTTCATCGGCCCGGCCATTGCCGGGCCGGTGATTGCCATCTGGGGCGTGGTGCCGGCGATCGCGGCCAATGCGGTGGGCTATCTGTTCGCCTGCCTGACCATCTTTCTGCTGCGGGTGGACCCCAAGGAACGCCGCGGCCATCCGGTCTCCAAAAGCCTCTGGGCGGAAGTGGTGGAGGGGCTGCGCTATGCCGCCCGCCATCCGGGCCTCGGGCCGCTGCTGCTGTATGCGGCACTCGGCGCGCTGATGCTGCGCGGGGTGCAGGAAATCCTGCCGCCCTTTGTCGAGCGCCTGTTCGGCCGTGGTGCCGAAAGCCTGGCGATCCTGACAGCCTGCTTCGGCGTCGGCGCGCTGGTCACCGGCCTCTGGGTCGCCTCCCGCGGGCGGCTTGAGGGGGTGGTGCGGCTGGCGGTGTTCGGCGCGCTGGCGCAGGCGATCGCGACGGTGGGGTTCGTGGCGACGGGGTATTTCCCGCTCGGCATGCTGTGCGCGGCGCTGATCGGCGGCTTCGCCTCCATGCACGGGATCAGCGTGCAGACCCTGATCCAAAGCGCGACGGACCCGACCTATCGCGGCCGCATGCTGTCCCTATGGGGGCTGATCACCCGCGCCTTCCCCGCACTCGGCGCGCTGGCGCTGGGTGGGGCGGGAGAGGTGTTCGGACTGCAGTGGCCCACATTGGTGGCGGTGGCGCTGTTCCTCGGCGTGTTCGGCTGGGGCATGACGCGGCTGCGGCGCATGGAAGCCGCATTGGAAGGCCCACCGCCCAGTCCGGGCGGGGAGACAGGGAGATCGTGATGCTGAATGCGGCAATCGTGGGCATGGGCCGCTGGGGCCAGGTGCTGGTCAACAGCGTGCAGGGCCAGCAGGGGGCACCGATCCGGTTCACGGCCGGCAGCACCCGCAGCCCGGACAAGGCCCGCGCCTGGGCCGCGGAACAGCGCATCCGCATCCTGCCGGATTTCGCCAGCGTGCTGGCGGAGCCGGAGGTGCAGGCCGTGGTGCTGGCCACGCCGCACGCTCAGCATGCGGAGCAGGTGATCGCCGCCGCCCGCGCCGGCAAGCATGTGTTCATCGAGAAGCCCTTCACCCTGGACCGGGCGAGTGCCGCCGCCGCCGTGCAGGCGTGCCAGGAGGCCGGCGTGGTGATGGCGCTCGGCCACAACCGCCGCTTCCTGCCGGCGGTGGCGCAGATGAAGGCGATGCTGGCGGATGGCAGCCTTGGCACGCTGCTGCATGTGGATGGCCAGTTCAGCGGCCCCGGCGCGCGCAACTACCAGCCCGGCATGTGGCGCGCGGACCGCGCCGAAAGCCCGCTGGGCGGCATGGGCGGCATGGGCATCCACATGATCGACATGATCATCCATCTGGCCGGCCGCTTCCGGCAGGTGACGGTGCAGAGCCATGCCCTGGTCTCCCAGACCATCGACGACACCACGGCGATGCTGGGCGTGCTGGAATCCGGCGCCACGGTGAATTTCGCCACTCTGGCCCTGACGCCGAGCTTCTGGCGCGTGGCGCTGTACGGCACCGAGGGCATCCTGGTGCTGCAGGGCCACGAAAACCTGTCCTTCACCCCGCGGGAGGGTGAGCCCTGGGTGAAGACCTATCCGAAGACCGACATCGAGGCCGCCGAGCTCGCGGCCTTCGCGGCAGCAGTCGCCGGCGGCCCGGCCTATCCGCTGCCGCTGGACCACGCGATCCATGGCGTGGCCGTGTTCGAGGCGATGATCGGCGCTGCGGCCTCCGGCAGCAGCTACGCCGTGGTGGCGTAGGCTTCGACGGGTGCGGTAGCATCGGCGCATGACGAAGCGCCGCACCCTGCTGACCTGCCTGCCCGTCGCCCTGGCCCCCGGCGCGGCCGGGGCCTTCCGGCCGGAGGCGCCCTCTGCCGCCACTGCCGCCGATTACGGCGCCGGCTGCCCGGACGCGCATGCAGCCTTGCAGGCGGAGGTTACGCGGATGCTGGAAGGCCGGCCGCTACCGCCGGCGCTAGCGCCGCGCCTGGCCGAGTTGGCGCGCTGCCCCTTCTGTGGTTGCGCGGTGGCCGGTGCCGCGGATCATGGCGAGGATCGCCCCCGACCGGCAGGGTGATGCCGCCCCCTCACCTTGCCGCATCCGGCAACGCGGCTTAGGAAAAGCGCGCCTAAACCGCTCCAGGAGCATGCGCGAAATGTCCAAGATCACCCGCCAGGGCAGCAACCCGATCCTGTCCTCCTCGGTCGAGTACCACAACTTCGTCTATCTGGCCGGCATGACGGCGGATGACCTGTCGCAGGACATCACCGGGCAGACCCAGCAGGTGCTGGCCAAGATCGATGCCGCGCTGGAAGCCAATGGCACGGACAACACCCGCCTGCTGCAGGCGCAGATCTGGCTGAAGGACATTCGCGACCGTGACGCCATGAACAAGGTGTGGGTCAACTGGCTGGGCGAGGCCGGCCGCCCGGTGCGCGCCTGCGTCGAAGCCAACATGGCCGACCCGCGCCACCTGGTTGAGATCATGGTCACCGCCTGCCGCTGATTGCAGCCGCGCCCACCCCGGAACCCCCGCGTGGCACCCGCCCGCGGGGGTTTTCCTTTTTCGGTCGCCTAAAGCCACCCATTCGGCAATGACATGACAGCCATGTGACTCGGCCCGGGCGCTTCCAGGATTCGACGTCCCACGTGTTGCATTTATGCCGCAACACTGTGGCTTCGTGTTTCTCCGTGTTTCATTTTAGGAAGATGATCTGTTCTGCCCGCGCGTCACGGCTCCGTGATGGACGAATCACCCGCAAAACCGCAGTTCCGATCACGGCGGCTTGCCCGGCCCCGCTGCTCACGGTTACCGCAGCCCTCAGGACGCGCCACGAGGGCCGGCTGGCGGTGAAACAGGGGATGGTAAATGCGGGCAAAAGGCACGCTTGCAGCACTCTGTGTCCTTCTGGGCACTGCCCTGATGCAGGTACCCGCCGAGGCTTCCGAGCGAGGCCAGCGCGCCGCGCAGAAGCAGGCGCGCCCGGCGACCGCCGCCACCATCCCTGCCGCCTCCACCCCGGCAGAACGGCGCGCCCAGGCCGCCGCCCGAGCCGCGACGACGCGCCAGGCGGCCACCGCACGCCGGCAGGGCGCTGCAACGCAGTCCCGCCACAGCCTCGCGCCGCAACAGGTTTCGATGAGCGTACCGCAGAACCTGCTGCGACCCGCGATCGCCATGGGTGCCGGCACCCCGATCCTGCCCGTCTCCATCAGCTCCGGCCTGTCCTGCGTGCCCTTCGCGCGCATGGCCACGGGCATGAACATCAGCGGCGATGCGCGCCTCTGGTGGAACAACGCGGCCGGCAGCTATGCGCGCGGCAACGCGCCGGAGCGCGGCTCCATCCTCGCCTTCACCGCTTCGGGCGGCATGCAGCGCGGCCATGTGGCGGTGGTCAGCCGGGTGGTCGGGCCACGCACCATCCATATCGACCATTCCAACTGGGGCGGCCCGGGCATCCGCCGCGGCACCGTGATGCGCGGCGTGGTGGTGATGGATGTGTCCGACCGCAATGACTGGACGGCGGTGCGCGTGCAGGTCGGCCATGACAGCGGCAGCTTCGGCCGCACCTACCCGACCCACGGCTTCATCTACAACCGCCCCGCCGGCACGCGCATGATGACCGCGGAGGCGCCGCGCTTCACGGAGGTGGCGGAGTACCTCTCCCCCCACGCCGAGCAGCATCAGCGCCTGACGGCGCAACTTCTGCAGCGGTAGGGCGTCTGGCCCTCCCGATGGAGGGCTTTGGACATGCATGAACGCGGCGCCGATGGCGCGGAACGCTTGACCCTTGCTGAAAGCGCCGGCCAGGGCGGCCAGATCCCCAACAATCCCCGCCTGCCCGTGCTTGTGCATCGCGGCGCCACCCCGCCCGGCGACCCGGCGGCGGCGGAGGCGCTGTTCGCGCGGCATGGCTGGCCGCCGGCCTGGCGCAACGGCATCTACGATTTCGACCATTATCACCCCAACGCGCATGAGGCGCTGGCCATCGCCCGTGGCCATGTGCGGGTGCGGCTGGGCGCGGAAGCCGGGGTGACGCTGGAGTTGGTGGCCGGCGATGTGGTGGTGCTGCCGGCCGGCACGGCGCATCGCAACCTCGGCCAGTCGGACGACCTGCTGGTGGTGGGCGCCTACCCGCCGGGTGACCCGCCGGAGCAGTTCACCACGCAGCCTGGGGAACGGGCGCGGGCGCTACACGCCATTCCCGCCACGGCAGACCCACCCTGCGACCCGGTGACGGGGCTGGCGTATCGCTAGGAGCCTGACCTGAAGGTCGGCTGGACCGACCCGCAGATCTTTTCAGGTCAGGCTCTAGCTAGCCCGCGATACGCGCCAGCGCCGCATCCAGCCGCGCCATCTCGGCCTGGAAGGCAACGAGGCGTTCGCGGTTTTCCTCCACCACCTCCTCCTTCGCCCGCGCCACGAAATCGGCGTTGCCGAGCTTGGCGGTGACCTTGGCCGCCTCGGCCTCCGCCTTGGCGCGTTCCTTGGAGAGGCGGGCGCGTTCGGCCGAGAGGTCGATGACGTCCGCCAGCGGCAGCATCACCGTCGCCTCCCCCACCACCACCTGCGCCACGCCCTTCGGCACGGCGCCGTCAAGCGGCCGTACCTCGGTGGCGCGGGCCATGCGGCGGATCACGTCGATCCAGGCCTCGGCGCGGGCGAGCGTGGTGCCGGAGGCGCCCGAGAGCAGCAGCGGCACGGTGACCGACGGCGGCACATTCATCTCGGCCCGCACGCCGCGCACCTCACCGATCAGGCCGACCAGCCAATCCAGCTCCTCCCGCGCCGCCTCGGCGTCTGCCACCGGCACGGCGCCGGGCCATTCGGCGCGGATCAGGGTGCATTCGGCGCCGTAGCCGAATTCAGCGTGCAGCGCTTCGGTCATGAAGGGCATGGCGGGGTGCAGCAGCTTCAGGATGGTGCCAAAGACATGCTGGGCGGCGCCCTTCACCTCGTCCTTCGCGGGGCCATCCGGGCCGTTCAGCACCGGCTTGGCGAATTCCAGGAACCAGTCGCAGAAGCTGCCCCAGACGAAGCGGTAGCTGGCGCCGGCGTATTCGTCGAAGCGGAACGCCTCCAGCGCCGTCGTCGCCTCGGCCACCGCGCGGTTCGCGCCATCGAGAATCCAGCGGGCCAGTGGCGTCTTCGCGGAGGCCGGATCGAAGGACGGATCCGCCTTGATGCCGTTCATCTCCAGGAAGCGCGCAGCGTTCCAGATCTTGGTGCCGAACGATCGGAAATCCTCGACGCGCTTGCGGCCGAGCTTCACGTCGCGGCCCGGGCCGGTGAGCGAGGCGATGGTGAAGCGCAGCGCGTCCGTGCCGTAGGCCTCGATCAGCTCCAGGGGGTCCATGACGTTCCCCTTGGATTTCGACATCTTCTGGCCCTTCTCATCCCGGACCAGGCCGTGGATGTAGACCTTCTCGAAGGGCACGCGGCCATCCATGAAGTGCAGGCCCATCATCATCATGCGGGCGACCCAAAAGAAGATGATGTCGAAGCCGGTCACCAGCACGTCGCCGGGATAGTATTTTGTCAGTTCGGGCGTCTTGTTCGGCCAGCCGAGGGTGCTGAACGGCCAAAGTGCGCTGCTGAACCAGGTGTCCAGCACATCCGGGTCGCGTACCAATTCCACGTCGCGGCCGAAATTCGCCTTCGCGGCGGCGCGTGCGTCTTCTTCGGTCTTGGCAACGAACACCTCGCCATCCGGCGCATACCAGGCCGGGATCTGGTGCCCCCACCACAATTGCCGGCTGACGCACCAGGGCTGGATGTCGCGCATCCAGGCGAAGAAGGTGTTCTCCCACTGGCGCGGCACGAACACCGTCTGGCCGGTCTCCACCGCGCGGATCGCCGGCTGCGCCAGGGTCTTGGCGTCCACATACCACTGCATGGTCAGCCGCGGCTCGATCGGCACGCCCGATCGGTCGCCATGCGGCACTTGGTTCACATGCGGCTCCACCGCCGCCAGCAGCTCCATCTCCTCCAGCTTCGCCACGATCGCCTTGCGCGCCGCGAAGCGGTCCAGGCCCTCCAGCCCGCGGAGGAATTCCGGCTCGGCCCATTCGCCCGGGATCTCGGCCAGCGTGACCTTCGCATCGGCATCGAGGACTGAGGGGCTGGCCAGGCCGTGGCGCTTGCCCACCTCGAAATCGTTGAAGTCATGTGCCGGCGTGATCTTCACCGCGCCGGTGCCCTTCTCGGGGTCGGAATAGGCATCCGCCACCACCGGGATGCGCCGTCCGGTAAGTGGCAGCAGCAGGTGCTTGCCAACCAGATCGGTGTAGCGCGCATCCTCCGGGTGCACCGCCACCGCGGTGTCGCCCAGCATCGTCTCCGGCCGTGTGGTGGCCACCGTGACGAAGCGGCCCGGCTCGCCCTCCACCGGGTAGCGCAGATGCCAGATATGGCCCTTCACCTCCCGACTCTCGACCTCAAGGTCGGAGATCGCGGTCTGGAACACCGGGTCCCAGTTCACCAGGCGCTTGTCGCGGTACAGCAGCCCCTGGCTGTGCAGCGTCACGAACACTTCGCGGACGGCCTCGGACAGGCCCTCATCCATGGTAAAGCGCTCACGCGGCCAGTCCAGGCTGGCGCCGAGGCGCCGCAGCTGGCGGGTGATGGTGCCGCCGGATTCGCGCTTCCATTCCCAGACATGGGCAAGAAACGCCTCCCGCCCCATCTCTCGCCGCTTCTGGCCCTGGGAGGCCAGCAGGCGCTCCACCACCATCTGCGTCGCGATGCCCGCATGGTCCGTGCCCGGCTGCCACAGCGCGTCACGGCCCTGCATCCGGCGGAAGCGGGTCAGGATGTCCTGCACCGTCATGGTCAGCGCGTGGCCGATATGCAGGCTGCCCGTGACATTGGGCGGCGGGATCATGATGGTGAACGGCTTGGCCGCACTCTCGGCGTGCGCCGCGAAGGCGCCGGAGTCTTCCCAGCCCTGATAGAGGCGGGGTTCGATGGTCGCGTGGTCGAAGGTCTTGTCGAGCATTCGGCATCCCTTCCCCGGCCACAGCCCTTCGTCAAGGGGCGCGCGGGGCGCGGCAGGCCTGCGAGCCGGGCGGTTCAGCCCGGCCGCGGAAGATCAGGGCGCTGCGCGCCCGATCACCCGCTCGATCTCCACCCGCACCAGGCGTTCCACCAGCGGCGGCAGGTGCTGGTCCAGCCAGGCCTTCAGGAGCGGGCGGATTTCCTCCCGCACCACATCCTCGATCGAGGGGCCTGCCCGGCTGACGGTGGCGCTGCGCTCGGCCGCCACGCTGCGGAGCAGGGTGGCGAGCGTCGCGGTGGTCGCGGCGGCGACGGCGGGCGCGATCAGCCCTTCGGCGGCCGACATCACGTTGGCCACCGTCATCTCCGGGTCGGCATCCGGCCGCGTCGCGGGTTGCGGGCTGGGCTCCGGCGGTGCCGCGGCGCGCGGCGGCGGTTCTGGCTCCGGTTCCGGTTCATACTCCGGCTCCGGCTCCGGGTCGGGCGCCGGCAGGGCGGCGACCAGCATCGCCTCCGTCAAATCCAGCGGCTCCGGCTCCGCTTTGTTGCCTTGTGCCTCCTGCGCCTCATCCTCGTTCAGGATGCGACGGATCGAGGCGAGGATATCGTCCATCGCCGGATCCGAGCCACCGCCCGGCGGACGGCCGGGCTGCCCCGCGCCGCTCATCCCTCAGCGCCCCTGCGCGGCGTAATCGCCGAAGCCGGCCCAGCGGGTCCGCACCGCGTTGTAATAGGCCTCCATGTCATAGATCTGCACCGGCAGGCTGAGGTCCCGCGCCGTCAGCCGCCCGACCGAGGCCGCCAGGCTGTGCGAGGCGGTGATGACATTGGCCAGCGCGCGCACCAGGCTCACTCGGGCGTTGAGCAATTCCTGCTCCGCGTTCAGCACGTCGAGCGTGGTGCGGCTGCCGACGACGGCCTCGCGCTGCACGCCATCGAGCGCGATCTCGGCTGCACGGATCTGCGCCCGCACACTGTCCACCTGCGCGCGGGCGGCGGTCAGCGTCTCCCATGCCGAGGTGGCCTGCTGCGTGGCCTGCCGGCGCTGGTCATCGACCAACTGGCGCGCCTGCTGCGCCGTCTGCCGCGCCTGGCGGACCTGCGCATATTCCGCGCCGCCCTGGTACAGCGGCACGGTCAGGTTCGCGGTCACCTGGCTGCCGGTGATGCGGCTGTCGGCGGCCGTGTTGTTGTCGTTGCGGAAGGTGCTGCCATTCAGGCTGACCTGCGGCAGCAGGGCGGAGAAGTTCACATCCACCAGATCCCGCGCCGCCGCCTCATCGAACAGGGCGGCGACCACATTGGGGTTGTTCAGCCCGGCCAGCGTCCCGGCCTCCGCCGCCGTGGCCAGCGGCACGCGCAGCGGCTGCGGCGCCACCAGGCGCTGCGGCGGCTGGCCGACCAGTCGGGTGAAGCTGGCGCGAGATTGCTGCAGGCGCCCCTCCGAATCGGCGCGGGCGGCGCGGGTGCCGGCCAGCCGGCTTTCCGCCTGCGCCACGTCCGTGCGGGTGATCTCCCCCACCCGGAAGCGTTCGTTGGTGGCCTGGAGCTGGCGGGTCAGCACCTGCTCATTGTTGATGTTGAGGCGCACTTCCTCCTGGTCCCGGATCACGGCGACATAGGCGTTCACCGTATCCGACAGGACCTGCTGCTCGGTGGCCAGCAGCCTGGCGCGCTGCGCCAGAACCTGGTTTTCCGCGCGGCGGGTGGAGGCGATGGTGCGGCCGCCGCGATACAGGGGCTGGGTGACGGTGGCCTGGAGCGTGGCCGGGTTGCGGTCCAGATTGGCGCGGCTGCCGGTCGCGGTGTTGGTGCTGCGGCCCGTCGCCGTGCCGAGGCTGCCGCCCACCTGCACGGTGGGGCGCCAGCCGGACAGCGCCTGCGGCACGTTTTCATCCACCGCGCGAAGCTGGGCGCGGGCGGCCTGCAGGGTGGGGTTGTTGGCATAGGTAAGCGCCAGTGCATCCTGCAGCGACTGTGCCGCGGCGGGCGCGATCAGCGCCGGCGGGGCGGCCAGTAGCGCCGCGAGCGCGAGGGTGGGACGGGAGAACATCATCGGACTGCGGCTCCTACGGCCCGCAAGTGGGGCGGGTCTTCAATTCACCTGCGGCCAGATCTTCCGCACCATTCGCCCCCGCCGCGACGGGGGCCGCGCATCAGAAGACGAAAGCCGGGGCGGGCTGGAAGGCGGGCAAGGGTAGCGTGGCGCAATCGAAGGCATCCGTCACGCTGAAGCTGCCGGCATGGCGCACGCCCCATACGGCGCGAGAGGATGCGCCGCGATCCGGCGCCGCCAGAACCGTGGCCAGGCGGCCACCTTCGGCAAGCTGGGCGGCGATGGCATCCGGCACCGCGGGCACTTCGCCCTCGATCAGAATAACGTCATAGGGCGCCCCGGCGGCATGGCCCGCGGCTGGGTCCGTCGGCAGCAGCGTCACCGCCCCGGCCGGCAGCAGCCCGTCCAGCGCCTGGCGGGCGATGGCAAACAGCGCCGCATCCGATTCGACCGCAACCACCCGCGCGCCACAGGATGCCGCCACGGCGGCCGCGTAGCCGGTGCCGGCGCCGAGCAGCAGCATCCGGTCGCCATCGCGAATCCGCAGTAATTGCAGCAGCCGGGCGATCACCATCGGCTGCATCAAGGCGCGGGCGCCCGGCAGACACACATCCTCATCCGCATAGGCGCGGGCGGAAAGGCCGGGCGGCAGGAAGCGTTCGCGCGGCAGGTCGCCCATCGCGGCCAGCAGCCGCGGGTCCGTCACCTTGTTCGGCCGCAACTGGCCGTCCACCATGAAGCGGCGCGCCGCTGCCATGCCGTGCCCGGCATCTGCCCCCATGCGGTGCCCGGCATCTGCCATGGCGCGCGTTTCCGCGTGATCCAGGTCCATCGTCGCCGCCTTGTCCGTCGCCGCTTTGAAGCGGCGCAATTGTCTATGGCCGCTTTGAAGCGGCGCACTGTCTGTGGCCGCCCGAAGCGGCGCCCTGTCTAACGCGCCGCTTATACGTCCGGGTCGCCCCGCGGCCAAGCAGCACTTCCGCGGCGCAGCATCCGCGCAACGGATTGCCGAAGTCTTCACATGCACCGCAGACACCCGAGACTCTTGACCGCCGGGCCGCCCTGCCGGATAGAGGCGCCGCTTCCTGTGTGGCTCGCCACGCATGGGGCCGCGTGGCAGAGTGGTGATGCAGCGGACTGCAAATCCGTATATGCCGGTTCGATTCCGGCCGCGGCCTTTCCTACCCCCTCCCGTCGCCAATCGGCAAAGGGCGGGTTTACCGGGGATCGGGTGCTTGCTATAGGCCCCGCATTGGCTGATCCGGCGTGGCGCAGCGGTAGCGCAGCGGACTGTTAATCCGTTGGTCGTAGGTTCGAATCCTACCGCCGGAGCCAACTTCCAATCGTCGCGCGACGTGGTCGCTCTACATGTTCTACCGGCTCTGCCAAATTCGCTTGCCGTAGGCGGTGTGGCAGGCCATTAGTCCTTGATTACATTTCGGACAGGACAGACGGAGCGGGTGGACAGCGCGATCGATTCCCACACCATCCGCCCCGCGCCGGTCCGTCGGCACAGTGTGCCGCGCCTTGCCCTTTTCGACCTCGACGGCACGCTGGCTGATAGCCGCGACGTGATGTTCGAAGCGTTGGATCAGGCGGCGCGGCATTTTGGCTTCCGCCGGATCGACACGACGGAGGCGGAATCGCTGCGCGACCGGGATGCGCGCAGCATCATGCGCGCGCTCGGTGTCCCACTGTGGAAGCTTCCGCGCATCGCCTCCCATATCAAGGGCCTGGCCGCCGCCGCCCCGCCACCGCCACTGTTTCCCGGCGCCGCCGCCATGCTGGCACGGCTGCGGGAGGCCGGGGTGACGCTGGCGCTGGTCTCCTCCAACTCCGAAGTGAATGCGCGCCGCGCCCTGGGCGCGGAGGCCGCGGCGCAGATCGGGCATTGGGCCTGCGATGCCACGCTGTTCGGCAAGGCCTCCCGCTTCCGCCAGGTGCTGCGGCGCACCGGGCGGTTGCCGGGCGAGGCGATCGCCATCGGCGACGAGCTGCGCGACATCGCCGCGGCCCGCAGCGCCGGCCTGGTCGCCGGCGCGGTGGCCTGGGGCTATGCCCTGCCCTCCGCGCTGGCTGCGGCGGAGCCGGATATCCTGTTCGCCAGCATGGCGGAGATCCAGGCCTTCTTCGGCGCCTGAGACTTGGATCGGTCACGATCCAAGCGATGTGGTTGCAACCCTATTGCGGCATCCCCTCCGGGATCACCGTCGCCACCAGGCTGGAATCCAGCGCCTCATATTCGTGGTAGCCGATGGTGGCGTAGAGCTGCGCGCGGGTCTGCATGCGGTCCAGCATCTTCATCGTGCCGCCATCGCGGTTGATCGCGGCGTAGAGCTCCTCCATCGCCTTGGCGGCGACACGCAGATGGCTGACCGGCCAGATCACCATGGCGTAGCCCAGGTCCTGGAACTCCTGCGCCGTGAAGAAGGGCGTGCGGCCGAACTCCGTCATGTTCGCCAGCAGCTTCACGCCCGGCATCCGGCGGGCGAACTCGGCGAACATGTCGTGCGTGACCAGGGCTTCCGGGAAGATCGCATCGGCGCCTGCGTCCAGATACATCTGCGCCCGCGCCACGGCGGCATCCATGCCCTCGCTCGCCACGGCATCGGTGCGGGCGATGATGTACAGGTGCTTCCGCGCCTTGCGGGCGGCGGCGACCTTGGCCGCCATGTCCCGCGCATCGGCCAGCTTCTTGTCGTTCAGATGGCCGCATTTCTTCGGCAGCAACTGGTCTTCCAGATGCACCGCGGCCGCGCCCGCTTCCTCGAAGCTGCGGACCATGTGCATGACGTTCAGCGCCTCGCCATAGCCGGTATCGCCATCCACCAGGATCGGCAGGCCGGAGGCGCGGGAGACCTGGCGGATGTGGAAGGCCACGTCATCCACCGTGATCATGCCGAGATCGGGCAGGCCCATGGTGGCGGACATGGCGGCGCCGGACATGTAGAGCGATTCGAACCCCGCCTGCTTCGCCAGCAGCGCCGCGATGCCGAGATGCGCGCCCGGCATCTGCAGAATCTGCGGACGGTCGAGCAGCGCGCGGAAGCGCTGGCCCGCCGGGGCGTCGGGCAGGTCGTCGGCGATCACATAGGGCATGGCGAGGCTCTCCGTCTGGTCTGGGTATTACTGCATGCTCAGCGCGGCGTGACGATGCGGCAGGCGCGTGCCGTGGCGCGGGACAGCAGCAGAATGCGCCGCGCGGCCACCGCCCCCGTCGCCGCGTCCCCGACCACGGAGGCGACCAGCGGGTTGGTGGTCACCGCCGTTACCGCCGCATTGATCGCGACATCGGCCGCCGCCACCGCGCCCGCCTCGAACAGCGTTCGTCGCAGCAGCTTCATGGTGCCGAGCAGGCCGGGGCGCAGGCCGTGGATCACCGCGACTTCCCGCACCAGGCGCAGGCCGCGCCAGGCGATGAACAGCCCGTCCAGCGCGGGGGATGGCACGATGGCGGTGGCCGCGAGGGATTGCAGCGCGGCAGCGCGGCCGGCGGAGACGGCAGCGCGGTCCAGCGCCGCCAGCGGCCCGGCCTCCAGCAACGCCAGCAGGGTTGGCAGATCCGGTGCCTTGCGGAGTGCGGGCAGCATCGCCTGCGCCTGCGGCACCCGCGCCGCCCAATCCAGCAGGGCCGCCCGGCTGGCGACGAAATCCCCGCGTGCCACGGCCGCCCGACCGCGTTCCACCGTGCCAAGCCCGGCCAGGCCACGCAATTCGCGGAGGAACGCGGCGGCGATCAACCCGTAGCCCGCCACCGCAACGCCGAGCGTGAGCCAGCCGAGCCAGGATGCACGGGTGAACTGGTCCGCGACATAGCCTCCGACATCGATCGCCGACAGGCCCAGCAGCAGCACGCCGATGCCGGCGGCCGCCAGCCCCACCGCGGACCAGCGCCCACGCCGTGGTGGCGGCATTGCCACCGGCGCCACCGACAGATCCCAGCCGAAATCGAGAGGCTGCGCCGGGGCGGCGGAGTCCTCGGTGAGGATGCGGGGGCCGCGCGGGGCGTCGCTCACAGCAGGTCTCCGATCAGGGATGCCAGCATCCGGTCCAGCCCCAGATGGGGCATGCCGGCCAGCCCGTCACCGGTCAGGCGCGGCGGGCGGAACACCGGCATGCGGAATTCGCCGCTGCGCCAGAAGGCGTGATCCGGGCGGCGGTCCGGCACCTCCCCCGGATAGATCCGCGCGCTGCGACCACCATCGAGCAGCACGCCGCGCACCGCCTGCACGTTACGCCCATCAACGCGGGCCGTGTCATCCTGCGTGCAGCGCAGCGCGGCGATGGCGTGGACGGAGGTGGTGGCGCCCCCTGCCCCGGCCGTGTCCCGCCCCACCAGATCGCCCAGCAGGCCAACCAGCGCCTTGCGTTGCGCCTCCGGCACGTGATCCGCCTTGGTGGCGGCGAAGCCCACATGCTGCACGCCCTGCCCGGTCAGCAGGTTCAGCCAGCCGCCGCCGCGCCGCAGCGCGGTCGCGATGGCCGATAGCGCGGCGGCGGTGTCATCGAAGGCTTCCTCGCCGGCATGGAGCGAGCCCAGCGCATCCACCAGCACCGCCTGGCGGCGGAAGCGGCGGAAGAAGGGCTCGAAGAAGGCGCTGCGCTGGTCAGCCAGATAGGCGGCGTGGCGGCGTGCCAGCAGGCGGCCGAGATCGCCCTGGCTGCCGCCGGGCAGCGGGAAGAACCACAGCAGCGGCGCCTCCCCGCGCGGCCCGGGGTTCAGCGCGCGGCCGGGTTGCAGGAAGCGGAAGCCGAGGTCATCCCGGCAACGCAGCAGCGCCGCGCGATACAGGCGAAAACCTTGGCGGGCCAGCGCCTCGTCAGCCCGCGCGCCGGGCGGCAGGGCATCGACGAAATCGAGGAAGTCGGCGGCCGCCGCGGCGCGCCGGCCCTGGCGCAGCCGGGCCAGCGTCTCCCGCGACCAGTCATCATAGGACTGGTCCAGCATCGGCAAGTCGAGCAGCCATTCGCCCGGATAGTCCAGCAATTCCAGTGTAACGCGCCGCTCCACCCCCACCCAGCCGCGCGCCTGGCCGAGCCAGGAGGCGGGCGCGAGGTCCAGCGCGATTTCCAGGGTGGAGAGGTCCTCGGTGCGTTCCGGCCAGCGCGGCGGGTCCGCGGCCAGCGCCTCCAGATGCGCGGCGGCGTCGAAACGCGGTGTCGATTCGATGCCCGGCGGCACCAGCCGCGCGCCCTTCAACCGGTTGCCGGAGGCCGCCGCCAGGGCGGGCAGCGTGTTCACCCCCTGGCCCGCCGCCAGCAGATTCGCCACCAGAGAGGTCAGGAACACGGTCTTGCCGGCCCGCGACAGGCCGGTGACGGCCAGCCGCACCCTCTCCCGCCCAGCCAGCGCCCGCGCCGCATCGGTCATGCCGGCGAGGGCATCCTCGAGCGGAGTCAGGATCGCCATGCCTGTGGGGCTACTTCCGCTCGATCAGCTCGATCTTGTAGCCGTCCGGATCCTCGACGAAGGCGATGACCGTGGTGCCGAACTTCACCGGGCCGGGCTCACGCGTGATCTTGGCGCCTCCGGCGCGCAGCCTGTCGCAGGCCGCATAGATGTCCGGCACACCGACCGCGAGGTGGCCGAAGGCAGTGCCCATCTCATAGCTCTCGGTGCCGTAGTTGTAGGTCAGCTCGATCACGGCGGCGCCGGTCGCTTCCGCGGCATAGCCGACGAAGACCAGCGTGTACTTGCCATCCGGCACGTCGTTGCGGCGCAGTTCCTTCATGCCGAGCAGCCTGGTGTAGAAATCCACGCTGCGATCGAGGTTGCCGACGCGGATCATGGTGTGCAGCAGCGAGCCCTGGCTCATGGCGTAGTCCCTTCCTTGAGGATGGTCTCGGCGTCCATCGCCAGCAGGAACAGCCCCGCCGCGTTGGCCTCCGATATGGTGGTGTCGCGGTCGAGAACGATGGTGCCCACATGGCCGTTCCACCGCGCCTCTACGGCGATGCCGCGAAGACCCGCGGCGGCGGCGGCGCGGATGGTGTCCGGGCCGATGGCGGGCAGGTCCACCAGCTTGCTCTGCGCCGGCTTCACCAGTTTTATCAATACGCCGCCCGGGCCGTCGCGGCGCAGTTCGCCGGCGCGAGCGAGCATCGCGTCGGTGCCCTCGATCGCCTCCAGCGCCAGCACCAGCCCCTGCTGCACCACGCAACCCTGCCCGGCATCGGCGGCGCCGAGCTGGCGGGCGATGGTGATGCCGCGGCGGATATCCTCCAGCGCCTCCGCATCCGGCTGGGCTCGCGTGGGACAGCCAGCCTCGATGAGAAGGTCGGCAAAGACCTGCTGGGCGCCGAGCGGCTCGAACCCCTCATCGCGCAGCACGGTGATTACGGCGGTCAGCAGCGCGTCATCGCCGCCAAACAGCGCCCGGCGCCCGACCTTGGCGGCCAGACGCAAACCCTCGCCATCCAGGCGCAGCGACAGGATGGAGGGCCGGGTGACACGCCCCGCCAGCACCAGCTGCCGCACGCCCTGCCGCCGCAGCAGGCCGAGCATGCGGCCGACGGCGCCAAGCCGCGCCACCTCATGCGGCCAGGCCGTCCATTCGCGCGGATCGGCAAAACCCTCAACCAGTACGGCGAAGACCGGACGGCCGGCGCGGCGGGCCGCATCCGCCACCCGCAGCGGCATGACGCCGCCGCCCGCGATCAGCCCGAGCGGTTGCGGCGCGGCGGTCACGCGCCCTCCGCGCCTTCCTCCTCATCGCCGTAGCGGCCGAATGGGATCAGGCCGTGGCGGCCGCGGTTGCGGGTGAAGGCCAGGATTTCCGTCACCAGGGCGTTGCCCGGATAGGCGGCGGCGACACTGTCGACCGCGTCATCCGGCCGGCCGCCGCGATACAGATCATGCACAGCGCGCGCCACGGTCACCACCTGGTCCTTACTGAGCCCGAGGCGGCGCCGCATGGCGATGGTGTTGAGGCCCGCATGCTTGGCGCGGAAGCCCTTCACGCGGCTGTAGGGCAGCACGTTGCGCTCCACGCCGGACATGCCCGCCACCATGGCCATGCGGCCGATGCGGACGAATTGCTGGATGGCGGCACCGCCCTGGACCACGGCGAAATCGCCGATCTCCACATGGCCGGCCAGCATCACGTTGTTCACCAGGATGACGTTGTCGCCGATGCGGCAATCATGCCCGATATGGGCCACGCACATCACCAGGCAGTCGGCGCCGATCCGCGTCATGCCATCGCCGCCGGTGCTGCCGCGATGGATGGTGACGTGTTCGCGGATCTGGGTGCGGGCGCCGATGGCCACGCCGGTGGGCTGGCCCTTGTACTTCAGATCCTGCGGCGGCAGGCCGATGGTGGCGAAGGGATAGACCTTCACCCCATCGCCCAGCGTCACGCGGCCATCGACCACGACATGGGCGATGAGCTCCACGCCCTGCCCCAGCACCGCCTCCGCCCCCACCACGCAGCCGGGGCCGATATGGCAGCCGGCGCCGATCTGGGCCCCAGCCGCGACATGGGCGGCGGGGTGGATGAAGGCGGGCATGAGGTCGGAATCCACGCGGACGGTTTCGCTCACTTGTCGAGGATCATGGCGGCGTAGCTGGCCTCTGCCACCACCTTGCCGTCCACCTTGGCCTCGGCCGTGAACTTCCAGATGTTGCCGCGCTGCTTTTCTTTCCGCACA
Organism: Falsiroseomonas sp. E2-1-a4; assembly: GCF_051433165.1. NCBI lineage: Bacteria > Pseudomonadati > Pseudomonadota > Alphaproteobacteria > Acetobacterales > Roseomonadaceae > Falsiroseomonas > Falsiroseomonas sp. E2-1-a4. The sequence continues at coordinate 15,791 of NZ_JBHMFS010000002.1, read as the reverse complement.
TGCACGCGCATCTGGTCGCCCGGCACCACGGGCTTCCGGAACTTGGCGCTGTCGACGGTCATGAAATAGACCAGCTTGCCCTGGGCACTGGGGCCAAGGGTTTCCACCACCAGCACGGCCGCGGTCTGCGCCATGCTCTCGATAATCAGAACGCCCGGAAAGACCGGGTGCTGCGGGAAGTGGCCCTGGAAGAAGTTCTCGTTGATCGAGACGTTCTTGATACCGACGGCCGAGACATTCGGCACCATCTCCACCACGCGGTCCACCAGCAGGAAGGGAAAGCGGTGCGGAATGGCCTGCATGATGCGGGCGATGTCGTAGACACCAACGGCCCCCTCGGGACCTTCCGCCGTGGTGGCCGGCGTATTCTCTGCGGTCGCGTCCATGATCCTGTCTTCCGATCGCTCCCAGGCGAATTATGGTGCCGGCTTGGCCGTGGGTCGGCCTGCCAATTTCCGCAGCGTGGCATAGGCGCGCAGCGTCTCACGCATTGGCCAGGCGGGTGACCCGCCTACAACCTCGCCCGGCCCGACATTGTTCATGACGCCGGCTTGGGCCGCAACCTGCGCCCGGTCGCCGATTTCGAGATGCCCGGTGATGCCCGCCTGCCCGCCCATCTGCACCCCGTTGCCGAGGCGCGTCGAGCCGGAGATTCCGACCTGGGCCACCAGCACGCATCCCTTGCCGGTGCTCACGTTGTGGCCGATCTGCACCAGATTGTCGAGGCGCGTCCCCGCCCCCAGCACCGTGTCGGACTGGCTGCCGCGGTCGACACAGGCGTTGGCGCCGATCTCCACGAAATCCTCCAGCAGCACGCGGCCGAGCTGGGGCATCGTCTCGAACCGCCCTTCCGGCGTCACCGCGAAGCCGAAGCCTTCCTGGCCCACCCGCGCACCGGGGTGCAGCACCACAAAGCGGCCTGCGATGCAATGCGAGAGGCTGGCATGGGCGCCGATGCGGCAGCCCTGCCCCAGCACCACGCCGGCACCGACCACGGCATGCGGACCGATGATGCAATCCGCGCCAATCTCCGCAGCGGCCGCCACCACGGCATAGGGCCCGATCTCCACCCCGGCGCCGATGGTGGCGGTGGCATCGACCACGGCGGTCGGGTGGATGCCCGGCCGAGCCACTTGCGCGGGATGCAGCGCGCGCGCGATGCGGCCGAAGCCGAGATAGGCCTGCTTCGTCACGATCGCCACGCGGCCTTCTGGCAGGCGGGGCAGCAGCTCCGGCGCCAGCACCACCGCGGCGGCGCGGCTTGCCGCCAGCAGCGGCAGGTAGCGCCGGTTGTCGAGGAAGCTGACCTCGCTGGCCCCGGCCGATTGCAGCGGCCCGACGCCAGTAATCCGCAGCGCAGGATCGCCGCCGACCAGTTCACCCCCGGCCGCTGTCGCGGCCTCGGCCAGGGTCAGGGCGGACCCCGCCGGGAAGAAGCGGGGATCCGCCGCCATGCCTCAGTTCCGTCGCGCGGGCGCCGCGGGGGCCGGCGGTGGCGGCGGCGGCGGCGCGCCATTGGCGGCGGGGGCGCCACCGGCCGGTGCCTCCGTGGGCGCGGCGCCCTCGGCCGGCATGTTCACGCTGCGCAGCACGCGGTTCATCTGCGCGGAGATCTCATCCGTCAGGTCGAAGGCGGCATCGTTGAAGATCACCAGCGGCCGCGGCAGCACGATATTCACCCCGCGGGAGGCGGCGACCTGGCGGATCACGGCGCCCAGTGCCTGCTCGATCTGCTGCAGCCCGGTCTGCGCCGCCTGGTCGATGGCGCGCGAACGGTCGCGGAAGATGCGCTGTGCGTCGGTGATGCGTTCCTGAAGGTCACGCTCCCGCGCGCGAAGCTGTTCCGGTGCCAGGGTGGCGCGGGCGGCGGCGAGGGATTGTTGTTCCTCGCGCCAGCGGCCCTGCTCGCCCTGCAGGTCCTCGTTCAGCTTGGCACGGCGGCGCTCGATTTCCTCCCGCACCTGGTTGAAGGCGGCGGACAGGCGCTGCACCTCGGGGATATCGACAATGGCGATGACCGGCGCGGGCGGGCGCTGGCCGGCAGCCGGGGCCTGCGCCGCCGGGCGCTGGGCCGGCGGCCGCTGCTGCGTCTGGGCCGGCCGCTGCTGCTGGCCCTGCGGCTGCCCCGCGGGCGGGACGAACCACTGCTGGCCCTGCTGCTGCGCCGAGGCCGGCAGGGTCAGCAGCAGGGGCGGCGCGAACAACAGCGAGGCCGCAAGAAGATGGCGCAGACGCATGGGACGAATTTCCACGATAATGCTTAGAAGCGGGTGCCGAAGCCGAAGCGCACCAGCTGCGTCTCGTCGTAGGACTTCTTCACCACCGCCTGGGCGATGTCGATATTGATCAGGCCGACCGGCGTGCGCCAAGAAATGCCGACACCGGCGCCGACGCGGGGCGAGCTGTCATCCTGCACACCAACCCCGGTCACTGGCGTTTCCGACAGCGAGCCGACATCGATAAAGGCGCGACCGATCAACCCGATCTCGGAGGGCAGCGGCAGCGGGAAGCGCAGTTCCGTCGTCTGCGTCCAGATCAGGCGCCCGCCCAGCGGGTCGTCATTGCCGGCGGAGGAGATATCGCGTGGGCCGGCACCGGCCAGGGCGAAGCCACGCAGATTGTCGCCGCCCAGGAAAAAGCGGTCGATGATCCGCTCGGGCCGGTCGCCCCAGGGGGTCAGCAGGCCAACACCGGCCTGCAGTGCCAGCACATATTCGGGTGCGCCGAGGATCCGCTCCAGCGGGATGTAGCCGGCGACGTCGCCGCGCCAACGGACATAGGCGACATCGCCGCCGAGACCCGCGACATCGGTGCCGACGCGAACGATGTAGCCACTGCGCGGCTCAATCCGGCTGTCACGCACGTCGTAGGACAGGGTGGTGCCGATCTGCGAGAGCAGCGTGACGCCGGACTGTTCCTGGATGAAGCGGCTGGCCGTGGGGTCCACGTCGAAGACATCACGCTGGACCAGGCTGTAGGCCCAGTTCTGCCGGACCCGCTCGTTGAACTCATACCCGGCCCGCAGCACGACGCCGACGCGCTTCTCGGAGTAGCTCGACGTGTCCTGCAGATCCCGCGTGATGTAGAAAAGGTCCACGCCCGCGGCCAGGTTGCGGTCCAGGAAGGCCGGATCGGTGACCGAGAAATCCACCTGCGTGCGGCGCTGCGCCAGCAAGGTCTGCAGCCGGGCATCGATGCCGCTGCCGAGGAAGTTGCGTTCGCGGATGCCGAAATCGGTCAGCAGGCCCGCATCGGTCGAGAAGCCGCCGCCGAGCGAGATTTCGCCGGTCGGGCGTTCCGAGACGCTCGTCTGCAGCACCGTGCGGTCCGGCGCGGAGCCGGGCTGCACCGCGATCTCGGCACCGCCGAAATAGCCCAGGTCGCGGATGCGCTGGCGCGAACGGCGCACCTGCGCGGCGTTGAAGGCGTCACCTTCCGCGATGCGGAATTCGCGGCGGATGACGCGATCCGCAGTGCGGCTGTTGCCGATGATGTCGATGCGCTCGACATAGGCGCGGGCGCCCTCGGCGATCTCGAAGGTGACATCGACTCGGCGGTTTTCACGGTCACGCACAACACGCGGACGGACTTCCACGAAGGGCACGCCGCGCAGGCCGACGGCATCCGACAGCGCCTCGACCGAACGCTCGACCGCATCGCCGTCGTACCAATCACCCTCGGAGACGGAAAGCTCGCGGCGCAGGGAGTCGGGCTCCACACCGCGCAGCGTGCTGGTGATCTCGGCCTTGCCGACCCGATAGCGGGGGCCTTCATCGATCGTGTAGGTCACGAAGAAGCCGCTGCGATCCGGCGCCAGCTCGGCCACCGCGCCGGTGATCTGCACATCGGCATAGCCCCGGCGCAGATAGTAGCGGCGCAGCAGTTCGCGGTCGAAGTTCAGCCGCTCCGGGTCATAGATGTCGGAGGTGGACAGGATGCGGTACCAGGCCTGTTCCCGGGTCGCGACCACATCCTTCAGGCGGCTGTCGGAGAAAGCGGTGTTGCCGACGAAGGAGACGCGGCTGATCAGCGCCGCCTCACCTTCCGTGATCTCGAACACCACGTCGATGCGGTTCTGGTCCAGCTGGATGATCTTCGGCTCGACCCGTGCCGCGAAGCGGCCACGGCGGGCGTAGAGATCGAGGATGCGCTGCCGGTCCGCCTGGGCCGCCTGCGGCGTGAACACCGCGCGGGCGCGCAGCGTCACCTCCGGCCTCAGCACGTCGTCGGAGACCTTGCTGTTGCCCTCGAAGGCCACCCGATTGACGATCGGATTCTCCTCCACCGTCACGCGGATGCGGTCCCCGGTCCGGGACACCGTCACGTCCCGGAACAGGCCGGTCGCGAACAGCGTCCGCAGGCTCCGGTCCAGCCGGTCCGCGTCGAACGGATCACCCGGCTGCAGCAGCATGTAGGAGCGGATCGTATCCGCCTCGATGCGCTGGTTGCCGACGATATCGATGCCGCGCACCACGCCGGAGGCGGGGAGCGTTGCGGCGGCGGGGGTGCGCGGACCGCGGGTCTGCGCTTCCGCGTTCAGCGCAAGGCCGACGGGGACGAGGCAGGTGGCGGCGAGCAGGAGAAGCCGATTGGCGACCAAGAGGTGTATCCCCGGGGGGGTGAGTAAGGCTGTGGAGACTACCCGACCGACCAGGGAGCCGCCACCCCCGGCGACGTGCCCACCAAGTCCCTGCACCGCAGGCTGCCCGGCGCCAGCGGCCGAAGCGGGCCGGGTAGCCGGGCCATGACCGCCCGGCTACTGAATTTCCTTATGATTTTCGGCCTTCGCACGCTCAGCCGAACAGCCCCGCCGCCCAACGGAAAAGGCCGAATTGCGAAAGGTCGTTCCAAGTTGCGAAGACGAACAGCGTGATCAGCAGTGCGAATCCGGCGCGGAAGCCATATTCCTGCGCCCGCACCGGCAGCGGCCGGCCGCGGATCGCCTCCGCCGCGTAGAACATCAGGTGGCCGCCATCCAGTACAGGGATGGGGAACAGGTTGATCAGCGCCAGGTTCACCGACAGCACCGCCATGAAGGAGATCAGGCTGGCGATGCCGAGCTCCGCCACCTGGCCTGACATCTGCGCGATCCGCAGCGGCCCGCCCAATTCCTCCGCCCCACGCCCGCCGGCGATCATCTGCCAGACGGCGCCCAGCGTCTGCACGGTGATGTCCGCCGTCTGCACCGTGCCGGCCCAGACCGCGCTGAAGGGGTTCATCCGCTCGAACTGCGCCGGCGCCGCGCCGACGCCGAGGATGCCGACCGAGGTCTCGCCCAACATCCGCGCGATCGGGGTCGCGGTCAGGGTCCGCTCGGCGCCGTCACGCTCCACCGTCACCGCGATCGGGGTGCCGGCACGCGGCTGGACGTGGCGCTGCACCTCCTCGAACCGCATCACCGCCTGGCCATCCAGCGCGACGATCCGGTCGCCCGGCAGCAGCCCGGCGGTGGCGGCGGCGGAGCCTTCCTGCACCGTGCCCACCGCCGTGGTCGCGGCCGGCTGGCCCACCGTCATGTACAGCGCGGCGAACATCAGGGCGGCCAGGATGAAATTGGCCAGCGGCCCGGCGGCGACGATGATGGCGCGGTCGCCCACCGGCTTTTCGTGGAAGGTCTGGCCGGGGCGCCAGCCTGCGCGCACCGATTCCGGCGCGTCTTCGGGTTGTTCCTGGCCGTGCAGCTTCACATAGCCGCCGAGCGGCAGCCAGCCGATGCGCCATTCGGTGCCCTGCCGGTCGGTCCAGGCGGCGATCGCGCGGCCGAAGCCAACCGAGAACCGCTCGACATGCACGCCGCGCCAACGCGCCGCGAGGTAGTGGCCAAGCTCATGGAAGAACACCAGCACGCCCAGCACGACCACGAAGGCCAGGATGGTGCGGATCGGTTCGGGCAGGAAATCCAAGGTGCTCTCCAACGGCGCGGACGCGCCTAAATCCCAGCGGCGCTCAAGCGCCAAATATCTCAGCTGACCGCGGCGCGGGCCTCGGCATGGCGGGAGGCGGCGCGGCGGGCCGCGGCATCGAGTGCCAGGATATCCTCCAGCCCCTCCGCCCGCGCGGTTACCATCCCCTCCAGCGTCGCCTCGACCACCGATGCGATCTCCAGGAAGCCAAGGCGGCTGTCGAGGAACATCCCGACCGCCACTTCGTTCGCTGCGTTCAATATAGTCGGGGCGCCGCCGCCCGCCTGCAAGGCCTCCCGCGCCAAGCGCAGTGCCGGGAAGCGCACGGGGTCCGGCGCCGCGAAATCCAACCGGCCGAGGGCGGCCAGATCCAGCCGCGGGGCGCTGACATGGATGCGCTTCGGCCAGGCCAGGGCATGGGCGATGGGGGTGCGCATATCCGGGGTGCCTAGCTGGGCCAGCAGGGAGCCATCGGCGAACTGCACCAGCCCGTGCACGGCCGACTGCGGATGCACCAGCACCTCGATCCGCGCCTCCGGCACGGGGAACAGGCGGGCGGCCTCGATCAGCTCGAGCCCCTTGTTCATCATGGTCGCCGAATCGATGCTGATCTTGGCGCCCATGGACCAGACCGGGTGGCGCACCGCCTCGGCTGGCGTGGCACGGGCCATGCGCTCCCGCGTCCATTCGCGGAACGGGCCACCGGAAGCGGTGAGGATGATCTTCTCCACCCCCGCAGGGTCCTGGCCATCGAGCGCCTGGAAGATCGCGTTGTGCTCGGAATCGACCGGCAGCAGGATAGCAGCGCCCTGACGGGCGACGGCCAGCACCAGCTCCGCCGCGCAGACCAGGCTTTCCTTGTTCGCCAGCGCCAGCGTGCCGCCACGGGCCAGCGCCGCGAGCGTGGAGCGCAGCCCGGCGGCGCCGACGATGGCGGCCATGGTCCAATCCGCCGGGCGCGCGGCCGCGTCTTCCACCGCCGCGCGGCCCGCCGCCACCGCGATGCCGCTGCCGGCAAGGGCGGATTTCAGGCCGGCATAGGCGGCCTCATCCGCCACCACGGCCAGCCGCGCACGATGGCGCAGGGCCTGTTCGGCGAGCACCGAGAAATCCCGGTTGGCGACCAGCGCCTCAACCCGGAAGGCGCCTTCCGGCGCGGCATCCAGCAGCGCCATGGTGGACCGGCCGACGGAGCCGGTGCTGCCGAGAATGGATACCGAACGCGTCACCAGACCCATCCCCAAAGTGGCCGCCCTTGCCCCAGCGCATAGGACAGCAGCGCCGCAACAGGCGCCGCCGCCAGCACCCCATCCAGCCGATCCAGCAGGCCACCATGGCCAGGGATGAGGGAGGACGTGTCCTTCACATTGAAATGGCGCTTGATGGCCGATTCGAGAAGATCCCCCGCCTGCGAGGCCACGCCCACCAGCACCACCACGACAGCGATGGAGGTCAAAGCCGCCCCCGGCGTGAAGGCCAGCGCGCAGGCGCCGCCGAAGACCAGCGCCGCCGCCAGCCCGCCGAGAGCGCCGGACCAGGTCTTGTTGGGCGAGATGGCCGGCGCCAGCTTCGGCCCGCCAAAGGCCCGGCCGGCCATGTAGGCGCCGATATCGGAGGCCCAGACCACGATGAAGACGAACAGCACATTGCCGCGCCCGGCCTCATTGTCATAGCGCAGCTCGATCAGCGCGAGGCCGGCCAAGCCGATATACAGCACGCCCGCCGCCAGCCGCCGCGCCGGCTGCGTCACGCCCGCGCGCCGGCCCATGCGCGCCACGCCGAGCCAGGTGATGGCGGAGCCGGCCAGCAGAACCACCAGCCCGGCGCGCACCTGGTTCATCACCGCCAGCGTGCCCGCGGCCAGCACCACCAGGGGCACCGCGAGCCCTGGAAAGGCGCGGGTCTTCCGGCCGCACAGATGCACCCATTCCCAGGTCAGCACCGCGACCGCGAGCGCCACCATCGCGGTGAAGGATTCCGCGCCGAACCAGATGCAGGCCAGCGCCGCCGGCAGCAGCACGGCAGCTGAAAGCGCGCGCTTGCGAAGATCCGTCCAGCGTTTTCCGGCGCCGGATGCGCCACCTGGATCTGTCATCGCGCCAGCCGGATCACGCGACGCGAAGGCCGTAGCGGCGTTCGCGGCGGGCGAATTCGGCGATGGCCTGCGCCAGATGCGGCGCGTCGTAATCCGGCCACAGCACATCCTGGAAGACCAGCTCGGCATAGGCCGATTGCCACAGCAGGAAGTTGGACAGCCGCTGCTCGCCGCTGGTGCGGATGATGAGATCCGGGTCCGGCATGCCGGCGGTCGAGAGCTGCCGAGCGAAGGTCGCCATGTCCACCTGTTCGGGGTCCAGCGTCCCGGCGGCGACCTGGCGCGCGAGGTCTCGCGCCGCCGCCACGATCTCCGCCCGCCCGCCATAGGACACGGCGACATTCAGGTTCAGGCGGGTGCCGTGGGCGGTCGCGGTCTCCGCCGCGCCGATCGCGCGTACGGTCTCCGCGCCAAAACGCTCCCGTTCCCCGATGACGCGGAGGCGTATGCCTTCGCGCGCCAGGCTGCTGACCTCGGAGCGGAGGTACATCCGCATCAGCCCGGTCAGGTCACGCACCTCATCCGCCGGGCGCTGCCAATTCTCGGAGGAGAAGGCGAACAGGGTCAGCCAGCCGATGCCGGCTCGCGCAGTCGCCTCGATGGTGCGTCGCACCGCCTCGGCGCCGGCCTTGTGGCCGAGGGCGCGCGGCAGGCCGCGTGACGCGGCCCAGCGGCCGTTGCCATCCATGATGATGCCGATGTGCTGCGGCAGGCCGGCGCCGGGGCGCGCCGGCTCCGCAGCCGATTCCGGCGTGCCGAGCGGCTGCTCGGCCGGCCCCAGCGGCTTCGCCGCCGCGCTCATCACCCGTCCGTCCAAGCCGCCCAGCCTGCCATCAGTTTGTCCGGATGTCCTTTTCCTTCTCCGCGAAGGTGGCATCGACGGTCTTGATGCTCTGGTCGGTCATCTTCTGGATCTCATCCGTCCAACGCTTCACGTCGTCTTGGGACACCTCGGACTTCTTGTCCTTCTCCCAGCCCTTGACGGTCTCCATGGCATCGCGCCGGACGCCGCGCATGGCAACCTTGCTGGCCTCAGCATATTTGGAAGCGGTCTTCACAAGATCGTTGCGCCGCTCCGTGGTCAGCGGCGGCAAGGGCACGCGGATCACCTGGCCCTCGGTCTGCGGGTTCAGGCCGAGGCCGGAATCGCGGATCGCGATCTCCACCGCCTTCACCACGGATTTGTCCCAGACCTGCACGGACAGCAGCCCCGGCCCGGCGACGGAGATGTTGGAGACCTGTACCAGCGGCTGAACATTGCCGTAGGCCTCGACACGGATCGGCTCCAGCAGCGCCGGGCTGGCGCGGCCGGTCCGCAGGCCCTGGAATTCCTTCTTCAGCGTTTCCAGCGCGCCATCCATCCGGCGCTGCAGTTCGAGCTTGTATTCGGCAAAGTCGGCGGCCATGCCCGGATTCCCCCTCAAGCATCTTCAAGTCAGGCGCCAGCCTGACGACACGGAAAATGCGACAAACGAACGAAGCATCGTCAAATCAGGCGCGAGTCTGGCGACCCGGAAAATGCGACTGAAACTGGTCTATGGATCAACCACGGTGGTGAACTTTCCTTCGCCATTCATGACGGCGGTGAAGGCACCCGGCTCGTGGATGTTGAACACGACGATCGGCAGCTTGTTCTCCCGCGCCAGACTGATGGCGGCGGCGTCCATCACCGCAAGGTCGCGCGAGAGCACATCGAGATAGGTGATGGTCGTGTAGCGCTCGGCATTCGGGTTCTTGCGCGGATCGGCGGAATACACGCCATCGACCTGCGTACCCTTCAGCAGCGCATCGCAGCCCATCTCGTTCGCGCGCAACGCGGCGGCGGTATCGGTGGTGAAGAAGGGGTTGCCTGTGCCGGCGGCGAAGATCACCACGCGGCCCTTCTCCATGTGCCGCATGGCGCGGCGGCGGATGAAGGGCTCGCACAGGCTGGCCATCGGGATGGCGGATTGCACGCGGGTCGGCACGCCGAGCTTTTCCAACCAGTTCTGCATGGCCAGCGCGTTCATCACGGTGGCCAGCATGCCCATGGCATCGGCCTGCGTGCGGTCCATGCCAGCCGAGGCCCCCGCGACACCCCGGAAGATGTTGCCGCCGCCGATCACCATGCAGACCTCGACGCCGAGCGCCACCACATCCCGGATATCCTCCGCGATGTTCTTCAGCACGGCGATGTCGAGGCCGTAGTCGCGATTGCCCATCAGAGCCTCGCCGGAGACCTTGAGCAGGACGCGCTTATAGAGGGGGGGTCTGCTCATCGTCTGCGGTGTCCGGCTGGCTGGCGTTGCGTAACATAGGCGGCGCACCGTGGCGGCGGCAAGGCGCAGGGGCAGCACGCGCATGGCGGGCCGCACCCTCACCCAGGCCTCAGGCTGTCACGCCGCGGGCGCGGCGGGCCGGCTCAGCCCTTGGCAGCGGCGGCCACTTCGGCGGCGAAGTCGCTGGTCGCCTTCTCGATGCCCTCGCCCAGATGGAAGCGGGCGAAACCGGTCAGCTTGCCGCCGGCCTTCGCGACCACCTGGCGCACGCGGGTCTCGCCGTCATGCACCCAGACCTGCTCCAGCAGCACCACTTCCTCGTAGTACTTGCGGATGCGGCCCTCGATCATCTTCTCGATGATCTCGGGCTTCTTGCCGGAACCTGCCGCCTGCTCGCGCAGCACCGCCTTCTCCCGCTCCAGCGCGGAGGGGTCGACGGCGTCGACATCCAGAGCATCCGGACGGGTGGCGGCGACATGCATGCCGATCTGCCGGCCCAGGCCTTCCAGCGCCTCGATCTCGCTCGCGGCTTCCAGCGCGACCAGCACGCCGATCTTGCCGAGGCCCGGCTTCACCGCATTGTGCATGTAGGTGGCCACGGTGCCCGACGGCACGCGCAGCACCTTGGCGCGGCGGATGGTCATGTTCTCGCCGATCGTGGCGATCAGGCGGGTCAGTTCTTCCTGCGTCGAGTGCTGGGTGCCGGGGAAGGTCGCGGCCTTCAGCGCCTCCACGTCATCGCCAACGGACAGGGCCAGGCTGGCCACCTCGGCGACGAAGGCCTGGAAGGCATCGTTGCGCGCCACGAAGTCGGTCTCGGCATTCACCTCGACCATCGCCGCGGTGTTGGGGCCGGAGGCGACGCCCACGAGGCCCTCGGCGGCCACACGGCCGGACTTCTTGGCGGCGGCCGACAGGCCCTTCTTGCGCAGCCAGTCGATGGCCGCTTCCATGTCGCCGGCGGCTTCCACCAGCGCCTTCTTGCAGTCCATCATGCCGGCGCCGGTCTTCTCGCGAAGCTCGCGCACCATCGCCGCGGTGATCTCGGCCATATTGATCGTCCCCGTCCATCGCATCATGGCCGCGCGGGCGCCATGCCCGGGCGGCCTTCCAACTCTGCCGGCCGGGCGTGCGGCGCCCGGCCTGATGTTCTCAACCTGCCCCCGGCATGCCGGGGGCAAAGCGTCAGGCCGCCGGGGCGTCCTTGGCGGGCTCTTCCGCGATCGGCGCGGCGGCCGGCGCTTCGGCGGCGATCTCGGCGCTGATCTCGGCGGCGAGCGCCTCCGGCAGCACGTCGGACACGTCCGGCAGCGCCTCGGGTGCCAGTTCCTCAGCCGCGCCGAGGTCGGCGCCGGATGAGCCGAGCTCGGCCGAGATGCCGTCCAGCACCGCGCCGGCGACGCTGTCGCAATACAAATGGATGGCGCGAATCGCGTCGTCATTGCCCGGGATCGGATAGGCGATGCCCATCGGGTCCGCGTTGCTGTCGACCACGGCGACCACCGGGATGCCGAGCTTGTTGGCCTCCTCGATCGCCAGCTTCTCCTTCACCGTGTCGATGACGAAGATGATGTCCGGCAGGCCGCCCATGTCCTTGATGCCGCCGAGCGCGCGGTCGAGCTTCTCGCGCTCCCGCGTCAGCATCAGGACTTCCTTCTTGGTGAGGCCCTGGATGTTGCCGCCGAGCTGCTCTTCCATCTGCTTCAGGCGCTTGATGCTGCCCTGGATGGTCTTCCAGTTGGTCAGCATGCCGCCGAGCCAGCGGTGGTTCACATAATACTGGCCGCAGCGCGCGGCGCTTTCGGCGACGTATTCGGCGGCGGCCTTCTTCGTGCCCACCAGCAGCACGCGGCCGCCAGCGGCCACCACGTCACGGATCGCCCGCAGCGCGCGGTCCATCATCGGCACGGTCTGCTGCAGGTCCAGGATATGGACCTGGTTGCGCACGCCGAAGATGTAGGGCGCCATCCGGGGGTTCCAGCGGCGGGTGTGGTGGCCGAAATGCACGCCGGCTTCGAGCAGGCCGCGCAGGGTGACGTCGGGCATCGCCATCGGCGAAATCCTTTCTACTTCCAGTGGTCCGGTTGAACCTCCGCGCTGCCGCCCCCGCCCATCAGACCGAAGGGAGGGGACCGGACCCTCGGGGCAACCCCCGGAAGGTGCATCGCGTGCGAATTTGCCGCCCCGGGGCTTGCACCCTGGGCCGGCGGGCGCGGTATGCCCCACCACGGCGGGGGCCGCAACCCTTTCAGCGGGATCGAACCCCAGGCCCGCTGCCACGGGCGGGCTTGCGGCGCTGGCCCCCGCCCCTATCCTGCCGCCTCGCCTCCCGGACATCCCAAGCCCACCATGCGTATCCTGGTCGTCTCCCCCACGCCGAGCCACCCGCAGGATGCCGGCAACCGCGCCCGCATCCACGCCGTGCTGTCCGACCTCAAGGCGGCCGGCCACAGCATCACGCTTTGCCTGCTGGACCGTGAGAAGGTCGCGCCGGAACACCATGACTCCATGCGAGATACCTGGGACGAGCTGATCCTGGTGCCGCATGATCGCGCCCTGGAAAAGCCAAGCCTCGGCACCCGATTCGGGCTAGATGACTGGGTGCAGCCGGCACTGGAGGAGGAGCTGGCGGCGCTCGCGGTGCGCCGGCCGGGCTTCGATATGGTGCTGGTGGAATACGTGTTCCTCAGCCGCGCCTTCACCTTCTTCCCGCCGCCCAACCTTCGCGCCGCCGCGCCGGTGCTGAAGCTGCTGGACACGCATGACCAGTTCGGCGGGCGCGACAAGCGGCTGCGCGAGCTGGGCCTGACTCCGTCCTTCTACTTCACCACGGAGGCGGAGGAAGCGCGTGGCTTCGGCCGCGCCGACGTGGTGCTGGCGATCCAGGATGAGGAGCGCGCAGCTTTCGAGGCCTACAGCCCGAAGCCGGTGCTGACGCTCGGCCACATCCCGGCCGGCGACCGCCAACCGCTGCCGCTGCGGGCGCCGGATGGCCGCTTCGTCATTGGCTATCTCGGCAGCTCGAACCCGATGAACACCCGCGCGCTGGACCGCTTCCTGGCCGCGCTGGACCTGCCGGCCCTGGCCGCCGCCGGCGCCGAGATCCGCATCGCCGGCAGCGCGGCAAAGCATCTGGAGCTGGCCCCCGGCCTGGCGCTGATCGGCCCGGTGCAGGACCCGGATGAGCTGTATGCAGCGGTAGACCTCGTGGTGAACCCGCATGAGGGTGGCACCGGCCTCAAGATCAAGACGGTGGAGGCGCTGTCGCGCGGCCGTCCGGTGGCCGGCACGGCGGAGGCTTTCGCCGGGCTGGAGCCGGAGGCTGCCTGGCACGCCGCAGCAGACGCCGCCGCCTTGGCCGGGCTGGTGCAGCGCGCCGCGTTGGAGCCGGCCCTGCGACCCACCATCGCGGAGGCCTCCGCGGCATTATGGCGCCGCTATGCCACACGGGTGGCGTCGGCGCAGCGGCAACTGGCCAGCCCCGCCATGCTGCGCCTGGCCATGGACCGGCCGCGCACGCTGCTGGCCACCGATCTGCGCTTCTGGGAGGAGCGTCTGGGCAACCACGCCCGCATCGCCTCCCTCGCCCGCGCGGCACGCACGGAGATGGACCTGGATCTGTTCTTCATCGGCACGATGTCGCCAGCAGAACAGACCAAGGCGAAGGCGCTGCTGGGCGGCCGTTCCCGCCTCTTCCCGACCGACGCGCTGCCGCCGACGCCGGATGCGCGACTGCCACCCGCGCTGACCCCGTTCGAGCGGCGGTCCACGATCGCCGCCGTGCTGCCGCTGTTTGCCCAGCATCTAGCAGCCAACCCGCCGCATGCGGTGGTGCTGGAATACATCCGCCTGTCCTATCTGCGCCACGCCATTCACCAGCCGGTGCTGAAGGTGCTGGATACGCACGACATCATGTCGCTGCGCGCGCGCAACTTCGCCCATTTCGGCCGCCGCCACTTCATCGAGATCAGCGTGCAGGAGGAATTGCAGATCCTGTCCGGCTTCGACCAGCTTCTGGCCATTCAACAGGATGAGTTCAACTGGCTGGAGGCCCTGCTGCCCGGGCGGGTGATGCTGGCGCCGCACGTGGTGCAGCCGGTGCCGCGCGCCGCGGGCCAGTTGGAGGGGCCGGTGCGGATCGGCTTCCTCGGCGGTGACAGCCCGATGAACCGGGATGGGCTGGTCTGGCTGCTGGACCAGGTCTGGCCCGCCATCGCGCCGCTGGGGGCGGAGCTGCATGTGGCCGGCGCGGTCTGCGCCGCGGTGCCGCCCGGGCGTCCCGGCGTGGTGCTGCATGGCGCGGTGCCGCGGCCGGAGGATTTCCTCGCCACCCTCCATATCGGGGTTAACCCGGTCTTCTATGGCGGCGGCCTCAAGATCAAGACGGTGGAGTATCTCAGCCACGGCCTGCCCAGCGTGCTGACGGCGGAGGCGCTGTACGGCATCTCCGGCGGGGCCGGCCAGGCCTATGCCCTGGCGGAGGACCGCGCCGGCTTCGTCGCGGCGCTGGCTACCCTGGTGCTGGACCCGGCGGCGCGGGCGCGGATGGGGGATGCGGCGCTGGCCTTCGGGCGTCGTCACTTCGCCCCGGCGGCGCTGGCGCCGGCGATGCGGAACCTGGCGGGCCTGGCGCGGGGCATCCCCCGCCCCGCCGCCAAGGCCAGCGCCTGAGGCCCGCCGCCGGATGGCAGGCTTGGCGTGACCTTCCATGCCGCGCTAAGGCCCGGCTACGGTGACAGCATGCCAGGACCCGAGCAGATGAGCGGCGCGTCGCCACACGCCGCCGGCACCCCGAGCGCCGCGACCGGCCGGCTCGGCCACGTGCTGGTCCTGCTGCCGTCGACGCGCTTTGGCGGGACGGAGGGGCATACCGCGCAACTCGCCGCCCGGCTCGCCGCCCAGCCGGGCCTGCGGGTCACGCTGGTAGCCGACCCAGCCCTGATGCCGGCTCTCGCCGCCGCCCTGCCGCCCGGACCGGCACGGCCCCACCTTCACGCCGCCGCCATCGGCTGGTCCGGCCGCATACCCGCCGAGGATGAAATTGCGGCGCAGGAAGCCGCCACGCATGCGGCGATCGCGGCGCTGGCGCCGGATGTCCTGCTGATCCCCCTGCCCTGGCCCAATGCCGGGCTGGGCCTGCTGCGCGCCGCCACGGCGCTGCCGCGGCTGGTGGTCGTGCATCTGGCGCCGGAGGCGATGCCCGGCGGCATCGCGGAAGCGCTGCCCGGCTTGCACGCGCACCAGGCGGTCTGGTGCGCCGTCTCCGCCCCGGGGGCACGCCGCGCAGCGCGCTTCTTCGGGCTGCCGGAGGGTGCCGTCGCCCAGGTGGATAATCCGGCCCCGCTGCCGCCCTCGGCGGATCGCGCCCTGCTGCGCGTGGCGCTGCGCGGTGCACTCGGGCTGCGGGCGGATGCGCCGCTGCTGCTGTTCGTTGGGCGGCTGGAACAGACCAAGGGCGCACAGCACCTGCCCGGCATTGCCGCGGCTGCGGACATGACGCTGGCCTGGGGGGGGGGGGGGGGGGGGGGGGGGGGG